>NZ_JBIPNG010000085.1:0-17779 GCF_044373815.1 Prosthecobacter sp. | reverse complement strand
CGAGAGACCCGCGGCTGCGATTCCACCAGTCGAGCCAGACATCGCCAGTGAGACTGCGCAAAATCCAGTGATCGCTGACATCATAGACGGTCGGTACACCGCTGCGCTGTAGAGTGAGGCAGAGGGACTTGGACAGGCCGCCCATGCACCAGACATGGACGACATCTGGCCGCAGTATGGTGAGTGCCTCACGCACGGTTTGATTGTTGTGCAGTTCGAGATGCTTGAGGGCGTTCAATCCCAGCCACGGGTGACCGTAGTAGCCGTGAATGCGCAGACTCCGATCGACATGCGGTTCTGCGAGCGGAGGGCTGCCTTGCACTCCATGATTGGACGTGAGCACGTGCACGTCATGGCCGCGCTGCCGCAGTGCCTCGGTGATCGCAGCGCAGCGCAGTTCATAACCGCCGACGTAGTGAGGCGGGTAAAGATTGGTAAGAACGAGAATTTTCATGGGGACACCTCCTGTTGTTCGCGCCATCCCTGATGGAATCCCGCCAGCTTGCCACGGCGCTGCTGCCAGCGAATGCACATTGCGTGAGCGATCTCACGGAGGCGACCATGAGTGATGCACCAGCGCAGGTCATGCCGCACATCGTTGAGCCAGCCGAGGAAAACAGTCTGGGGCCAGTTAAAGACTCCAGGTCGGTGAGACCATGCCTTGCCGATGGCGCGGGCGTCCCCAAAGGAACGCTTCCAGCTTTGCTGCGGTGTGTAGTTGTGGCTGTGCATCACCACTGACTCCTGGACGTAAGACACCTTGTAACCCTGCGCCCGGCACCAGCGTGTGTACTCGTCGTCTTCTGCGTATTGAAGGTCTTCGCGGAAGCCGCGCTGCTGCCATACGTCCTTGCGCAGGCCGCTACTGACCATGCTAAAAAAATGATCCCAGTGCGCGGATTCACGTTCAGGCCCAAAGCAGCGGTCGTAGTCGCAGGCAAACACCGCCTGGCAGTCGGGGCGTGGAATCTGCCTTCCAAAACACGCGGCGACGCTGGAGTCGTCGAGTGTTTCTGCCAGGGGCCTCAACCAGTGATTATTTTGCGGTGTCGCATCGGCGTTGAGAAAGATCACGCGTTCTGCGCTGGCGAGCCGCATGCCGTGATTCATCACGCGGCTGGGATTGTACTCCTGAGGTGTGATTTGGATGAAGTGTGCAGGTTTCGCGGCACGGATCAGCTCCTGAGAGCCGTCAGTCGAACCACTGTCGATGACGATCAGTTCCAGGTTCTGCCAGTTTTGCGCGACAAGCGCGGGCAGTGTTTCTTTCAGCGCCCAGGCCTCATTGAAGGAACGCATGACGATGCTGATGAGAGGATCACTCATGACAGTTTGGCGGCGAACTGAACTGGCTGGCGGTGAGTTTGACTTTTTGAACCCTTAAGGTTTTTCGCTTCGACCAATTCTTCGTAAACACGAGCGACGCGAGCCGCGACAGTGGGCACATCATATTCCGCTCGAACATGATCTAGAGCCTCCGAGCTGAGGTGGCGGTGGAGCTTGTTGTTCATCATCAGGGTGTCGATGCCTGAGTGAAAATCGGCAGTCTTATCAAGGTCGTAGAGCAGTCCTGTCCGGCCGTGCTCGATCAGCGATGCGGGGCCTGATGTGCGGGAAGAAAGCACCGGAGTGCCTGCGGCCCAAGCCTCCAGGATGACGATGCCGAATGGTTCGGCCGTCGAACATAGAACAAACAGACGTGCGGACTGGATGAGGCCGATCAATTCAGCGCAGCCTGATTCAAGGCCGCCAGTTAGAAGGACGTCATTGGCCAAGCCCAGCCGGGCGATCTCGCGATTCAACTCTTCGACTACGGACTGCGTGGTCCCAGCTCCGATGAGCACGAGCATGGCGCGTGGATGGCGGCGTTTGATCGCGGGCAGTTGTCGCACGAGCCATGGCAGGTTTTTGGCTGGATCAAGGCGTGCGACTTTGACGATGAGATCACGGTTGGCGATCTGCGGATAGGCTTTGAGCGCGGCTGCGCGGCTGTCCACTGCGTATTGGGCGGCGGGAACTGAGTGTGGCTGAACGATGATGCGCTGCTGGGGGTATTTTTCCTGCAGCAGGGCAGCTTCGCGCGGATTGCAGGTGAAGACGGCATCCGTGTTTTTAAGCACGTGGCGGCTGCGCACGAGCGCGCCGAGGGCCTTGCCCCACTCGAAGCCACCTTTCAGTGGGGCGGTGAGCTGGGCATTCACTTCATCAGGAATATCGAGAGCGCCGCCATGCAGGGTGATCACATGAGGGACGCCGCGTGACCTTGCTGCCATCAGGCTGATGCCGGCGATTCGATTGAGTGCATGTGAGTGCATCACCTGTGAACGACTGACCCGCAGCTGCCGGAAGAGCTCAAATGAAAACAGATTGCCGCCCCATGAAACGAGAGCATCGCGTTGTGCGGCGGAAATTCCCAGCACGGGAACAAATGCTCGATAGCGCTGAATTTTGGCGCCTGCATCGCGCAGAGGATCAATATCGCTGTGACTGGCGTTTTGTGGAGCATGCACCATGGAGGAAATGCCGTGCATTTGCAGGCCTTGAACAAGGCGTTGCACGGCAGTCTCGGTTCCGCCCCACTGGGCCGGATCGTACTTGCGGAGAATGTGGGATGCTTGCATGGGGGGGATCAAGCGGCCTGGAGCGCGGGTGGATTTTTTCTGAAGGGAGCGGGAAAGCGTGAGCGGAGTGCCTGGCGCTCTGAAGGAGTCAACGTCCCAGACCACACGCACAGGAGCGAAGTGAGCCCGCCTGCGCTTCCCATGAGGAGAATGCGCAACCATGTGTTCTCGATCTGCAGGTCTGGGAACACAAGCGGAGCGCCCAAAATGAGTGCGGATGGAATGCAGGCAATCCAGCTTGGCAGCACTGTTTCACGAAACAGCTGCCATGGATGGAGGCTCACATCCCGGGCCACCCAGGGCCAGAGCAGGCACCAGCCGAAGAAGAGGGTAGGAATGAGCGAGCCCACCGCCACGCTGACCACGTTTTTAAATATCAGCGCCAGGGTGATGCTCAATGCGAGATTCACCGCCGCCTCTCCAAGGCCCAGCCACATGAGGCGGCGCTCATGCCCAGACATCATGTATATGCGTTTGCTGACGCTGTGAGTGAGCGCTGAACTGTAGAACCAGAGCAGCAGCACCTGGGCGACCTGCCAGGTTTCAGTGGCGATGTGCTTGTCGCCCGTGAGTACTTTTAGCAGTGGCTCGAGTTCAAAGGCGCAGAGAACATACAACGGTGTGGCGATGATGGCGCTCCATCGCGTGCCGCGTTGCAGCAGATCGCGAAGCGCAGAGTGGTCGCCGGTTGCATGAAGATGGGCCGCAGCGGGGGACAGGGTGTCCTGCAACTGCTTGGTGAACTGAGCAAATACTTCGGCGACTTTGGCCCCGGCCTGATAGATGGCCACGGCACCGATGGAAAGAGTGGCGCCGAGCACCAACTGGTCCGTTTTTCCCAGCACGATATTGGTGGCCGTGCTGATGTAGGCAAAGATGGAGAAGCCCATCGTTTCACGCATGATGGACTTTGAAAAAAAGCGCGGCCGCAGCTTCACCTCTGGCATGTGGCGCAGGGCGAAGAAGGCGGATACAAGGTCTGGTGCCAGGGCAAAGAACAATGCCGTGAGCATGATGGCCAGCAGGCCCCAGCCTGCGTAAACTGCCCAGGCAATGACGGCCATGCGCATGAGCATGGCCGTTGTAATGATGTTGTTGACGGTGCTGATGCGCTGCTGACCCCGCAGGATTTCCGGGAATATGCCCAGGGGGAACGCGAGGCCGATGGCGGCGAAGAAGACGATCAGCACGATGCGAAACTCAGCATGATTCGCGGCGGAAACTCCAAAGGCGTGCACGATCTGATCGGCCCCGAGCGCCACTGTGGCCGCCATGAGAGCGGCGACGCCGAGATAAAAGAAAAGGATGGTGCTCAGCACCTGGCTGAGCTTGTGCCATTCACCTTTGACCGAGAGTTCGGCGACACGTTTTTGTGCGGCAAAACCAAAGCCGAAATCCAACAAAATGCCGTAACCGAAAACACTCCATAGGAGAGACCAAAAGCCAAACGATTCGCGCGGAAGAGCCTGGTATAACAACCGAAAAGTCACCAGCCCGACAACGATGCCGACAAAAGTGCGCAGGTAGTTGGAGATAGCGTTGCTCCAAATGTTTTGTTTGACGGTGTCGTAGGTCATCGTGAGGCTAAAAATCTCGCGGCGAGTCCTGCGCTCAACAATCCCCGCAGCTGCGGGGAATGGGTTTATAATATGGGCTCAGCGAAGGGAGAACTGGGGGGGGCTCCTGCACGTTGGCGCGCATCATTCATGGGCATGAGCCTTCGGTGACTGCTCCTTGATGAGCCTCAGCCGGAGGTTGGGATCAACCGCAATGATGATGCGAAGGCCGCAGGATTTAGCCATCAGATGGCAAGCATGGATTCCTGGGTTTCGTCAACCTCTTTGAAAGTGCTGTGCCTGAAAAGAGGAATGAACCTGCTGATGTCAGGCTGCCAGGGCGTGGATGGAAGGCTCGGCACATTTCACGTCCGGCCGTTCCAGGGCTTTTTCCATCAGGCGATGAATGTGCGGAATGTGCGTGATGTCAGGCGGGACACTGGACGTGTTGCTAAAGAGCGTCGCGTAGCTCTGGGGATCATGCGGATGATAGCCATGCATGGCACGGATGGGACGCTCGCCCATGTGGCTGGGGACAATCAACACACCCTCTTGGACGAGAAAGATGAGTTCCCCAAAACGTCCGTCTGCAAAGTGAGCGCGGAAACGCTTCAGCTCTTCATCTGGCATGATGCGGCCTTCCGGAACGCCTTGCAAGACGAGGGGGATCTTCTGGCGTGCCGCGTCGCTGAAAAACCAGAAGCGGGCCATCGTGCTGTCATAGACCACATTGTAGTCGGTGCCGATGCGCAGACCCAGCGCGTCGATTTTACTGCGGAGATCCAGATGCTGATCGCAGTTTGCCATGCCGTGGTCGCTGAAGACGTGAAGATTTACCTCACGGTAGTGCTTTTGAGCCACCGCCATGGTCTGGGTGATCCAGGCTTCGTACTCAGCAAGTTTGGTGTCAATCTCGGGCGATTGATTGCCCACACGATGCAGCAGGCCATCCAACCCGGCCCAGTACTGAAAGGCGAAGTCGATGCGTTCGTCTTTTATGTCGGCAATCAAGCGATCACGATTGATTTCTTCACTCAGATTGGGCTCGGTGACAAAATAGGGCACGCCTTTCTCCACCAGAAGATCAAACACATTGGGGCCGCGGTTCATTCCGCACGGTTGCAGCGGGCTTTTTTTCTCGGTGAAGTCAAACAGGTGGATGAGGTGGAAGGGAATGTTGTAGAGATCGAAGTAGCCTTTGAACCCCAACGTCGATTTGACAATCTTGGTGAGATAACGCCGAACGATGCGGCGGCTGGTCAGCGCTTTGGGGAGCCAGCGCAACCAGCTCAGACTGCGGAAGGGGGAATTCTTTGGATCATGGATGAAGTAGCACCAGTTGTGATGCTCATCTGGCCAGTGACCGCTGAGAATGCTAGGAACGCAGGTGCTGCTGTAACCAAAGACACTTTCGAGTTTGCGACGATGCGGCGCCAGTGTGCGGAGAAACTGAGGGCGGTCCTTGATGATCTCCCACCCGCAGGCGTCGATCATGATGAAAAGATCCAGGCGTTGTTTCATACGGTGGTAAGTTGAGGTTCCAGAGGCTCGGAGGCTAAGATCAACCGCTCGACTTCACGGCGGAGCAGGGCGGGGCTGAAAGGCTTGGAGACAAACATCGTGGCGGTCTCAAATCCCTGGTACTGGCCCACAGCAAGCTGACCACGTGAGCTGAGAATGATGACAGGGATGTCGCGTGTCGCGGGATCGGCCTTCAACAGCTGGAGCGCCGCCTTGCCGTCCATCACTGGCATGATGTGATCAAGCAGAATGACGCAGGGCTGGTGGCTCCTGGCTAGGTTCACAGCTTCCTGGCCGTCTCCAGCAAGCAAGATAGGATGACCAAGCGGCTTCATGCTGAGTTCTGCCACCCGGCGCATGTGTGGTTCGTCATCGACGACGAGTATGGGGCTAACCTTTGGCATGAGACAGGGAGTTTTGGGTGTTGGCGGTGAGCGTCTGCGCACCACGAGTGATAATCATAAAGGTGGCATCGTCCTGCTGGCTTGCGGCATCGACCGCACTGCGGTGCAGACGGTGCAGGCTGTCGCGTGAAGTGCCGGCATCTGAGGCCGCCGCTGCCACGCCCCGAAGCCAGGTGTGGAGTTCATCACGACTTAGAATGCCGCCACCGGAAACCACGTCACTCAAGCCATCCGTGTGCAGGAGCACATGCGTGTATGAGGCGAGGCTGACCGAGAAATCCTGATAGTCGGCATCAGCAGTGACACCGAGCGGTGGGCCGTCGGCGCAGACCTCTTGAATTTGACTGCCACCGCTGAGGAGCAGCGGGGCATGTCCGGCACCACAGACCTGCAGCGTGAGGCCGTCTGCGCTGATATGAACGAGCTGTGCTGTGATGAACATGTCGGCCCGATCCAGCTCGGCAAACATCGCCTTGTTCAGGCGTCGCATGAGACGTGATGGCTGCGAAGCCAGATCGAGATGAGAATGCAGCAGGCTGTGAAAGGCGGTGGCAAACAATGCGGCCGGAACTCCTTTTCCCATGACATCAGCCACGACAAACAAAAGGCTGCCGTCCGGCAGGAGGATGGCATCCAGATAGTCTCCACCTACTTCTCCCACGGTGGCCAGGTGGGCCGCACAGTGGACGAAAGGTGTCTGCGGCAGCTCGGCAGGAAGCAGGGAGCGCTGAATGTCAGCGGCGATCTGCAGTTCACGTTTCATGAGGCGGGACTGATTGGCTTCATCGCGCCGGTGCAAACCGTGCAGCAGAGCACCGAGAAAATCGCCAAGGCTGCGCACCACATTCAATTCACGTGCAGAAGGCTCCCAGCGGGGTTTGAAAACGCCCACGGTAAGCACGCCTGCAAGATCACCGCCGCTTTCGAGAGGATGAGAAAGTCCGCTGATATGTTCGCCTGCTTTTCGCAGCGGGTCTGCGGTGGCAAAGGTGGTGCTTTCATCAAACCATTGATCCTGACGAGTGACAGCTGCGAGGGTTTCAACGGCATCGTGGTTGCGAAGTTCCAGCAGCGGGTCCCAGGCGATGGCTGATGGCACACCGCCTACGATGGGAAGCCTGCCAGCTTCGGTGCCTGCCATGCGTAGCACCAAAAAATCTGCACCAGCCAGTTCACGCAGTTCTTCAAGCCAGCGCGAAGCGAGTGCGACTGGTTCCACATCATTGCCAGCATCTGCGATGAGCCGGAAGATGTTGGCAAGCGTTTCGTAACATGAGGCGACCTCGGCGGTCATGAGTTCGAGAGTCGCCTCGGTGTCCTCGTGGGGCTTTGGGGTGGATTTGCGCTGCGACCTCAGACAGAGCACGTTGTGCCCCTTGCCACGAAGGTAGGAGACGTGATCGGTGAGAGAACTGATGATGAAGAGGCCACGTCCATGATCGCACTCATCGTCTTCAGGCAGCTCCACATGGTCAGGCCAGTCAAAGCCGCTGGTATGATCGGTGATGCGTACTTCGATGTCGTGCGCGGACAGCGCTGCTTCGATGCGGACCGTGAGCAGAGACTGTTCGGGGGTGGCGTAATTCACAGCATTGTTCGCAGCTTCTGCCAGCACCAGCTCCCATTGCTGGCACTCGTCCGGCAGGATCTGCTGATCTGCCAGCCACTTAATGACCGAGCGAACGGCATTGCGCGCATCATCCAGGGTTGCTGGAAAATCGAGCCGAAAGCCATCGAATTGCTGCTGAGGAACCGACATGAGCGATCAATCGTGGATGATTTCGAAAACGCGATGAAGTCTTGTCAGTTCGATTAACTGGCAGACGGCGGATGAAGGATTGATCAGTTTCAAGCTGGCTCCACGGGCGCGGAGGTTTTTGTTCAGTGTCAGCAGGACACCGAGGCCGGAGCTGTCGATGAAACGTGTCTTGGACAAATCAATGCAGACCTCTTCATGCCCGGGTTTGATCTCAAGATCAAGGCGGTCGCGCCAGAGGCGTGCGGTGGCGGCGCAGAGTTCGGCAGGGGCGGTGAGCTGGGCGGATGCGGTGAGTGTCATGGCTTAGGTGCAGGTTTGGGTTGAGGTGTTGGTGGGAATGCCATGGTCCTTGCGGGACAGAGGCAATAAAAAGCGAGGCAGGCAGTGCATGAGGATGCGGATGTTCAGCCGCAGGCTGCGATGAATGGCGTAACATGCGCTGTGCGCGGTGTCGTTGTCAGTGCTGTGCATGCCGTCGTTCATGATGTCAGCGTAGGAGAAGACGCCGGCGGGAGCATCGAACCACATGCGTTCAAATTCGTTGGTCAGCAGCGACGCGCGAGCCTGGGAGAGGGGACGATTGCCCACCAGATGCATGTCGCCACGCCAGACGGCCCAGAGCTCCGGCCAGCGGGAAAATAAACCTGGTGCGGATGTGAGGGAATATAGCCGCGTGCTGGGGCTGAAGCGGTCCTGCTTGTTCGGTGGAGGCAGCACGACCTGCCGGCTCTCCAAGGCTGACTGCCATTTCACAATGCGAGTCCAAAGTGCATACAGCAGCGCCAGCGGAGAAGTCAGCAGCATCAGCAGGAGCCCGGCAATGCGGGTAAGCCAGCCGCTGCGAACACCCCCAAAAGGCTGATGAGTGAGGTTGGCGAGCAGAAAGTCATCCGTCACCTCCAGAAACGAGCCCTTGCTCCAGTTTTCGATGCCGCCACCCCAGGCGAAGGAGTTGTGAACATTGGTCAGGGCGCCCACATAAGTGTTCGGCCCCACCCAGCTCTCACTGACAATGGCGTTGCGGTCAATGTAAGCGGCTTCTTCGATGACAGTGCCTGCGAGAATCTGTGCATTGTCTCCCACGATGACCTGTGGGCCGATCCAGACAGGGCCTTCGATTTTTGCCGTGGCTGCAATGCGTGCCCGTGTGCTGACATGCACCTCCGGGGCGATCTCGCGCATGGTCAGGTGTGATTCGGGTGGTGTGCCTCGCAGATTGCCCAGCATGATTTCGAACAAAGCGGAGGAGCTCTCCCACAGCGGCTTGTGCGGCATCGACGGCAGGGTGTCCAGCGTGATGATGTTGGGAGCTATTCCCAACGAGTCTTTGCCCGTGAAACGCAACCGCGTTTCCTCAATGCTGGGCTCGCGCTTGACAGACAGAACGGTGATGGACAATCCCCAGCGCCCGCCTTGATCCACGGCATGTCGAATCTCCTGCGGCCGATCAGCCGCCAGAATGGTGGCGTGCTTGACTCCAGCAGCGGCGAGATGCTCCAACCAGAGATCCAGCAAAGTGCGGCCCAATACGGGCCAGAGAGCAAGAGGGCGAATGCGGCGGGCAAAGCCGGCGCATTTACGATAATCCGGGCAGATGATAAAAACGTCCATGGTTACATGCCTTTGCCCAACACGATGGCTGGAATGGTTTTGAGCAGGATCCAGAGATCCCGCAGGAAGGAGTGGCTTTCGATGTAGCGCACATCGAGGGAAACCTGCTCGCCGAAGTCGATGTTGTTGCGGTCGCCGATTTCCCAGAAGCGGCCTTCGCGCTCGCCTACCTGCCACAGGCAGGTGATGCCTGGCTTGGCGTGTAGACGGCGGCGGTCGGCGCTGGAATAAAGCGCGGCCTCACGTGGCAGGCACGGACGCGGCCCGACGATGGACATGTCTCCCCTGAGCACATTGAGGAACTGGGGCAGTTCATCAATGGACGCCTTGCGAATGAAGCGTCCGATGGGAGTGACGCGAGGGTCGTTCTTCATCTTGAAGGTGATGCCTTGAGATTTTTCGTTTTGGGCGAGGAGCTGGTTCAGCTTGGCCTCGGCATCAATGCACATGGAACGGAACTTCAGCATTTCGAAGTCACGGCCATTGAATCCGATGCGCCGCTGTTTGAAAAAAACCGGTCCTCCGTCCCGGCGGATCAGCAGGGCGATGACGGTCATCAACGGTGCGGCAAGGATTAATGCGATGATGCTGATCAAGACGTCGAACAGCCGTTTGACGGCGTGAGTGCCATTGACGACTGCGAGCCACATGCAGCGTTTGAAACGCATGGCAAAACGCATTCTCAGGCGCCCCAGCCGGCTCTGGGCCTTGAGGATGCGCCGCACTTGGGGTTCATCGGGAACGGACGTTTTTTTCATTACGCAGGAACTGTAATGGCGGGCTTAGAACTGTAACCCCCCTCAAGTGGGGGACTGTGTGGGGCGCACCGGCTGGATTCGCCGATGGCACGTTCAAACATCGTCTCAAGACCGGCGATGTAGGCGGGGAAGTCGTAGCGTGCGCTGACAAGCTGGAGGCCGTTTTCACCGAGCTGTTTTGCCCGAGTTTTGTTTTGCAGCAGGTCATCGAGGCCGGCGGCAAATGCGTCTCGATTCATCCATGGAACGAGATGGCCGTTGAATCCGTCTTTGAGCCAGTCCTTGATGCCACCGGCGTCAAACGCCACGACTGGCAGCGCGTAACGCATGACTTCGAGGCCAATGGTGGCAATCGGCTCCGGCCAAACACTGCTGAGTGCGACGACGCTGCATTCGCGGTAGTAGGCCTTGAGTTCCTCCTGCGGAATAAAGCCTTTGAAATGAACACGGTCTTCAAGACCAAGTTTCCGGCTCAGCTCCTCGCAGTAGGACTTGTGATTGCCATCACCGAGGATGATGCACTCAAACTTCGACTTTACCTTGGCAAGGGATTCCAGCAGCACGTCCACCCCTTTGCCACGAATGATCTGGCCGGCGTAGAGAATGAGATTGCGATCGCTGAAGCTGCTGCGCAGGTCGGGGTCGCCCATGCGTGGCACCGGGGCATGTATCTCGATACGTTCGGCATCGAAGCAGTTGTGAAGCAACTCATCACGCATGTATTCCGTGACCACCGCCATGCGGTGAAAGCGACGGTTGAGAGCGATCTCGCGCTGCTTGGCACGATAGCTGACCCATTTGAGCGGGAATCCGCCGCTGTTGTTTTTAACGACACAGGCTCCACAGCCAAACACGCAGTAGAGGGATGCTGCACGAGTGCAGATTTTGCGGGAGAAGTAATGATACTTGTAGCTGCGCATGCAGTAGATGTCGTGGTCGTGCACCATGCGCACGAGGGGTAGTCCGCTGTTCACCAAGGTCTGAATCGCTTCGAGATCAGCCATTTTGTGGACATAGACTGCGTCAGGCTGGAACGCAGCGAGGGCCGCTTGAGTTTGGGCGGCGCTGTCACCAGTCAGTGCAAAGCGTTCGGTGAAGACACGACTCCAGCCGTCTTCATTTTTGCCAGTTCCTGGTCCGTGCAGGATGCCGGTGTGATGACCTCGTCCACCCAGTTCCTGAGCGGTGATGAAGGCATTTGCTTCAGCGCCTGCCAGGGCACCAAACCGTTCGTGGACGTATAGAATTTTCATGAGGTGAGAGTGGTGGTGCGGAGATGGGTCAGTTCTTCGCGCAAGGAGGGCTCGGCCGTGGCAAAACCACGCCTGATCTGCGCTACCAGAAAGGGCTGGTCGGCACGACTGTCGGATTCAGCCAAGTGCTCGAGATCGCGGCAAAGGGAATGAATGTGCGTGAGGCCGAACAGGGAACTGCTGCCTTTTAAGGAATGTGCGGTGCGCTGCAGCGCGGGCTGATCCTGGCCTGCTGCGAGCTTTTCAAGATCCGTGATGCGTTCCGGCGTGTCCTTGAGCCAGTTCTCGATCAACTCTGCCGTGTCTTCGACACTCAATTCATCCGCCAGCAGTTTGACGGCATCTTTAGCGGTGCTGACTTCTTCTTCGGTCCAGCCGCTGATGTTCTCCGGCTCTTTGGCCGGCTCCAGCACATGAATACGCGCCAGAGCCTCGGTGAGCGCCTTGGCTCGCAACGGCTTGGAGATGTAGTCATCCATGCCTGCTTCGAAGCAGCGCTCACGCTCGCCATCCATGACATTTGCCGTCATGGCGATGATGCGGCAGCGCGGGCGCTGCCAGTGTGTGCTGGCTTCGATTTCACGAATGGCGCGCGTCGCTTCATGGCCGTCCATGTGCGGCATGTGGCAGTCCATCAGGATGGCGTCATAGGCGCGGGCGGCGAATTGATCGACGGCCTGCTCTCCATCACGGGCCACGTCGGCGCTGAAGCCGTGTTTTTCCAGCATCATGATGGCCATGCGCAGATTGACTTCATTGTCTTCGACGACCAGCAGACGCGGTTTGTAGGCGCAAGATGGCTGGAGCGACTCCTCATGAGATTTCGCGTTGAGTTCATTTTCAGCCTGCTTTTCAGCCTCAGAGTCTTCACGCACTGGCAGTCTGAACCAAAAGCGTGAGCCGAGCCCCGGCGTGCTGACCACGCCGATGGAACCGCCCATCAGTTCCACGAGGCGTTTGCTGATGGCAAGGCCCAGACCCGTGCCGCCGAAGCGTCGAGTCGTGGAGCTGTCCACCTGTGAGAATGCCTGGAAGAGCTTGCGTTGCTGCTCCTCATTCATGCCGATGCCGCTGTCGATTACACTGATCTCGATCTGCTCAGGCGCGCCTTCTGGAACGGCCACGCGGCTGACCTTAATGCAGATGCTGCCGTGATCGGTGAATTTGATGCCGTTGCCGACGAGGTTCATCAGAATCTGGCGAAGGCGCCCAGGATCACCTTTGAGGGCAAGAGGCACATTGGGATCAATCTCTACCTTCAAATCGACGCCGCGTGAGATGGCTTTGTGCTGCAGCAGCCCCACGACACCATCGACGATGGAATCCAAGCGGCAGGTTTCATCGACAAGATCCAGTCTGCGCGCCTCGATTTTAGAAAAGTCGAGGATGTCTTCGATGATGGTCATGAGCGCTTCACCGCTTTGACGCACGGCATCCACCATTTCATGCTGCCTGGAATCCAATTGCGTATCGAGCAGCAAGGAAGACATGCCGATGATGCCGTTCATGGGGGTGCGGATTTCGTGGCTCATGGTGGCCAGGAACTCGCTCTTGGCTCGATTTGCACTCTCTGCGGCTTCCTTGGCGCTCACCAGATTTTGCTCCACACACTTGCGCACGATGAACTGGCCCAGCTGGTTGCCGATGCCGGAGAATGCTTCCAGCAGAGATTCCTCCGGGGCGTGTGCATCACAGCTGAACAATTCAAGGACCCCGAGAATGTCTCCCTGGGCCACGATGGGGAACGCGATCGCACCGTGCAAATGACACTTCTTGGCCATGCCTGATCGCGGGCACTCGGCATGCTCGGCCACATCGCGAATCCACTGCGGTTGTCCACTATGCAAGACGATGCCCGGCAACCCGTGGCCGGCTTTGAAGGTCAAAGACCGTGAGAGTTCCACAAAGCCGGTGATGTCTTTGAGCGGGGAATGCCAGATTTCAGCCAGATGCAGGTTCTGCTGATCTGAGTCCAGCATCCACAGTGATCCTGCGATCCAGCCGAGCTGGTTGCAGATCAGCTGAATGACCTTTGCCGCAGCCTGGCGAATTGAATCTGCTTCGGCCAGTGTGCGACTGGTGGAGAACTGTAAAGCACGACGCTGGTCTGCCTGCCGACGCTGGGTGACATCGCTTTCGATGGACATGAAGTTAACCACTTCTCCTGCTTCATTGCGAATTGGCTGAATTTCGATGGAAGACCAGTATTTCCGGCCCGAGCGGTGGAAATTGAGCATCTCCACGCGAAATCCACGCTGCTGCTGCAGGCACTGGTTCATGAAGTTGTCGGCGCCAGGGTCTGCCTCAGGGCAGCGCAAAAAGTCTCCGGGCTGGCGTCCAACGACTTCCTCCAACTGCCAGCCGGTCATACGGGTAAAGCCTTCATTCACCCACTCAATGTGTCCCGCTGCATCGGTGACGATCACTGCGTTGTCTGTTCTTGCCGCGACAAGTGCCAGCTTGTGGGATTGTTCCTCCTGTTCACGCATTTGAATGCGCTGCTCTGTGAGCTGGCTGGCCAGGCGTTGCAAGTCCGTGGTCACTTTGCGCTGCATCTGCAGCACCTGCAGCAGATCCAGGGTCTGATCATGGACGGCAAAGTCATGCGTCGTCAGGCCCATCTGATGGGCCTGGTCCGGCTCCGTAAGCCAGGGTGAGGCAAGCATGATGCCGCGCCGAGGACGGTCGAGCAGCATGACCTGCCCACGCAGAATCACTTTTTGTCTCCGGTCTTCGAGTAGAAAGAGGCGTTCCGGATTGGCGCGTGCATGGGCGTCACAAAATTCTCCTTCGGGACTTTGTGAATGGAAGACATCCTGCAGCCGCGCTCCCGGCACTGCTCGCGGGCAGATTTTAAGCAGAGAGGCGCCGGATTCCGTGATGATGTCATTCGCATCCCAGGCAAAGTAGAACGGGAACACCCGGGCGAAGTCCCGCATGCTGACATGTCCGTAGTCCAAGGAGCTGGAACCTGTCCTGTTCATGCAGCGAGTGATGTCCAGCGGACTTCGAATGCATCAAATCCAGCCCAGGAGACTTTCGATTCGGTCAGATTGATGGTGGGTGGAGTGTCATCGGATCGATGTGAAAAAGGCACTGAGATGGATTTCAAAATTGCAGCATAACCTGCACAAAAATCGATTCCGTGTTTGGTGGCGGGGTGATCTTCAATGCCTTTATTGCGAATGATGTACATGCGAAGAGAAATATGTATTCCCGAATATCGCAGTTCATGCCGGGCAGTCATTCCCCGCAGATGCGGGGAATCATCTCATGGCAGGCAGATTTATTGACGGCTTGCTCTTGGCTTGAGCTTTTCAGTCAGGTCCTCACGCCGCACCAAGCGAAGTTGATGAATTTGCAGACTTGCAGCAGGCTCTCCCGCAGCCAGAAAGACAACCAATTGGTGGACATTCTGGGGAGGATTAGAGCTTGGCCACTGAATTTGAATTCGGTGGTGGCCAGGCTGCATCCACGCTCCGGCGCGAAGTCGTGGCCCTGTTGCGCTGTTTAAGTCTAGGCGCAATCCCACTTCGACTGCCGCCGAAGCCTCCAAGGTTCCGTCAATCTCCAAGCGATCAAAGGAGGTCCAATCGCGATCGAGGGTATCTAGATGAGCGCTGGCCGCTTTTTGAGGAGTGCGTTCCAAGATCATTTGGCCATGTCGCTTGATTTGTTGGATGTAGGAATCCTCCGCAGGCTCCAGAGTCCAAAAAAAGCCCCCTCTTTCTCCGGTGAAATCAGTGAGCACGGGAAACCGTCTGTCTGCAGCTAGTCTTGCCGTCATCACCTGAGCGACCCATCCCAAAGGTGGCGATAAAATGCCAACCAGGGCCAGAATTCGTATGATTATTCGCAGCCAGATTGAATGAAACATTTCTGTGCTGTTCCAGAGGGTGCCGGCGGCAATTCCTGCCAGGCCCCACATGAAATCTCCGATGTCTGCGGTGCGGTGAAACCACGGTTGGACGATTTCCACCAAGGCGGCCAAAAGAGATGCAGACAAAGCAGCAGACAATACGCTGCGCTTATTCCTGCCGGCCGCGGTTCGAAACAAGCCCTCCAAAACCACACAGAAAATTCCCATCATGGGTACATGCATGCGGTTGAGGCACTCAGCTCGCCAGCCTGCGGACCACCCCTCTGGCAGAGGCAGCAGTACGACGACGCCCATCCCAACAAGCAGGGTAGACAGAACCAAAGAACGCTGGGATAGACGCTTCAAGCTGGATGATCTATGAAAGGGGAGTGTTTCTGAGATAACCGCGAAGTGAAAGCCTGGCAATTGCCATGATGCCGAGGTGAGGAAAGGCTTTGAACAGCTGCATCGAAGACGAGGTCCATGATGAACTTTTTTGCCGCTGTGGTTGCATAACAACCTGTTGCGATCCTACTCTTCCTAGTGAACACGCTTTTAAAAACCGTCCTGCAATTTACTCAGCCCTTGTGTTTGATCTGGCTCCTGCTGGGAATCTGGCTGCTGAGGCTGCTTTGGAATCGCCGTGGTGGCCACTTGTGGATGCCCGCCACATCCTGGGTGCTGCTCACGGTTATTTCATGCACCCCTATAGCCTCCATCCTCCTGGCAGGTCTTGAAAACCAGATTCCAAAGGTCCAACTGAACCAGCTTCCCGCTGCGGATGCGATTCTATGCCTCGGCGGCGGCGTTGAGCCCTCCTTGTCAGAGCCCACGGGGTTTCATCTGAAAATTGGAGCGGACCGACTGAGCACCGCGCTCACTCTTGCGGCCGCAGGGAAGGCTCCACTTCTGATCCTTGGCGGCGGCGGATATCCCCATCAGGGACAGACGTTTTCTGAGGCGGATGCGGTTCGTGACTACCTCGCAGACCATGTCTCTCTCAACCTTCAATTGCACAGCATCGGAGTTTGCAGCGACACGCATGATGAGGCTCTGAAGGTCGCAGCGCTAATGAAGCAGCGTGGCTTGAAGCGACTTCTGCTCGTCACCAGCGCGAGCCACATGCCGCGTGCCGTGGCCACCTTCCGGAAGACCGACGTCCAGGTGATTCCTGTTCCCTGCAACTATCTCAGCAGTCTCAATCATCTGGGTGATTTTCACTGGTTGCATTGGCCCAGCTATCATGGGTTTGAGATTTTCGCCTACTGGATGCACGAGATCATCGGCCACTACGTGTATCTCTGGCGCGGATGGATTTGAGCAGGCTGTGCCCAGTCTGGCAGGAGAAGAGCAGATTACTGGCCCTAGGTTGATCTATGCATTAAGCACCTGATGATCTGCGCCATCAGCCCGCTAGCCGAGATGCCCATGCGCGGCCCATAAGGAACTTGCATCGCATGACAAAAGCCGTTTACGGAGCAGAACTCCCACTCTCATTAAGCAGCAAGTGACGGAGCTGCGTTTAAGCGGACGCTAATAAAATCAGTGAACAGGGTATCATAGCAAAGTGGGCTTTGACAGCCCACGATGTCGCCGCGAAACATGAGCCGGTTTCATCAAATTAGCACACACTCTGCACTCCACTTTCCTCGACTATGCGCATTCTCTGGGTCAAGACAGGTCCGCTTCACCCGCTAGACACCGGTGGGAAGAGGCGCACCCACGCGATGCTTACCGAAATAAGCCGAGAACACGAGGTCACCTACCTCTCCCTACTGCCCGCCGATACAGTGCTGCATAATAATGAATCAGGTGATACCTATGCAGCACACAAGATATGGGTTTCGACCCGGATCGTTCCCAAGTGGACGTTCCAGTTTTGGTGTGAATTGATCTGGAGTTCGCTTTTCAGTTCCAAACCGTACGCCTTGGAGAAGTATGAGGTGCCATCTATGCGCAAGAAATTGCAAGAGATGTCCGCTACGGGTGGGTTCGACTTGGTGATCTGCGACTTTTTGGCACCAGCGTTAAACTTTCTGGGACTGCAATTCTCCGCACCAACTCTGCTGTTTCAGCACAACATCGAATCCCAGATCTGGAAGCGGCTGGCAGCGAGCCAGACATCCGTTTTGAAAAGTTGGTACTTTCGCATTCAATACTTAAGGATGAAGAAGTGGGAGGCAAGACTCTCGGCCCTTTTTGATGGCGTGATCACGGTTTCTTCGGAGGACTCCGAGATTGCACGGACTGAATACGGCCTCACCAATGTTCTAGGGCATGTGCCGACGGGCGTGGATGTGGCTTCTTTCCGTCCGAATGCCCAAAGCAACTCCGACAGGCCCTTCACCATCGGATTCCTCGGTTCCATGGACTGGAGGCCTAATATTGATGCGTGCCTGTACTTTGTCCGTGAGATACTTCCGAGGGTCTGGGAGGT
>NZ_JBIPNG010000458.1:0-5343 GCF_044373815.1 Prosthecobacter sp. | reverse complement strand
CCTCCTACCGCGGCCCCATCCTGCGCCAGCGCTGCGTCATTCCTGTGCAGGGCTGGCATGAATGGCCCGATCGCACCACTCCCTACTTCATCCATCGCTCGGATGATGCGCCCGTCTTGCTGGCTGGCATCTGGGATGTGTGGGAAAGCCGCAGCCCGGAGGATTTCGAAAGCGGAGGCGTCATCACCTCCATGAGCGTGGTCACCACGCCGCCAGGACGTTACATGGCCAAGTTCCACGACCGCAGCCCCCTCATTTTGGAAGGCGAATCCGCCCTTGCGTGGATGCAGCCCGGCATGCAGTCCGATGACATGCGCGCCTTCTTCCGCCCCTATGAAAGCGGGCTGCTGGAGGCTTATAGAGTCTCCACCGCCGCCAATCTAGCCCGCAACAAAAGCGAAGAAGCCCTGCGCCCAATAGCGCCGCCCGTGCCGCAAGCCGGAGACGAACCAGTCAAAGTGGAAATGGGTCCCGGTCCACAAATGCTGCTCTTCAAGCCTTGAGCGGGCTAAATCTCTCGCTTAGTTTACGAAGCTCTTACAAGCGCATATCCTATAATGGATGTTATAGTAAATCTTGAGAATGACGCAAAATAGCGACGCATCATTGATCTTGGCGCGTTTAATTTTTTGACGAACCTATGAAGTACGACACATTTAAAATCATGAAACTCCTCATAGCCATGGTGGCCTTTGCTCTAGTCGGGCATGGCATGGCTGCGGAATCCACTGGTACTGTTTCGGTGGCAGTGGGCAAGGTGACACTCATCCCCATGGGTGGCAATGCGGAGACTCCGCTGAAAGTGGGTGATGCGGTGCCGGTGGGCTCCACGGTGAAAACCGGACCTGCTTCACGCGCGGTGATCAAGACCACCAAGCAATCGGCCATTCGCATCGCGGAAAATTCTCAGGCGGTCTTCATGGAACTCGTGGATTCCGACACAGCGCCGAAGGTGCTGGTGGATCTCAAGTCGGGCAGCCTCGGCGCGCTCATTCAGCCGCAGGCGCAATCAACCATGGACTTCAAAGTGAAGACCCCCAGCGGCATCGCTGCTGCTCGCGGCACGATGTTTGCGGTGGCCGTGGAAGATGGCAAAGGCTTCGTCAAAGTGGAGCATGGCAAGGTGGACGTAACCCCGAACGATGTGAAGAAACAGGTGCCGCAGAGCGGCAAAGTGACGATCGTGAAAGGCAAGGTGACCGAGACTCCTCCAGGTCAGGCCGAGCACGCACTGAAGGAAGGTGACATCGTGACCGTGGGCAGCACGCTCAAAACCGGTGCGGATTCAAACGCCACGGTGACCATGACCACCACTTCCGCGATTCGCCTCGGCCCGGATTCCGAGGCAGTGGTGGCTGAGATCGTCGAGTCCAAGGACGCGCCGAAGGTTCTGCTGGACCTGAAGAACGGCACCATTGGTGCGCTGGTGAAGCCCGAGACCTCCGGCAAAATGGATTTCAAGATCAAGACACCTAGCGGTGTCGCTGTGGCAAAGGGTGCCTTCTACTCGGTCTCTGTCGAGAACGGCAAAGGCTACGTGCAGACGAAGGACGGCGAAGTCGTCATCGTCCCGCTGGAAACCGCCGCCACTAATCCCAAGCCTCAGCAATAAAACGGAATGGCTTTGGTGTGTCCATCTTTGAGGACTGTCCGCGCCCTCGTTTGGGGGGCTGCGTTATGGATTTTCCTGCACGGATCAGTGGTTCAAATTTCTGCGAATCCCACCGGTGGCGTGGTGGTGCTGGGAGATGCACAAATCCAAAACACCTTCCCCGGACTGACGACCATCCATCAGCAGACGGACCGCGCCGTCATTGACTGGAGCACCTTCAACATCGCCAGCGGCGAGCATACGAACTTCATCGTGCCGGATGTCAATTCGGCCACGCTCAATCGCGTGTTGGACGGCGGCCCTTCTCTCCTGAACGGCACACTCACCTCCAATGGTCAGCTGTTTCTCATCAATGCCAGCGGTATCATCTTTGGCCAAGGCTCGGTAGTCGATGTCGCGGGCCTCACAGCTTCCACGCTGGATCTGAGCAATCGCATGTTCATGGCCGGTGGAGAGATGGTCTATCAAGGAAACACCACCGCAGGCGTCACCAATGCAGGCTCCATCCGCGCCTCCAGCGGCGATGTGTTTCTCATCGGTTTTCAGGTCAACAACTCCGGTGCCATCCGCGCGCCGAACGGCACGGTGGGACTGGCCGCAGGCACGGATGTGCTCATCATGCCCGCAGGCGACGAGCGCGTGATCGTGCGCAATGCCGCAGGACCTCAGCGCGGCACGGGCGTGACCAACAGCGGCCTCATCGAGGCGAATGTCGCAGAACTCAAAGCCCACGGCGGCAACGTGTATGCACTGGCCATTCGCAACACCGGGCGCATCGCCGCGACCGCCGCCACGCGGCAGGGCGGCCGCATCATCCTCAGCGCCAATGGCGGTCACATCGAGAGCACCGGCAAACTGGTGGCGCGTGGGCACTCAGGAAACGGCGGGCAGATCAGAATCAACGCTGGCAACAAAGGCAGCACCACCCTCGGCGGACGTGTGGATGCCAATGGCACCACGGGGCGCGGTGGCAGCATCGCGGTGACGGGCGGAGAGGTCACCATACGGCGCGCCATTGTCGTTTCTGCCGATGGCGAAACCGCAGGCGGACAGATCGAAATCAATGCCCGCCCGCAGGATAGCCCAGGCACTGATGCAGCGCCGACCGTCACCATCATCGACGGCACCATTCGTGCCGACGCAGCCAGCGGTAACGGCGGCGTCATCCGACTGGGCGGCAGTTCACTCACTCTCGGCGGCGCGGCCCTCATCAGCGCCAGCGGAGCCACGGGTGGCGGCAGCATTTTCGCAGGCGGCGGAGCACAGGGCTTGGACGCCAGCATGGCGAATTCGACTCATGTGGAAATTCAGCAGGGAGCGATCCTTGCGGCCAATGCCATTCACAGCGGCAGCGGCGGCACGGTGGTCGCCTTTGCCAATGACCAGCTAGCCTTCAGCGGCACCCTGCAGGCACGCGGTGGCGTGACCAGCGGTGATGGCGGGCAGGCTGAGCTTTCCGGCAAGCAGGCGCTGATCATTGAATCACTGACGGGCCGCATTGATCTCAGCGCGCCGCAAGGAAGCGCAGGCACTCTGCTGCTCGACCCTAACGACATCCTCATCACCAACTGCGTGGCAGGAAATACCATCACCAATCCCGCGCAGGCGAACACGCTCAACGCCTCCGACATTTCCACGTGGCTCGACACCAACTGCGGCAACCTCATCATTCAGACCGACCGCAACGCCACCGGCGGCGCTGGGAACATCACACTCGCGGGGCTCATTCAGTGGAGTTCCGCCACCACGCTGACCATCCATGCGGATCGTGATTTCATCATGACCACACAGGGCGGTGGCACGGGCATGATTCAGTCCAGCGGCAGCGGCTCGGTCGTCATCAATGCCGGACGCAGCGTACCGATTTTGGCAGGGTCGCAAATTCTCACGCACTCGGGCAACGTCACCCTCAATGCCAATCAGGGCACCACTTCGTTTGAGGGCGACTTCCAGGCCATCATCATTGGCGGGCAGATCCTTTCAGACTGTGGCAACATCACGCTCGCAGGCAGGACAGGCACCAGCAGCAACGCTCAAACAGCGGCCATCCTGCTGGACAATGGCGGCGCAGTAAGCGCAGGCGGCTTTGGCGTGGTCACCCTGCAAACAACGGGCGGCAGCGTGCTCGGCCATGGCTCCATCACCTCCTGGGGCCTCAAGCTCGCAGGCAACAACGACTTCTTCCTCACCAGCGCAGACAACGCCGTTCAGACTGTGACGACCATCGGTACCATTGGCTCCATCCAGATCCTGAACACGCTGGGTCTCACCATTGGCACCATCGGTGCGGACAGCGGGCTCAGCGCCTTCGGCGGCATCAGCATCATCACCACCAACACGGACCACATCCGCATCAATACGGACCTCTCCTCACAAGGCGGTGTGATCACTCTGACTGGATACGGCATCGAAGTGAATGGCTGCCACGTTTCCAACACCGGCACCGGCTCCATCTACCTCACGGCCACGCGTGAAATCAACGCCAACTCCGGAGCCACCATCTCCGTGGTGGATGGACGCATGCAGCTGGATGCAAACCAATTCCCCACTGCCACGGGTGGCAACTTCGCTGGCATCATCCTGAACAACGTCACGCTTACCACATCTGGCATGGGTGCCATCGCTTTGAACGGCCGCAGCGGAGACACGGGTGACGGCAATGTCGGCATCCTCATGATTAATGGGTCCACCATTCGCTCCACCTCCACTTTGCCCACGGCAGGCGGCATCACGCTCCTCGGCGTGGCAGGTGGTGGCGGTGGCAGCGGCAACCATGGTGTTTCACTTCAGGATGCAGGCACCGCCATCACCAGCGCAGGTGCCACCATAGCGGTTACCGGCAGCGGCACTCCAACCGGCTATGAAAATACCGGCGTGGACCTTGGCTCAAGCACCGCCATTACCAACAGTAGCGCGACCATTATCACCACCGACACCGTCAGCATTTCGGGTGCCGCTATGATTGGTGGCATCGGCACTCTGGCCATCCGCTCAGTCTCCGCAGGCACCACCATCGGACTGGGCGACGGCGCAGCAGGCACGCTGCTGATCAATTCCGCAGGCATCGGTGCACTCTCCTCCAGTTTGAGCCACATCAGCATTGGTGCTGCCACTTCGGGAGATGTCGAAATCCGCGCTTCGACATGGCGCGCACCTTTGACGATCCTGACCCTCGGCGAGATCACCGTGAGCGAGCAGATCATCGACCTCGGCGGTGCCGTGACCTTGAATGGATCAAACACCCTTCTTTGCGCAGGCATCACCACTGCGGGCGGAGAGATCATCATCAGCAGTCCGGTCACCCTCGCTGCCAATGCCACGCTGGACACCACTCGCAGCGGTGCCGTGCCGAACGGCGCATCCATCACCGTAAGTGGTGCCATCAGCAACGGCGGCAGCACAGGCCATGACCTGACGCTGAATGCCGGTCTCGCGGGCGATGTCACATTGCAGAGCATCATCGGGCAGTCGGCGGCACTGCATTCCGTGAATCTCACCGGCGGCAGGCTTATAGGTGCACCGCATATCTTTGCGCAAACCTTCTCCGCCACCTTCAACGGCGTGATCGATCTCTCACATCTGACGACTGACTCCCTGTCAGTCACCGGGCGCGCAGGCAATGACACCGTCACTTTTGCCTCTGCCACAGGCCCGGTCAGCGTCAGCACCACCAGCTTCACTAGCATTGAAAACCTCATCGGCTCCGCCAGTCATGCGGACACCCTCGTCGG
>NZ_JBIPNG010000457.1:0-5344 GCF_044373815.1 Prosthecobacter sp. | reverse complement strand
GGCGCAGCGTGCGGGAGCCTTTGATCTGCCGCTGATGGACCACCGGCTGAAGCAGTTCATGGCCCGGGTGGATCTCGTTCACGCCACCTTGCCCGAGCTGGAGTTTCCGCGCTTTGATGCGGAGGCCGTCACCGCGTGCCTCGCCCGTGCATTTAAAGGCCTCTCCTTGGTGAAGGATGCCCAAGCTGCGCCGCTGATGGCCGCCTTCCACCAGCATCTGGCCCAGGGGCAGGTGAGCTGGCTGGATGAACTGGTGCCGCTCTCCATCCCATGGCCCGCAGGTGGGAGCCTGAAGGTCTCCTATGCGGGCGAGTCACCGGAAGTGCAGGTGAAGCTGCACGAGTGCTTCGCGCTCACGGAGCATCCGACGCTGTGCGAGGGGCGGCTGCCGGTGATGCTCATTCTCTGCACGCCAGATGGGAAGAAGCTGGCTACCACGAAGGACTGGCCTGCTTTTGTCGCGCGTGAATGGCCGAAGCATCGGCAGGCGGTGGCGAAGAAATTTTCGGGGTTGTTGTGGCGGTAGATGTCGCGTGCGCGAAGCGTCTGATATGGACTGCGCAAACCGCACTCCAAATGGGGAGCATCTCTGGGCACTTCAGCCTGCTTGATCTAGATGAGTTTTGCGATACGTCACAACGTCCATGTCCGCCTTCGCCTCCCACATTGCCTACTACCTTGAGCGTTACCGCCAAGATGACGCCGAGAATGCATTCTGTGGTCTGACTGAAATGAACCATGAGGCGCTTCCAGAGCTGATAGCGGAGTTTCGTGCGGCCACGGATCCGGACCTGCGTGACTTTCTCCTCCATGTGATCTGGCAGCACCGCCAGCACTCGGTCATCCCTTTCCTTGGGGAGGCCCTGCGAGAAGGGGAGAAGGCCGTCTGGCGGCAGGCCATGGATGGGCTGGTGGCGCTGGCTTGTCCCGAGGCCTTGGAAGAACTGGGCTCAGCTAAAACGCGTGAGTTTCCCCGTCCGCGTGACACCGAGGAGTTTCGCAGTTGGCTGGAGGAAGCCATGGAGCAGGCAACACAAGGCTGTGGGAGCTAGTCGAAAGCAGCTTCACACCCGAACCACAATCTTTCCAAAGTGCTTCCCACTCGCGATGCGCTGGAAGGCTGCCGGGGCGTCTTTGAACTCAAAGGTGGAGTCGATGACGGGCTGCAGTTTCACGCGCTCCATTTCAGCGAGCATCTGGGCAAACATCTCGCGTGAGCCGACGTAGATGCCGTCCAGGCGGATGCCTTTGCGCAGGATCTGCACGGTCTGTACTTCCGCGCTGGTGCCGGTGAGCACGCCGATGAGGGCGATGTGGCCGCCGAAGCGCGTGGCTTTGAGGGAGCGATTGAGCGTTTCCGCGCCGCCGATCTCGACCACCTTGTCCACGCCCAGGCCACCGGTTTGCTTGACGGCCCACGTGTCCCAGTCGGGATCGGTCTTGTAGTTGTGCACCGCATCGGCCCCGAGTTGGAGGAGGTGCTTGGCTTTGATGTCGCAGCTCGTCGTGGCCAGCACGCGGGCACCGGCCAGCTTGGCAAACTGCAGGGCGAAGACCGAGACGCCGCCGGTGCCGAGGATGAGGACGGTTTCTCCCGCCTTCAAGTCGCCCCGGCAGTGCAGGGCATCCCAGGCGGTGACTGCGGCGCAGGGCAGGGTGGCGGCGGCTTCGGTGGAAAGGTAGTCGGGGATGGGCAGCAGGCTCTCGGCGCGGATGACCGCCAGCTCGCGCAAAAGGCCGTCTACGGCACCGCCGAGGGCCCCGGAGGCATGGGCCTGGCTGAATTCCCCGTCCAGCCAGGTGGGCATGAAGGGGCAGACGACGCGGTCGCCGGGTTTGAACTGGGTGACGCCTGCGCCCACGGCCACCACCTCACCCGCGCCATCGGAGCAGGGAATGCGTGGCACCGGGCCGGTCACGCCACGGATGCCCATGACGTTCATGTAGTCCCGGTAGTTCAGGCAGGTGGCCTGGATGCGGACCAAAACTTCCCCGGGGCCGGGCGTGGGGTCTGGCAGGGTCACGGCCCGCAGGGAGTCGAGGCCGGTGGTTCCGGTGATTTGATAGGCGTTCATAAGGGGGAGGGAGGACTTGCTGGCGAGGCTAACGGAACTCACTGCGGCAACAAGGCGGAAGTGAGGCTTCCAAGCTGCTCAGAAACAAAGATTTCCGAGGATCTGCCGGTGCAGAAAAAGATTCTCAACATCGGATGTGAACAATTTGCTTGCGATTCACAGAAAGGGAATGCCAAGGCAGAACGAGAAAGGTCCGATTGTCAAAAATGAAAGTGTTTATGTTGCAAACGAAATAATTGCGCCATGAAATCCATAGGTGGCAAAAGGTGGTTCATCCGAAGCACGGCCTCTCTGCCTTCCATGGCCACCTACTGAGGAGATGGTAGCTGCCAATTGGGGCGGCAGCGGCTGATTTTTTCCTGTGTTAATATCTCGTAGATCGCTGATTGGCAATAAACTAAAAATGTTATTGGCTCTCTGGATGAGGGTTCCTAGAGTCGGCTGCCTAGCTAGGTGGCTGGCCTATTGAGTGTCGAAATCGTTTCACACTGACCGATCCCTGCACGTTCCACGATTCAAACACAAGGGTTCCACGCTCAAGGTTTTCTTCCTGACTCATGACAAAATCTTGGGGAAAGTTTCTAGCTTTTGATTCCGCAAGACACAGAAATGAGAGCTCTCAATTGTTTGTGAATAACCTGTCAAGAACTCCCATTTGCGTAGGGAGAAACTGCGAACAATCGGATGCCCTCTGGGGCAAATGCGATGTGACGAAAGGGAGCGTGCCCGGCGTGCCCAGTACTAGCGTGCCTCAGCGGCCAGTTTCTCGATCCATTTGCCCAAATCCGGCGGCCGGAAGGCCTCCATGCGGGCCAGCAGGGCGGCGGGTTGAGTCTCAACCAGGACGCAGGCGGCGTGCTCAGGCTTGAGGAAGCCGCTCTGGCTCATTTGAGAGATGAATTCGATCAGGCCATCGAAAAAGCCGCCCACATTGAGCAGGCCCACGGGTTTATCGTGAAAAGAGAGCTGCAGCCAGGTGAGGGTCTCGAACAGCTCATCCAGCGTGCCAAAGCCGCCGGGCAGGGCGATGAAGCCGTCGCTGAGGTCCACCATGAGCTGCTTGCGCTCGTGCATGCTGCCGACGACGTGGAGCTGGGTGACGCCGCCGTGGCCGAGTTCTTTTTCCATGAGCGAACGTGGGATCACGCCGATGACCTCTCCCTTTTGCGAAAGCGCCCCGTCCGCAATGGCTCCCATCAGGCCCACATTGCCACCGCCATAGACGAGCCCGATGCCGCTCTGCGCGAGAAACGCACCCAGATCATGCGCGGCGGCGCGATGGCGGGGATCGCTGCCAGAGGAAGAACCACAGTAAACACAGATTCGGCGCAGTCGGGACATAGCGGGCATGATGAATGATTTCTGCTGCGGGTGCAAAGGCTTGCGCAAAAGGGAAGTTCTTCGCTACGATTAATAGAAACATGAAACAGACACGCCGCTCCTTCCTTGCCTCCGCTGCCGCCGCCCTCACGGGCTGCAATCTTCTCTCACCTTCAGGAAAAGGGAACTGGATCGATGCGCATGTGCATGTGTGGACGCCCGATGTGCAGAAGTATCCGCTGGCCCGTGGGTTTGCCGTCAGCGACATGCAGCCGCCGAGCTTCACGCCGGAGCAGCTGTTTGCCCACTGCAAGCCGGAAGGGGTGAACCGCATCGTTCTCATTCAGATGAGCTACTACCAGACGGACAACAGCTACATGCTGGACATGATGCGTGCGCATCCCGGTGTCTTCAGCGGCGTGGCCATCGTGGACGAGCACGCGGCAGGCCTGGCTGACACCATGCGCAGCCTGGTGAAGCAGGGCGTGCGCGGCTTCCGCATCAGCCCCGGCAAGGTAAAGAACCTCTCTGACTGGCTGGGTTCCCCGGGCATGGCCACGCTTTGGAAGACGGCGGCGGAGCTGAAGGTGAACGTCTGCCCGCTGATCAATCCGGACACGCTGCCGCTGCTGGACAAGATGTGCGAGTGGTACCCGGACACCGGCGTGGTGGTGGATCATTTCGCCCGTCTGGGCATGGCAGGGCCGGCCAAGCCTGAGGAGGTGCAAAACCTGCTGCGTCTGGCCCGGCATGCCAAAACGCACGTGAAGGCCTCCGCCTTCTATGCCCTGGGTGCCAAGAAGGCTCCTTATACTGATATGGGCCCGCTGGTGCGGCAGGTGCGGGATGCCTTCGGCCCCCAGCGCGTGATGTGGGCCAGCGACTGCCCCTTCCAGGTGGAGCACGGGCACAACTACCACAACGCCATCGCGATCATCCGGGATCGTCTCGATTTCCTCAGCGAGCAGGACAAAGCATGGATGCTGCGCGGCACGGCGGAGAAGGTGTTTTTCTCGGCGGCGGCGGTGTGAGGGGACTCAGTCTGAAAGACGCCCCTTCATTCGCTGAGGGTCGAGGACACTAGGCGACCAAGGAGCGCGGACTTCCAGTCCGCAGCACTCCGCCGAAGTGCCAGATTCTTATCTGCGAATCGCTCTCATCTCACCGAGGATGAGCTTCTCTGAGACTACCTCGCATTCACGAAATCCATGGCTCAAAGTGGCCCGTATCAAAAGCTCGGGTCAGTGTGTGCTTGCGGAGTGGTGCGGAATAAATTCCGCGCTCCGCACGAAAAAGCCCCGCCAGCAATGCTGACGGGGCTGAAGTGGGGAGAGTGACTTGGCTGTCCTAAACTCAGGCGGCTGCGGCTTCGGTGCCTTTGTGGCCGAGCTGCTTCACGGCGAGATTGAGCTGATCGTACTCGATCGGCTTCTTGATCACCGTCACCGGTCCGTGGGAAAGGATGCGGCTGAGGATTTCGCTGTCTGGGTAGCCGGTGATCACCACGATGGGGAGATCCGGATACAGCGCCTTGAGCTGGGAATACACTTCATCTCCGGGAACGTCCGGGAGCTTGAGATCGAGGAAGACGAAGTCAAACTTCTGCTTCTTCGCCATGGTGATGGCTTCAGCGCCGGTGCCGACGACGAGGCGTCCGAAACCAGCCTTCTTGAGGAACTGCTTGAAGAGGGCCTGCAGGGCGGGATCGTCATCGACCACCATGACCGTTGGCTGTCCGGCTTCGTCTTCCTTGCGCAGCACGTCGCGGTCAAGCAGGCTGCGCTTGATGCGCCAGCGGCCACCGATTTGCACAGCGGGCAACTGGCCACGCTGGACGAGGTAATAAACCGTTGGAAGAGGGATGCGGAGGTATTCCGCGGTCTCTTTCACGGTCATGAGTTCGGGTGCTGCTAGATCGGCCATAAAATTGGGAGTGTGTCTGTTGCCTG
>NZ_JBIPNG010000456.1:0-5350 GCF_044373815.1 Prosthecobacter sp. | reverse complement strand
ATGCCCCCGAGATTGCCCAGCACATCATGCACATCGGAGACCAGCGTTCGCGCCACCGGTTTCCCGGAAGGCTCGGAGATCTGCTGGCCCAGCACCACCGGGAGCTGATGCGCAAACATCTGCAAAGCGGCACCGGTGAGGTAGGCCACCACCACTGCCCGGCTGATGAACCGCGCCATGTCCGCCACGCGGAAATACGCGCCGAAGATCAGCAGCGCACCCACGAGGAACACCAGCATCGGCATTGAGGCCATTTGATTCAAGTTGGGAAACGCGGCGAAATAGGACGAAACCATGAACGCCGTGGCATTCGTCGGCCCATAAATGGAATGCCGTGAGCTCATCAGCAGCGCGCCAACCACACAGGCCACGGCGGAACACGTGATGCCATAGGCCAGCGGCAGTCCGGCCACCACGGCAAACGCCATGCCCTGCGGGATGGCCAGCAGCGCACCGTCCAGCCCGCTCCTGGTGTCCGCCTTGAACATTTCTTTGTCGTAGCCCTTCAGCATCTGCCTGAGCGGAAACGGGTCCAGCTCGCTGGCTGCGGCCATGGTCTGCAGCCATGTCCGGCCCCGACTTGCGAATTCACGCAGTTGCTGGAACCAGGCTTGTAGATGGGAGGGCAAAAGAAACTCCTTGGAAACGCTTGGCCCAAGCTAAACGCCTCAGCACAGATCACAAGCTTTGTGCTTATACGATTGCCACTGGACTCAAGGTTCTATCGAATCACCTTCCACCATGCCCGCAGACGCCGACGAACCGATCCCCGATGTGGTCGAGCATCCCATCGGTCCGGAGCTCGACCTGCACACCTTCCGACCCAATGAAATCGGCAGCCTGCTGCCAGAATATTTCGCCGAATGCCGCAAGCGCGGCATCCTCCGCGTCCGCATCATCCACGGCAAAGGCAGCGGCACCCTCCGAACCGGCGTGCATCAGGTGCTCGCGAAGCTGCCCGAAGTGCAGCAGTTCATCTGGCCTGCCGATGAAATCAGCGGCTCCTGGGGCGCGACCTGGGTCATTTTGCAGGCCTAAAGCTCGTCAAAGAGCCCACGCAGCGCTCGTCCACACCTTCGGTTTGGCGTTTTCCAGCTTCTCCAAATCCAGCGCCGTGCCATTTTTGACTTCCAGCTTCTGCCCGCGGATTTCCAGCGTCAGGGGGCCGGCGAGGTCGGCTTTTTCCAACCAGAAACGCAGTCGGACATCGCCCGTGGTCTGGGCTTCGATGCTCGGCGGGCGTTCCACCGGAAGAATGAAGGGCGGCACCTCCTTGCCGGCTCCATTGACCAAACGTACGTCGGGCGCCTGCATGGAGAGCGGCCGGGGGCTGGAATTTTTATAACGCACCTCCAGATCCAGGCGGGCATTGCCAAAATCACGCTCCAGCGTGCAGCGGCGCAGTTGCAGGGGAAAATCGGCACTCATTTCGGCTCCAGAGCTGTTTTCAGCCGGGTTTGGGGCCGGTTGAAACGACCACCAAATAGCGATTCCGCCTACGATAAGCAGCAGCCAGACCTCAAATCTCTGAAAAATACGCATGAAGGCTAAAATCGGGGATGTCGTTCTCTGTTTGTCAAAACCGTCAAACTGTCTATCATGCGCGCCCCTCCGGCCCGGACGCGGTTCCCCACCGCCCGGTTGTTGGGATGGAAAACACTTCGCCCCCTAACCTCTTTCTCATGAACATCAACGTCGAACATCAGCCCAACTGCCGAGCCGTCGCCCACGTCCGCGTTCCTTCCGACCAGGTCGGCAAAGAACGTGACGAGATCATCACCTACTTCGCCGGCATGGTGCGCATGCCCGGCTATCGCCCCGGCAAAACGCCGAAGAGCATCGTCGCCAAGCGCTACGAAAACGAAGTGAAGGACGAACTCGAAAAGAAGCTCATCAGCGAAGGCCTGCGCCAGGCCGTGAAGAGCGAAGGCCTCGAGCTCCTCAACGTCCTCGCCGTGAACGACAAGATGTATCACGACACAGACAAGAGCTTCAGCTTCACCATCGAGATGAGCCTCGCGCCGAAGTTTGAGCTGCCCGAGTACACCGGCATCCCGGTCAAGCTCCCGCGCATCGAAATCACCGACGCTGATGTGGACCACGATCTCCTCCACCTCCGTGAAAACCAGGCCACCTACGAAGACGTGGACCGTGTCGCCGCCGTGGGTGATGTCGTCGTTCTCAGCGTCACCGGCAGCCTCGATGGCCAGCCCATCGCCGAAGCCATGCCAGATGCCCCCTCCCATCTCAAGGAGATGAAGGAAAACTGGTTCCTCCTCGCCGACGAAGACGATTTCCTCCCTGGCTTCTACGCAGGCCTCGTTGGCATCGCCAAAGATGACGAGCGCACGCTCAACATCACCCTGGCAGACGACTTCAATTTCGAAGCCCTGCGCGGCAAGACCATCGCCCTCACCGCAAAATGCCACGGCGTGAAGAACAAGGCCGTGCCGGAACTCACCGAAGAGTTCATCAAAAAGATCGCCGGTGAAGAAATGAGCCTCGAAACCCTCCGCGATGAAGTGCGCGACGCCATCCGCCGCCGCCGTGAGCAGGCCCGCGATACCGCGAAATCCAATCAGGTCATCGCCCACCTCTTTGAAAAGGTGGAGTTCGAACTCCCGCAGGAAGTCGTGAACCGCGAAGCCCAGCGCCGCACCAACGAAATCGCCCAGCGCGCCATGCAGCAGGGCATCGGCGAAGAAGAGTTGATCAAGCAGCAGGACGAGATCCTCAACAGCGCCACCAATCAGGCCCGCCAGAACGTCAAAGTCAGCTTCATCCTTGAGCAGATCGCCAAGAAGGAAGCCCTCGAAGTTCCCGGCCAGAAGATCGCCATGGCCCTCGCCCAGATCGCCGAGCGTCAGAAGACCCCCGCCAAGAAGTTCATGGCCGAGGCTCAGAAAAACGGCCTCATCGACAACGTGCGCAACGACCTGCTCCTGCAGGAAGCCATGGAATTCCTCAAGTCCAAGGCCATCGTCGAAGAAACTGAGCCCGAAGCAGAACACTGCGACACGCATAGCAAGTGATCGCGGAGCTTGGCTCTTTGATTGAAACGTACCTGAGTTAAATCAGGCTGGAGGCCGGCGAATTTTCGCCGGCCTTCGCATTTTGCGGCTGCGGGCTTGGTGTAAGCCCAGCCGCAAGGTTTGCATTGCATGCCAAAGCCCGCATGTGCCATGAGTGCGCATGCCTCACGATCTCCACGCCGCCCTCAAACAGCACTTTGGCCATAAGGCCTTTCGTGCGGGACAGGAGCAGGTGATGGAGGCCCTGCTCGCAGGAAGAAGCGCACTCGCGCTCTTCCCCACCAGCGCGGGCAAATCGCTCTGCTATCAGCTTCCTGCGCTTTTGATGGACGGCGTCACACTGGTCATCTCCCCGTTGATTGCGCTGATGAAGGACCAGGTGCAGGCGCTGCGGGCACGTGGCATTGCCGCAGCACGCTTGGATTCTTCGCTCTCAGCCGATGAAGCGGCGCAGGTCTTTGACGACATGCGCAACGGCACGCTCAAGCTGCTCTACATCGCCCCGGAGCGGCTCATGAATGAAAACTTCGTGGAGCGGCTCAAGCGCCTGCGCATCTCCATGATGGCAGTCGATGAAGCGCACTGCATCTCCGAGTGGGGGCACAATTTCCGCCCGGAATACCTGCGTCTGGCACTCGTTGCCAAGGAACTCGGCATCAAGCCCGTGCTCGCACTCACCGCCACCGCCACGCCCTCGGTCGCGGCAGACATTCGCAAGGCCTTTGGCATTGAGCAGGCGGATCATGTGCAGACCTCGTTCCTGAGGTCGAATCTGCACTTTCGCATCACCCCTTGCACCGCGCAGCAGCGCCTGCCCGTGCTCACCAAGTTGCTGCTGAAGCGCAAGGTGCCCTCCATCGTGTACGTGACGCTGCAAAACACTGCCGAGCATGTGGCCACGCATTTGCAGAAAAATGGCGTAAACGCCCTGGCCTATCACGCCGGTTTGCCGGACGAGCACCGCCACGCCGCGCAGGATGCCTTCATGAACGGCCAGACGGATGTCATCGTCGCCACCATCGCCTTCGGCATGGGCATCGACAAAGCGGACATCCGCGCTGTGTATCACTACAACCTGCCCAAGACGCTCGAAAACTACTCCCAGGAAACCGGCCGTGCCGGGCGCGATGGCAAGGTTTCAGTCTGCGAGCTGCTCGCCTGCGCAGACGACTGCATCGTGCTGGAAAACTTCACCTTTGGCGACACACCCACACCGCAGGCCATCCGCCAGCTTCTCGATCATCTGCTGCTGCAAGGCGCGGAATTTGATATCTCGATGTACGATCTCGCCCATGCCACGGACATCCGCCCGCTGGTCATCGAAACAGTCATCACGAATCTCGAACTCGATGGCATCCTGCGTCCGCTCGGTTCCTTTTACGCCAGCTACCAGTTCCGCTTCATCCAGCCGGAGCAACGCATTCTTTCCGGCCATAAACCCGAGCGTCAGGCATTCCTGCGCCTTTTGTTTCAATGCGGCAAACGCGGCACCAAGTGGATCACGCTGAATCCTGACGAAGCCGCCGCTGAACTCAATGAACCACGTGACCGCGTGCTCAAAGCGCTCACCTGGCTGCAGGAATCCGGCGACATCGAACTCAAGCCCAGCGGCAGCCGCCAAAAATATCGGCTGTCCGAAGACGCACATCGCCGCGATCCGAAGGAGATCACCAAAAAGATGCAGCAGCTCTTTGCAGAGCGCGAACGTCGCGATGTCGAGCGTCTGAACGAGGTTCTCACCTTCGCCCAGCATCGAGGCTGCCTGACCCGCTGGCTCCTGCACTACTTCGGTGAAGAAATGGCCGCCGACTGCGGCACCTGCACCAGCTGCAAAGAGCGCGAAAAAGGCATCGCCGACGAATCACCACGCGAAATCCCGCAGTCCGAGCCGCCGCCGATCACCGTCGAGCACGTGGCCGCTATCCACGAGGTCATCGCCGAGCGCAAAGCCGCGCTGCGCTCCTCCCGCCAGCTCGCCCGCTTCCTCTGCGGCCTCACCAGCCCTGCCACCACGCGGGAGCGTCTCGGCAGACATCCCAGCTTCGGTTTGCTGGAGCGTATTCCCTTTGGCGATGTCCTAGCGCAGACGGAAACGATGCTGGGGTGAATCAAGGTGATCTTCACAATACTTTGCGAGGATCACTTTCAGGTTCAGCGCTCCAAGGCTTGTTCGACGGAAACGCGGTAGTACCTGCGGCTTTGCTTCCCCAACACAAACCAGCAAAGTAACGAGATGATTATGGCAAAACCGAGCCACTGCCCAATCACCAAGCTTTGATCATCAGAGGCGCCAGGCCAGGAGATTTTGAACCATGCAC
>NZ_JBIPNG010000083.1:0-17850 GCF_044373815.1 Prosthecobacter sp. | reverse complement strand
AACGTACCGAGGGTGTGGATGGCGGCGGCGAGGCGGGGGGACCAGGGGAGGCCGCATGAGATGCGGATGCAGTGGGTGTAGCGGGGCTCGGGGGAGAAGAGGTGGCCGGGGGCGATGCTGATGCCTTTGGCGAGGGCGCGATCGTAGAGGTCGATGGCATCGACCTGCGGGGGCAGGGTGACCCAGAGGAGAAAGCCGCCCTGAGGGGAGGTGACGGTGGTGCCAGCGGGGAATTCCTCCAGGATGGCGCGGCGCATGCGGGTGACGTTCTCTGTATAGATGGTGCGGACGCTGCGGAGCCAGTGGTCATAGCCGCCTTCGGCGAGGAAGCCAGTGATGGCGAGCTCGGGGAGGGTGGCGGTGGCGAGGGTGTGGGTGAGCTTGGCCATGCGGACGGCATGGTAGTAGCGGCCGGGGACGACCCAGCCGACACGGTAGCCGGGGGCGAGGGTCTTGGAGAAGGAACTGCAAAAGAGGACGAGGCCGGAGTCGTCGTAGGACTTGCAGGTGCGGGCGCGCTTGGGGCTGAAGGGGAGCTCGCCGAAGACGTCGTCTTCGATAAGGGGGATGTCGTGCTGTTTGAGGAGGGCGACGAGGCGCTGCTTGCTCTCGTCTGGCATGGCAGCTCCCAAGGGATTGCTGCAGGCGGGGAGGGCGATGCAGGCTTGGACGGGTTGGGTTTTCAAGACGCGCTCGAAGACATCCAGCCGCAGGCCGTGCTGGAAGTCGGTGGGGATTTCGAGGGCGCGGAGGGAGAGGGCTTCGAGGACGTGGAGGATGCCGAAGTAGGTGGGGGTCTCGACGGCGACGACGTCCCCCGGTTTGGTAACGGCGCGGAGGCAGAGCATGAGGGCCTCCGTGGCGCCGCAGGTGGTGATGATGTCTGCGGGGGCGACGACGGCACCGCCTTTGAGCATGCGCTTGCTGATCTGGCGGCGCAGGAGCTCGGAGCCGGGAGGGAGATCGTACATGACGCCGCGGGCTCCGGAGTGACGAGCTTTTTCGGCGAGGATGCGGTTGAGTTTGACGGTGGGAAGGATGTCCGGGCTGGGGACTGCACCGCCGAGGGCAAGCAGATTGGAGGAGGCGACGGCGTCAAAGAGGCTGGCGTGGCGGTTGCCCAAGCTGCCGGACATGGGGACGCGGGGCGGGCCGGGGAGATCGAAGAGGGCCTGGGGCGGAGCTTTGACGAAGAAGCCGGACTTGTGCCGGGGTTCGACGAGGCCGGCGGATTCGAGCTCGACGAAGGCTTGGACGGCAGTGCTCATGCTGACGCCGTGCTGATCGCAGATGGCGCGGAGTGAGGGGGTGCGCTCGCCGGGCCGCAGGACGCCATCGTGGATCATTTTGGCCACGGTGTCGGCGATGTGTTTGTAGAGCGGCTGCGGGGGCATGGGAGGAGCAGGGGGAAGTTTGCGATTGTTTGTCGTGGTTGGCGATTGTTTTTGAGGGGGATGGAATGATGGGAGGAGCGAGTGCGATTGACCGACTTGTGAAAAAAGTGGATAGCCTGAGCAGGGGATGGGGTACTACCCGCAAAAATGGCTGGAAATGTGCCTTTCCGCATTTGCACTCGTAACGAATGGGAGCATTCTGCTCATCCCCCCTCATGAGTGCTACATTGCCGTACCGCGCAAACGCGGATTTCCTCGAGTCCAAATACGCGGACTGGAAAAAAGATGCTGGTTCAGTCGAACCACTTTGGTCATCGTTTTTTGAAGGTTTCGAACTGGGCATGGCCCGTCTCCCCACGAAAGGCTCGGAAACGGCCGGTGGCGATGCGGCCCCGCTTTCAGAGAAGACTCTCAATTTCCGCATGCGTGTTTCGAACGCGCTGCAGAGCTTCCGTGCTCTGGGCCACACCGCTGCGCATCTGGATCCGCTGGACAAAGAAGGACCTGAAGTGCCCGGGCTGACGCTGGCGGGCCTGGGATTTACGGCTGACGAGCTGGAGGAGGATGTGCAGACGCACCTGTTCCGCAACGGGCAGCCGATGAAGCTGAAAACGATGCTGGCGGAATTGCAGCGCAATTATTGCGGCAAGACGGGCTTTGAGTTCATGCACATTCACCACCCTGAAGTGCGTGCGTGGCTGCTGGACCGGATTGAAGGTCGTAATCTGGATGCCAAGCCGGCAGCCCAGGATCAGATCAACGCGTTGCGCTGGCTGCTGGAGGCTGAATCGTTCGAGCGCTTTCTGCACCGTCGTTTCGTGGGACAGAAACGTTTCTCCGTCGAAGGCGGCGAATCAATGCTGGTGGCACTGGAGACGATTCTCGAAGCCATGCCTGCCGCCGGTGGCAAAGAAATCATTCTGGGCATGGCCCATCGTGGACGTCTCAGCGTGCTGGCCAATTTCCTGCGCAAGCCGCTGGAGTATCTCTTCTATGAGTTCAGCGAGAACTATGTGCCGAACATGGTTTCTGGTGATGGTGACGTGAAGTACCACCTGGGCTTTGAAACGGTGAGGCAGACCAGCAGCGGTGATTCGATCGGGGTGATGCTCGCGCCGAATCCGAGCCATCTGGAAGCCGTGGACCCCGTGGTCGAAGGCATGGCTCGTGCACGTCAGCGTGCGCTGAATGACACCAAGGACCGCAAAAAGGTCATCCCCGTGCTCATTCATGGTGATGCCGCTTTTGCTGGCCAGGGCCTCGTGGCCGAAGTGCTGAATCTTTCCCAGCTGCCGGGCTACCGCACCGGCGGTACGGTCCATATCATCGTGAACAACCAGATCGGTTTCACCACGATGCCGGAAGATGCGCGCAGCTCCGACTATTGTACAGACGTGGCGAAGATGATCGAAGCGCCCGTTTTCCATGTGAACGGGGACTGCCCGCTGGAAGTGATGAATGCGACGCGACTCGCGTTTGAATTCCGCCAGACCTTTGGTCGTGACGTGATCGTCGACATCGTGTGCTACCGCCGTTACGGCCACAACGAAACCGACGAGCCTGGATTTACGCAGCCGAACATGGCCCGTGCGATTGCCGAGCATCCGTCCACGGCGACGCTGTTCCGTCTGGATCTGGCAGCTACTGGAGTGCTGGATGAAGCTGGGTCCGCCGCGCTGCAGCGCGAACTGGACGACGAACTGGAGCAGGGCATCACGACCCTGGCGGATCGTGACAAGAACGCCGAGGGCGGCAATCCTTTTGAAGGCAGCATGGCGATGCCACAGCCTGCCTATGACTACAACCCGGTGAAAACCGGGGTGGAACTGACGACGCTGAAAAAGATCGGCGAGCGCCTGCTTGAAGTGCCGGAGGAGTTCAACCTGCATCCGACGATTGCGAAACGCTTCCTCGCGGCGCGCAGGAAGGCCATCGAGGCGGGTGAAGGCATTGACTGGGCTTATGCGGAGTCGCTGGCCTTTGGCACGCTGCTCACGGAAGGCCACGGTGTGCGTCTGAGCGGGCAGGATGTGCGACGCGGTACTTTCAGCCAGCGTCACAGTGTGTTTTATGATTCCCAGACCCGGGAGCGTCACATTCCGCTGAACAATCTGGCTGCGGAACAGGGCCGTTACTGTGTGTACAACAGCCTTCTGTCGGAAGCTGCTGTGCTTGGTTTTGACTACGGCTACTCACTGCTGACCAGCAATCTGCTGGTGTGCTGGGAGGCGCAGTTTGGCGACTTCGTGAACGGTGCACAGGTCATCATCGACCAGTTCATCGCGAGTGCGGAAAGCAAATGGCAGCGCCCGAGCCACATCACGCTGCTGCTGCCGCATGGTTACGAAGGCCAGGGACCGGAACACTCAAGCGCAAGGCTTGAGCGCTTCCTGCAACTCTGCGCCGGTGGCAACATGCAGGTGTGCAACTTCACCACGCCCGGGCAGTACTTCCATGCGCTGCGCCGCCAGATCAAGCGCAGCACGCGCAAGCCGCTGATCGTGATGACGCCGAAGAGTCTGCTGCGGCATCCGAAGTGCGTGTCCAAGCTCAGCGACATGGCCGAGGGCACGACCTTCAAGGAAGTGCTGGACGACGAGAATCTGCTGGCTGCACCGGAGCGCATCACGCGTCTCATCCTCTGCAGCGGCAAGGTCTATTATGACCTGCTCGCCTTCCGCGAGGAGCACAAAATCAAGAACGCCGCCATCATCCGCATCGAGCAGCTTTACCCGCTGAACTACGAGATGCTGAAGGAGATCGTCGCGAAATATCCGCGTGCGCAGAAGAAGTGGATCTGGTGCCAGGAGGAGCCGCGCAACATGGGCGCCTTCTACTACATCCGCCCGCGTCTCGAAGAGCTTTCCAACCACAAGCTGCGCTACTCCGGCCGGGAGCGCAGTTCCAGCCCCGCCGCCGGTTCCAAAGCCATCCACACCCTCGAACAGGAAAACCTGGTCGAGTCGGCATTCAGCGTGTGATTCGTCCAGACTTAGATTTTCTACCACTACCCCGTCATGCCCTCAGACATTAAAATACCCGCACTCGGCGAATCCGTCGCCGGTGGTCAGATCGCCAAATGGCACTTCAAAGAAGGTGACCTCGTCAAGACTGGCGACGTCCTGCTCACGCTCGAGACCGACAAGGTCGCTGCTGAAGTCACCGCTGAAAGCAGTGGTGCCCTGCACATCGGCAAACAGGCCGGTGAAGATGTTGAGGTGGGTGGCGTGGTGGGCCAGATCGACGAAAACGCGACCGCTCCTGCTGCGAAGGCCGAAGCTCCGAAGCCAGCGCCAGCAGCAGCCGCTGCTCCGGCACCTGCGGCCAAGGCCGAGCCGGAAAAGCCTGCGAACGTCACCGAATTCAAAGTGGTGCCGAAGCCTGAACCCGCGCCTGCACCGGCTGCCAAGGCTGCACCAGAAGGACGTATCACGCGCAAGAAGATGAGCCCGCTGCGCAAGAAGATTGCGGACCAGCTGGTCAGTGCACAGCGCACGGCCGCCATCCTCACCACCTTCAACGAATGTGACATGAGCAACGTGATGGCGCTGCGTTCGAAGCTGCAGGACGCCTTTGTGGCGAAGAACGGCGTGAAGCTCGGCTTCATGAGCTTCTTCATCAAGGCGGTGGTCGAGGCCCTCAAGGCGGTGCCGCAGGTCAATGTGCGTGTTGAAGGGGAAGAAATCGTGCAGCAGCACTTCTTTGATATCGGCGTGGCCGTGGGTACGGAGCGCGGCCTGATCGTGCCTGTGCTGCGTGATGCGGACCAGAAGAGTTTTGCGGAGCTGGAGAAGGACATTCTCGGCTACGCGGCCAAGGCCAAGGAAGGCAAGATCCAGGTCAGCGATCTTGCCGGCGGTGTTTTCACCATTTCCAATGGCGGTGTGTACGGCTCCCTGCTCAGCACCCCGATCATCAATCCTCCGCAGAGTGCGATCCTCGGCATGCACAGCATCCAGCAGCGTCCGGTGGCGGTCGATGGCCAGGTGGTGATCCGTCCGATGATGTACCTCGCGCTCAGCTACGATCACCGCGTTGTCGATGGCAAGGAAGCCGTGTCGTTCTTGATTCGCATCAAGGATTGCATCGAAAACCCGGCCAGAATGCTGGTGGGTGCGTAATATCTGCCAGAGTGCAGATATTATTGCTGAACAAAGCTGCTGCCATACGTTCTCATCTTCACAGTGAAGCTGCTCTAAATGGCATTTGAGACCTCCAGTACGATTCCAATGACCGAAGCGCCTGCGCCGAAAGGCTGGGGCGTGTGGTTGCGGAACAAGTTTCTGGCGGGGCTGGCGCTTGCGCTGCCGCTGATCATCACGTTCTGGATCTTGTCCTTTGTCTATGACCTGCTGCACGCCTGGAGCAAGCCGGTGCTGGGGCAGGCGGTGAACCTCGTCAATGAGTTCAGTGACGAGCCGATCCTGAACATTGAGGATCCGAAGCTGGAAAGCCTCACCAATTTCATTGGTTTCCTGTTTTCGGTGCTGGCCATTTTGGGTCTTGGCTTCATGGCCACCAACGTGATCGGCGTGCACGTTGTCACTGCGGTCGACAAATTGCTGCTGCGCATTCCGCTGGTGGCGGTGATCTACCGGCCGCTGAAGCAGGTGATTGATGCCTTTCGCAGCCTGGGTGGCACGAAGCAGAATTTCAAGCGGGTCGTGTACATAGACTATCCGGTCCCCGGCATGCGCATGATCGGCTTTGCCACCGGGCAGTACTGTGATCCACAGACAGGCAAGGCGATGACCTGCGTCCTGCTGCCGACGGCGCCGAGTCCAATGACGGGCATTCTTCTCGTGGTGGATTCGGAGAAGATCACGGATGCGCCGATCACGATTGAAGAGGCGATGAAGATGATCATTTCCGGCGGGCTGGTTTCGCCGCTCAATGCCGTGGCGCCGCTGAATCAAAAACCGCCAATGACACCCCTGCCTGAGCAGTTGCCGGTACCTGAACCTGAGTTTGAGCTGCCTGCCGGTCTGCCGCGTGCGGAGGATTTTGATGCGGGAGACACGGAGATCCTGGCGCAATCCATGGACATCAAGAGTGGAAAACGCTGGCTGCGTGCCCTGCCATGGAAGAAACGCTGAGTCCATGCTGATCACCGACTGGAAAACATGGGAGCCGGGCGTTCGTGCGACACTGATGTTCGTCATCGATGAAGCAAAGCGCGAAGTTTTGCTCATTCGTAAAAAGCGTGGCCTGGGTGCCGGCAAGATCAACGGACCCGGCGGCAAGATGGATCCTGGCGAGACCTCGCTGCAATGCGCGGTGCGTGAAACGCAGGAGGAACTCGGAGTGACCGCGCTGAATCCGGTGCACCACGGTGAGCTTTGGTTTCAGTTCGTGGATGGTCTGTGCATGCACGTCGATGTGTATGTAGCCACGCAGCATGAAGGGGCGGCGGTGGAAACACCCGAGGCGGTGCCGCTCTGGACCTCGCTGGATGCGCTGCCTTTTGATGAAATGTGGGCGGATGACATCCACTGGCTGGCGCAGACATTGATCGAACGCCGGCGATTCATGGGACGGTTCACCTTTGATGACGACACCATGCTGTCGCATGAAGTGAAGTGGCTGTAATTTTTTGATTCCAGACCGGTGATGATCGTGGCTATCATTGAGGCATGAAATGTCTTTTGCTTCTGTGCGGTGTTCTGGGGTTCCCACTGGCCTGCCTGGCCGCACCCAATGAACCGCCGAACATCGTTTTGGTGATGGCGGATGATCAAGGCTGGGGTGACATGGCCTACAACGGGCATCCGCATCTCAAGACGCCGAATTTTGATGCGCTGGCGAAGGAGGGGATTCGATTTGACCAGTTTCATGCCGCCGCACCGGTGTGCTCCCCGACGCGCGGCAGTGTGATGACGGGGCGTACTCCCAACCGGTTTGGCTGTTTTTCCTGGGGGAATTCGCTGCGCCCGCAGGAAATAACAATCGCTGAGGCGCTGAAAACCGCTGGCTATGCGACCGGGCACTTTGGCAAATGGCACTTGGGCTCAGTGCAAAAGGCCAGCCCGGTCAGTCCCGGAGCGAGCGGATTCGATGAGTGGGTCTCCTCTCCCAATTTCTTTGATCTAGACCCGGTGCTCAGCGTGCAGGGCAAGGCCACGCAGTTCAAAGGGGATAGTTCCGACGTGACGGTGGAGGAAGCGCTGAAGTTCATCCGGCGTTGCGGGGAAAAGAAGCAGCGATTTCTCGCAGTGGTGTGGTTTGGCTCTCCGCATGATCCGCATCAGGCTCTGGAGTCAGACCGGGCGCCCTATGCGGGGCTGCCCGAGAAGCAGCAGCATTTTTATGGTGAGATCACGGCGATGGACCGCGCATTTGGCAGGCTCAGGACGGAGCTGCGGGACATGGATCTGCGCGAGAACACTCTCTTATGGTACTGCAGCGACAACGGTGCGCTGCCGAAGGTCGGTTCCACGGGTGGTCGTCGGGGATTCAAAGGGCAGATCTATGAAGGCGGCCTGGCGGTGCCCGCTTTGATGGAATGGCCTGCGGTGTTTCATGAGCCCAAAGTCATCGCTGCTCCCTGTGTGACCTCCGACATCTATCCCACGGTGCTGGAGATCGCAGGCGTGAGCATGGAAAAGCAGCCACCGCTTGATGGCATCGACATCATGCCGCTGCTGACGGGGGAGGAGACGAAGCGTTCGCGCCCCATAGGATTCTGGGAATCAGGCAAGAAAGGAATCAGCACGCCCTCCAAAGCATGGATGGACGAATTGCTGGCAGCACAAACGAAAGGTGAAGAACCTGCCGATCCGACGCGCCTGCTTCCAGATGCCGCTAAAATCGGTGAACCCGTGTCACTGACTGAATTTTCGGGGCATGCCGCCTGGCTGGACTGGCCGTGGAAACTGCACCGGATCGAAAATAAAAAGACTCATGAGGTGTCCTGGGAGCTGTACAATCTGGTCAGAGATCCTGACGAGAGCACGGTCCTGCTGGCCGAACAGCCCGAACGAGTGCCGGAAATGCAAAAAAATCTCGAAGAGTGGCTCGAGAGCGTGGCGCGAAGCCTGAATGGCGAAGATTATGCGGGTGAGAAAGGCGTGAGTAAGTAAAAAGGGAGCCTATCTGACTCCCTTGAGCCCCATCCACCGCTGGGCTGGGGTGCAGAAAAAAGGTCTTTTTTAGTACACGCTTGCCAGCTCCTCATTGAGTGCTAGTTAGTGGACGGAGTTGAAGAGTGATTTTGCCGAAAGGTTAGGATTTCAAATTTATCAGGGATTCTAGAATTTCAAAAATTTACTCCAAATTCTAAAAATATCTTGCGGCAGTAGGATGTTTCGTGTTACTATAACTTCAATTGCGGGTATAGCTTAGTGGTAAAGTTCCAGCCTTCCACGCTGGCCATGTGGGTTCGATTCCCACTACCCGCTCTGAGGACACGACCACATCTGTAAATCTATCTTTATCTGCCGCCTATGAAAACTGTCCCATTTTCTCGCATTGCGGGTATCTCTGCCTGCGTTTTCATGTTGGCGGTCTCAGGTGCCTCGGCGCAGGCGGCTTCGAATTGCACTGAAATTTCGAATGACGTCCGGGTCGCAGTTGAAAAAGACCCTTCCAAGGTTCTGATGGTTGTGGAAGATGCGCTCGTGATCAATGAAGGCTGTGCGGCTGACATTGTGAAAACGGCGATCATTGCCTCCAAGGCTGATGCGACCTTGGCTGGTCAAATCGTTCAGACCGGCGTTTCGGTGGCCCCGAAAATGGCTGGTGTCATCAATGACGCCGCAAGCTCTATCGTTCCAGGTCTCGCGGCTGCCGCACCTGCGACTGATCTCGAACGTCCGATCACGGTGTCTGGGAAGAATCCCAAAAACCCCATTGTCGTTGACAAGAATCCTGTCGTCCCGACTTCGGAACCCGATTTCTACATTCCATCCAGCATTCGTGGAGTGTTTCTCCTCATGCCGCCTGTTTCGGGCCCACTGCCTCCGCGGATCATCACCAATCCGGTGTCTCCATCCAACTCGATCCCTTGATCTTCTGAGATCTTTTTAAAGCGGTACACTCCACTCTGAAATTCGAAACTGCTCCTGACTTTCATGCGCTCCAAACTGGCAATGCTTATCCTGGCAGTCGCTGTACTCAGCCCAGCGGCATTGCGTGCGCAGGGACTGGTGGCGATCCAGAACTACTCGGCGGATTTTAAAAACGAGCAGCCGCTCACGTTTTCGATCACTGGCGATACCGGTTATGACGTGCTCAAGTACAAGGTGCCTTCGTCCTCGCTGAGCAACATTGATTCGTGGTACATGCAGGCGGGTGCAGGGACGTCCTACACCCATGCGGACCAGACCACGCCCTACAGCTTCAGTCTTGAGGGCAGCGTCCTTGAATACGTGAACGGGGTGCCGGTTTACGGCAGCACCTTCTACAATGGCAGGGCGACCTTCAATTTTGAGCACGCGTTTTCAGAACGACTGAAGATCAGCAACAACTTCTATGTCACCTACGGGACCAATCCCAACAGTGCATTTGGCTACGGTGCCACCAGCGCCCTGTGGAACGGGCAGTTTCTGTACGGATACAACAATTTCAATGTGAGCTACGCATGGACGCCAAGGTTCTCGACCACAACGTCCTACACGTTCGACGGCATCGCCTACGAGGAGTCGACGGTTGCCACCTCGCAGGACCGTTATTCGCATCTGCTTGCCCAGCAATTTGCCTATAAAATTACGCAGCGGACCAGTCTGACGGCAGAGTATCGCTACCGCCTGACGGACTACACCAAGAGCGGGTTCCAAAACTACCATTCACATTTCGCCCTGGCTGGAGTCGACCATGCATGGAGCGAGAACATGTCCACCTCAGTGCGGGCTGGTGCGGAACTTTACCAAAACGGCAATGGGAGCCAAACGAAACCCTATGCTGAAGCCGCGCTCAACTATGCGGTGGCTAAGCAGACGCAGCTGCGCTGGTTTACGATGCTGGGTTTCAACGGTGCGCTGCTCGGCAGCTACAGAAGCAGCTATGGGGTGAACACCGGCGTGCAGCTGAACCATCAGGTCACCAAGCGTTTCAGCGTCAACGGCGGAGCGAGCTATGCGCACTCGGAGCTCTCAGGGGGCACCACTCCGGATCAGACGCAGGACTCGGTTTTCCTCAATGCAGGCATTGGCTATCAACTGATGGACAACGTCAATCTGAACGCCAACTACTCATTCTCCACGCAGCTGTCGAACAACGATCTGGTGGAATTCAATCGCAACCGAGTCTCCCTCGGAGCCACGGCCACCTTTTAGTCCCAACAGCCAAAACAGCAATCCGCCGGCGGGCAGATTCCGACTTCGCGAATCTCCCGCTGGCGGCATTTCAAGACCGCTTTCTTAACCTCTCCGAATAATCAAACCCGAGCAGTCATGAACGAGTCTGGCACCGAACTGCAAAAGCATGCGATGGACACCTGGCAGGTGGTCAAGAATCGCTTTGGGCTCATCTCGCTTTCGTTCATTCTGATCTTCGCGGCGGCGGCGGTGCTCACCTACATCATGCCGCGCAAGTATCGCGGGCATGTCGAAATGACCATTGAGCGTATCACGCAGGACATCAATGTGTTCGATCGCAACCGCAGTGACGGCCTCGCCTTCACGCAGGAGTACATCAAAACTCAGTTCGAGACGATCACCAAGCCCACCACGCTTTATCCGGTGATCGAAAAACTCGAGCTCACCAAAAAGTGGGAGCTGCCCAACCGCCAGGCGGCACTGGCGAGACTGCGCTCCAATCTGGATACGCAGTCGATGCTGCGCTCAGATTTTGTCACCATTGATTATTACGACCAGGATTCCCAGCTTGCGGCCGCCATCGCCAATGAAGTGGCCAAGAGCTACATGGATCAGCGCAACAGCATTGAGAGCGGCAAGAAGCAGAAGGCCCTCGACGTGCTGCAGCAGCAAATTTCGGAGCAGGAGGCTCTTCGTGGTCAGGCGCAAGTGCGTGCGCAGGAGGCCCGACGCAAGGCCGGCATTGTGGGCGACTGGATCGTCGGCGGCGGCAGTTCGCTGAATCCTGGCGGTGAGATGCGCAGTGAAAAAGACTCCATGGTCATCTCACGTGAGCAGGCTCTCATGATCGCCGATCAGGAAATTTTGACGCTGCAGTCAGAGATCGACCAGGTGAGCAAGCTGACCCCCGAGCAACTCATTGACCAGGCTTCCGGACTTAAACTGGAAAATCAAAACATCACCGCCATTACGTCGAAGCTGCAGGACCTCAAGGTGGCGCGTGAAGGCCTGATGAATGAAGGGCGTGGGCGCCTGCACCCGCAGGTGCTGAGTGTGGACAGCCAGATGGCTGAATACCAAAAGCTCATCCAGGCAGAAGCCAAAGCGCATGTGGCTGGTCTGCAAAACCGGCAGGATGCTTCGAGAAAAAGACGTGAAGCCCTCAAGGAGTACAATGAGGACGCCAAGCAGGAGCTGCAGAACATGTCGTCTCTTTACACCGAGTACAAGACGGCCAAGGACGAAGTCACTTACCTGGAAGATTTGCTGGTGAAAATGCGCTCACGCTTCTTCGAGGAAAAAGCGGGCATCGAGCTCGTGAAATCTCCCGCCACCATTTATTCGGAAGCAGAGCCGGAAGGAAAGCCTGCCAAGCCGAACGTGCCGCTGCATCTCGCGCTGGGTGGTGTGCTGGGACTCATGTTTGGTCTGGGCCTCGCCTTCTTCCTGGAATACATGGACACGACGGTGAAGAACCTGGATGACGTGGAGCGGTACCTCGGTGTGCCCGTTTTGGCGGTAGTGCCCAAGGATGTGGGAGTGCTGCACCGCTCCAGTGGTTTCAATCCTGACGCCGAAGCGTATCGCATTCTGCGCACGAACATCGAATTCAACCGCAAAACGCCGGACGCCAACTGTCTCAGTGTGGTCAGCGGCGGAGCAGGTGAGGGGAAATCTACGACGATGGTGAACCTCGCCTATGTGTGCGCGCAGGGTGGCTACAACGTGCTGCTTATCGACGCCGATTTGCGCCGTCCGAGCCTGCACACACATTTTGATGTGAGCCACGCCACGGGCCTGACCAATTACCTCACCACGGACATCCGGCTGGAAGATGTGGTGCTGCGCACGCCGGTGGAAAATCTCTTCTTCCTTCCCAGCGGCCTGCTGCCGGCGGACAGCGCGGGATTGCTCAATTCCCAGCGCATGGTGGATCTGATCACCGAAGTCAAAAGCCGCTTTGACCTCGTCTTGATCGACTCCCCGCCGATCCTTGGCGTCAGCGACGCGTCGGTGCTCGCCAATCTGGCGGATATGACGATGATCGTGGTGCAGCACCGCAAGCTGCCGCGCCACATGCTCATGCGCGTGAAGCAGGGCGTGGAAAATGTCGGCGGCAAGGTGGTGGGGGTGGTCCTCAACAACGTGGATCTGCGCAGCGATGCTCAGTACCAATACTACACCAGCTACTACACGTACTACTCGCCGACGAATTCGCCTAACGGCGGCTCGGGAGGGAAGTCCCGCCGTCGCAAGATCAAAGCCGAAACCACCGCCACCGCACTGGGCGGCTCCCAGTCAGTTTCGCGACTGGATGGTGACGATGTCTTTTAATTTCATTCCAACACGCACTGTATGAACACACGCATTCTCTCCTGCCTCTTCGCTGTCTGCGCCCTGACAACAGCGCAGGCACAGAACGGTGAAATCGCCCTGCACCCGAACAACCGCGTCACGATCTCCATCGGGGGCATCCCTGACAATGAAGTGCCGCAGATCAGCAAGGTGTACACGATCAGTGACAACGGCACGATCAACCTACTCCACATTGGCGAGGTGCGCGCCGCCGGCCTCAAGCCTTCCACCCTGCAGCGCACCATCGAGCAGACCTACATTGCGCGTGAAATTTATACCCGGCCGACGGTGACGGTGACGACCAATGACAGTGCCACCACAGCCCAGATGATTTATGTCGTCGGCGGCATCAAGGGCAACGGCACGGTGCCTTACAATTCCAGCATGACCATTCTCAAAGCCATCTCCGCCGCCGGCGGCTTTTCACCCTTTGCCAAGCCCAGCAGGACGAAGCTGATCCGCAATGGTGTGACCACCGAGATCAACCTCAAGGACATCAGCAACGATCCTTCCCGCGACATCAAGCTCCAGCCTGATGATCAGATCATCGTGCCGGATTGAGACTGAAAACTTCGGACGTGATGAACTCACGATTTTTGCTTTCCATCGTTGCTCTGGCGCTTTGCGTTGCCTCGACGGTGGAGGCACAAAACACCAAAATAGCATTGAAAGCGGGTGACCGCATCGTGCTCTCCATTCGCGGTATTCCGGCCGAGGACGCTTCGCAGATCAGCAAGGTGTACGACATCAGTGATGGCGGGACCATCAACTTGATGAATGTCGGCGAGGTAAAGGCGGCGGGCTTCAAGCCTTCCGAATTGCAACGCGTCATTGAGCAGACGTACATCAAACATGAAGTCTACATGTTTCCGACGGTGACCGTTTGGGATGCTCGCGCCGGGTTAATCTATGTCACGCATGTTGGCAGGAAAAACTTCCCGCGGCCCTACAATCCCAGTATGACCCTCCTGAAGACCATCGCTATGACTGGACGCTTTTCTTTCCGTGGCAACGGTCCGATCAAGTTGATCCGCAATGGCGTCACCACCGAGTTCAAAGACAAGGACCTCGGCAGGGATCCTTCCCGCAACTTCAAGCTCCAGCCTGATGATCAGATTATCGTGCCGGATTGAGGAAGCGAAGGTTGTTGGGTGGAGAGGGATCGACTATGCGCTACCGCTCCCAAAAGGGGATCAAGATGATCCCCCTCCGACGAGTGGCACTCATCCGCTAGAGCCCCAGATCCGTCACAGCGCCCTGGCTGGCGTTGCTGGTGAGCTTGGCGTACTTGGCGAGGACGCCGTGGGTGTAGCGGGGCTTGGGCTGCTTCCATTTGGCGAGGCGTGCCTTCAGCTCTGTGGCAGGAATGCCGAGGGTGATGGCGCGTTTTTCGGCGTCGATGGTGATGGGGTCGCCATTTTTGATGACGGCGATGGGGCCGCCGACAAAAGCTTCGGGGGTGACGTGGCCGACGACGAAGCCGTGGCTGCCGCCGCTGAAGCGGCCATCGGTGATGAAGGCGACGTCTTTGCCGAGGCCTTTGCCCATGATGGCGGAGGTGGGGGAGAGCATTTCGCGCATGCCGGGGCCGCCTTTCGGGCCTTCCATGCGGACGACGATGACGTGGCCTTTCTTGACCTTGTCATTGAGGATGGCCTGCAGGGCGGTTTCTTCGGATTCGAACACGATGGCCTTGCCTTCGAACTTGAGGCCTTCCTTGCCGGAGATTTTGCCGACGGCGCCTTCGGGGCAGAGGTTGCCTTTGAAGATGACGAGGTGGCTGTCCTTCTTGAGGGGATTGCTGAGCGGGCTGACGATCTTCTGATCCTTGGGCCAGAAGATTTTGGAGTTCTTCATGTTCTCCTTCATCGTCTTGCCGGTGACGGTGAGGCAGTCGCCGTGCATGAGGCCTTCGTTCACGAGGATGCGGATGAGCGGGACGGTGCCGCCGATCTTCACGAGGTCGTTCATGAAGTACTTGCCGCTGGGCTTGAGGTCTGCCAGCACGGGGGTCTTCTTGCCAATGCGGACGAAGTCCTCGATGCCGAGCTTCACGCCGGCGCTGTGGGCCATGGCGATGAGGTGCAGGACGGCGTTGGTGCTGCCGCCGAGGGTGATGATGAGGGTGATGGCGTTTTCGAAGGCCTCCTTCGTCATGATGTCGCGGGGAGTGATGCCCTTCTTGATCATGTTCATGACGGCTGCGCCGGCGTCGAAGCAGTCGATGAGCTTTTCATTGCCGACGGCGGACTGGGCGCCGGAGTTTGGGAGGCTCATGCCGAGGGCCTCGATGGCGCTGGCCATGGTGTTGGCGGTGTACATGCCGCCGCAGGAGCCTTCGCCCGGGATGGCGTGCTCTTCGATGTCGATGAGCTCCTTGTCATTGATGAGGCAGTTGGCGTGCTTGCCGACGGCTTCGAAAACGGTGACGATGTCTGCGTCCTTCTTTTCAGGGCCGACGCAGCCGGGGAGGATGGTGCCGCCGTAAACGAAGACGCTGGGGCGATTGAGGCGTGCCATGGCCATGAGGCAGCCGGGCATGTTTTTGTCGCAACCGCCGATAGCGACGAAGCCGTCCATGCCTTCGCAGCCGACGACGGTTTCGATGGAGTCGGCGATGACTTCACGGGAGACGAGGGAGTATTTCATCCCTTCGGTGCCCATGGAGATGCCATCCGAGATGGTGATGGTGTTGAAGATCATGCTCTTGCCACCGGCGGCGTCCGCGCCCTTTGCGGCTTCTCTGGCCAGGCGGTCGATGTGCATGTTGCACGGGGTGACCATGCTCCAGAGGGAGGCGATGCCGATCTGGGATTTTTTGAAGTCTTCACGCTTGAAGCCGACGGCGTGCAGCATGGCGCGGCTGGCGGCGCGGTCCACCCCATCGACAACGATGGCGCTGTGTTTGCGGTGGAGGTCGGTCTTGGCGGCGGAGGCTTTCTTGGGCATGGTTAGTGGGTGGATTTGGAGAGATCAAAATGGCAGGCATGATCCGTCACGCAAGCTGCCTTTGAAGCAGCACTGGCGCAGGGTTTGGCAATTACGGCGTGGTTTCTGGCGTTCAAAGCGCGATAAGAAAGGTGTGAACTTGTATTGCCGATGCACCTTTGTTTTCCTGGCCCTGGCATCTGTCCTGACTGCGGCAGATCAGGCCGCGCCTTTGGACTTCAACCTCTACATGGAAGGGAAGTATGTGTATGAGCGCAACTGCATCGTCTGCCATGGGCAGAGGGGGGATGGGAACGGGGAGCTGAGCCCGACGCTGAAGCCGAAGCCGAGGTCGTTTCGGGAGGGAATGTTTAAATTTCGATCCACACCGTATGGCATGCTGCCGACGGATGAGGATCTGCGCCGGACCATCACGCATGGGCTGAGCGGGACGGCGATGGGGGCGTTTACCCATCTGTCGGCGGAGGATCTGGATGCGGTGATCGTTTACCTGAAGTCGTTTTCACGCCGGTGGAAGAAGGCGGAGAATCATGCGCCTGCGATGAAGTTTCCTGCGCAGCCGGAGTGGTTCAAGGCGGGGGATGTGATCAAGATGCATGAGGAGGCGGGGAAGAAGCTCTTTGCCGCCAACTGCATGGCCTGCCATGGCGAAAAGGCGGATGGCAAGGGGCCTGCTGCCATCGCTTTGAAGGACATCTGGGGCATCCAAGCAGCTCCAGCCGACCTGCGGCAGCCGCATTTAAGATGCGGTGATGCGCCGGCGGATGTGTTTCGCGTGCTGGCCACGGGATTGAACGGGACACCGATGGTGAGCTTTGAGGCCACGCTGACTGAGGCGCAGCGGTGGGACATCATTGCCTTCATCTTGAGCGTGAGGCTGCCATCGGTGCCGGTGCTGTGAGAGGGGCGTTTATTGACAGACTGCGTGATGTCTTATGAATGAGTATTTGCCTCGGGAGGCTGATCCTTTAGCCTTGCAGGTGTATGAGCCAAACTTCCCGTACTCCTGAGAACATTGAAACGTCCTTTGCCCCTTTTCGTCAGAAAATGGAGGCCGAAGGGTTGAGTGAGTCTGCCATTCGTGCGTTTCGCGGCAGCTATGCGGCGCTGCTGGCGGGTGAGACGGGGATGATTCCTGAGGACACGATCTCACCGGCGAAGGATCTGCCTTGTGCGGATGCGCTGACGGCTCCGGCGGCGGAGCGCGCGGCGGCATTGCTCAAGCAGACGGTGATCATCAAGCTGAACGGGGGGCTCGGCACGGGCATGGGGCTGGAGAAAGCGAAGTCGCTGCTGCCGGTGCGTGGCGAGGACACGTTTCTCGATTTGATCGCCCGGCAGATTTTGCTGCTGCGCTCCCAGACGGGGGGCGAGGTGCCGATGTTCATGCTGATGAACAGCTTTAGCACGTCGGCCGACACGGCTGGGCATCTGGCGAAACGCTTTCCGCAACTGGGCGGCACCGAAACGTGGGAGCTGATGCAGAACAAGGTGCCGAAGGTGCTGGCAAGCTCGCTGGAGCCTGCGACGTCACCCGGCAGTCCGGATCAGGAATGGTGCCCGCCGGGGCATGGCGACATCTATGCCTGCCTCGCGGGATCGGGCTGGCTGGAGCGTCTGCTCAGCAATGGTGTGAGGTATGCTTTTGTGTCGAATTCGGACAACCTGGGGGCGACGCTGGATCCGGCGATTCTCGCGTGGTTTGCCGACAGCGGCATGCCGTTTGCGATGGAGGTGACGCGCCGGACGGAGTCGGACAAGAAGGGCGGGCATCTGGCGGTGCGCTTGAGCGACGGGCGCTTCCTGCTGCGCGAGTCGGCGCAGTGTCCAAAGGCCGACGAGGGGCATTTTCAAAACATTGACCAGCATCGTTATTTCAACACGAACAACCTGTGGAT
>NZ_JBIPNG010000082.1:0-17886 GCF_044373815.1 Prosthecobacter sp. | reverse complement strand
TTGGCCAGATCTTCGTTGCTGAGGATCGGCGTCTTGAGCTCAATCAGGTGGCAGCTTTCAGGCGTCGGATCGAGCAGATTGCCTTCCGCACCGATGGTGGTGATTGGGGAAGTGACGATTTCCTCGCGGATACAGTCGATCGGCGGGTTGGTGACCTGGGCGAAGAGCTGTTTGAAGTAATCGTAAAGCAGCTTCGATTTGTTGGAGAGCACGGCCAGAGGGATGTCGGTGCCCATGGAGCCGATGGCTTCCACGCCCTCCCTGCCCATGGGAACCATGAGCTTGCGCAGGTCTTCAAAGCTGTAACCGAAGGCCTGCTGGCGCTGAAGCATGGTTTCGTGGTCAGGCGGGGCCACTGGCTCACCGTCCTTGATGTCAGCGAGGTGCACGAGATGCTTGTCCAGCCATTCGCGGTATGGTTTTTCAGCGGCGATCTTCGCCTTGATCTCGTCATCAGGAACGATGCGGCCTTCTTCCATGTTCACGATGAACATCTTGCCAGGCTGCAGACGGCCTTTGAGCTTCACGTTTTCAGGAGCGATGGGCAGGACACCGGCTTCGGAAGCCATGATGACGAGGTCGTCCTTGGTGACGTAGTAGCGGGAGGGGCGGAGGCCGTTGCGGTCCAGAGTGGCACCCATCATGGTGCCGTCGGTGAAGGCCACGGAAGCCGGACCGTCCCAAGGTTCCATGAGGCAGGAATGGAATTCGTAGAAGGCCTTGCGCTGGTCATCCATGGACTCATGGCCGCTCCAGGGCTCAGGAATCATCATCATCATGGCATGCGGTAGCGAGCGGCCGCCCATGACGAGGAGTTCGAGCACGTTGTCGAACATGGCGGAGTCGGAGCCGCTTTCGTTGACGATGGGGAAAAGTTTTTTGACGTCCGGGAACAGCGGGCTGGCCAGCAGGGACTGACGTGCCTTCATCCAGCTGATGTTGCCACGCAGCGTGTTGATTTCGCCGTTGTGGGCGATGTAGCGATAGGGATGCGAGCGCTCCCAGCTTGGGAAAGTGTTGGTCGAGAAACGAGAGTGAACCAGCGCCAGGGCGGATTCCATGTCCGGATCCTGCAGATCGAGGAAATACTGGCCCACCTGCACAGGCATGAGCATGCCTTTGTACACCAGAGTGCGGGAGGACAGGCTGGAGCAGTACCAGAAACTGTCCGCCTCTGCTGTGCGAATGGCGGTGACCGCACGCTTGCGGATGATGTAGAGCTTGCGCTCAAAGGTCTGCTGATCCGGGCAGTTTTCTCCACGCTGCACGAAGGCCATGCGCATGAACGGCTCGCTGGCCTTCGCCGAGAGGCCGATCATGGAATTGTCCACCGGCACATCGCGCCAGCCGAGCACTTTCTGACCTTCTTCCTCGGCCACTTTTTCAAAGGCACGTGCCGCAGCGGAACGCTCAGCTGCATCAGGTGAGCAGTAGGCCATGGCGACGCCGTATTGTCCTTCAGCCGGCAGGGTGAAGCCGAGCGGGGCAGTCACTTTGCGCAGAAATTTGTCGGGCACCTGCATTAGGATGCCGGCACCGTCTCCGGTATTCTTTTCACTGCCCACCGCTCCGCGATGGTCCAAGTTGATCAGAATGGTCAGACCTTGCTGTACGATGGAGTGAGAACGTTTTCCCTTCATCTGACAAATGAACCCGACGCCGCAGGCGTCGTGCTCGAATTGCGGATCATATAGGCCTTGTTTCGGGGGGAGTCCGTGGTTTCTCATTTTTGCGTCAAAAGGGGGGTGGCTTTTAGGCCATGCAAGGGAGTAAATCAACCAGCATTCTATTGGCCAAGATCTAGCTTATTTTAAACGCGCCAGATAATCTCAAGGCTTCCCTTTTTGTGCTGGGGCTCATCCGCCTTGCATCTTTTCGACCTCGCCGCTAAAAACAGGCCATGGTACGTCTAACAATTCTTGGCAGCGGCAGTTCGGGGAACTGCGCTGTTATTTCGACAGAACGCACCACTTTGCTTCTCGATGCAGGATTGAGCGCCAAGCAAATCTGCCTCCGGCTGGACGCCTGCGGCTTTTCCCTCGACATGCTGGACGGCATCCTGCTGACCCATGAGCATCAGGATCACACGGGGGGGATTGAGGTTTTGAGCCGCAAACGTCAGGTTCCCCTGTTTTGCACAGCGCTGACCCAGGAAACCCTGGCTGGGAGCCTCGGATTTCGCAAACCGCCCATCTGGCGGCTTATGACGACGGGAGCGGCTTTTGAGTTTCAGGACCTCCGAATCGAGTCTTTTCCGGTGCCTCATGATGCGGTGGACCCGGTCGGGTTTGTGATTTCGGATGAGGAATCCCGGCTTGGTGTGCTCAGTGACGTGGGATTCGTGACGAATCTGATCAAAGACCGCCTCAGGAATTCCGACAGCCTCTTCATTGAGGCCAATTACGACACCCAACTGCTCGAAAATGACACCAAGCGTCCTTGGTCCACGAAGCAGCGCATCAGCTCGCGCCATGGCCATCTTTCCAACGATCAGGCTGCTGAGCTTGTCCGTGAAATCGCGCATCCGGGCCTGAGTCACGTGGTGCTGGGGCATTTGAGCGATGACTGCAATGACCCCGCCACGGCCTCCCGGTACATCAGGCAGGCGTTGGACGCTGCCGGTGCCACGGAGGCCCGGGTGGTGTGTGCTGAACGCCACAAACCCACGCCGACCATCGAGGTTGTGCGCCGCCGCAGCAGCGGTGTGAGTTTTTGCGTGGCGGCCTCATCGGATTCCTCCGGACAACTGGCTCTTTTTTAACATGAAAAAGATCATCCTTCGCGGCCTGCTGGTTCTGTTTCTGATCGAGGGCCTCTGGCTGGGATGGTGGGTTTTCGGGCGTTCCCCGGAGGAGCAGGTGCGTGCCGCGCAGGCAAATTTGATCGAGGCGGTTGAAAACCGTGACTGGAAGAAACTGGAGAAATTGATGGCGCCAAACTACACGGATGCCTTTGGCCACAACCGCGACACGGCGATTCTGGACGGGCGTAAATATCTGAGCGGCTTCTTCATGCTGATCTTGAAGACGGATCAAACCACCCTCAAAGCGACGAAAGGGCAGGGAATGGTGACTTCGATGATCCGCCTCGAAGGCAATGGCGTGGGATACAGCCACATGATCGTAGGCTATGTGAACCAGTTTACCGAGCCGTGGGCTTTTCACTGGAGCAATCCCGGCCGCTGGCCATGGAACTGGCAGGTGAACCTGATCCACCACAACCAGCTTGTGATCCCGCAAGTGCAAGAATGACCGCGCTGAGCGGACCTCACGGCACGCCGTGACCCTTGGCAGCCTCCCAGAGGCCGTACCAGTCTTCGCGCTCCAGCTTGATTTCCGCCGCTTTCACCACGGCCTGGATGCGTTCCAGTTTATTGGTGCCGATGATCGGCAGCGGGCAGGAAGGATGCGCCATGATCCAGGCGTAGGCGAGCTGATCGAGCGTGGCCCCGCCGTATTTGGCGGAAAGCTCGGCGGCTTTGGCATGGAGCCGGACTGCGGCAGGATCTTCCTTTTCCATCAGGGCGCCCTTGGCCAACGGGGACCAGGCCATGGGCAGGATGCGGTGGCGCTGGCATTGGTCAGCCGTGCCGTCGTAGATCGGGTCCATGTGCAGGAGGCTGAACTCGACCTGATTCGTCGCCAGCGGCTGGTCCATGCGCGAGTTCAGCAGATCGAACTGGTGCACATTGTAGTTTGAGACGCCGGCGCTGCGGATTTTGCCGTCTTTGAGCAGCCTGTTCAGGCCCTCGGCGGTTTCGTCGGCGCTGGTCAGCCAGTCGGGACGGTGCACGAGCAGCAGGTCGATTTCATCAATGCCCATGAAACGCAGCGATTTTTCCGCGCTTTTGATGATGCGGGCGGCAGTGACGTTGTAGTGAGCGACTTTGCGGTCGGGATGAAACTCGCAGGGGATGTAGATGCCGCATTTGGTGACGATCTCGATCTTGCTGCGGAAGGCGGGGTCGAGCTTCAGCGCGCCACCGAGGGCCTCCTCGACCTTGTAAACGCCGTAGATTTCTGCGGTGTCGAGCGTGGTGATGCCCATGTCGGCACAGGCTTTGAAGCGGCTGAGCAGCGCCTGCGGGGTGCAGTTGGCCGGGTCTGCCTCGTCGAGGATGCGCCAGGTGCCGTAAACGAGGCGTGAGAACTCAGGGCCGTTGGGGGCGATTTTGTGGCGGGTGATCATGGGTGGGCGATCTTTGCTGGCCTTGCCTCGTACGACAAACAAAAAACGGCATCTCTTGCGAGATGCCGTTTGGAAACAGGTTTTAAAACGTACCGCTTACTTCGTCAGGGCGCTGACCTTGACGGCGAGACGGCTCTTCAGACGGGAGGAGGTGTTCTTCTTGAGGACGTTGGTCTTCGCGGCCTTGTCGGTGGCGGAGGCGTATTCGCTGAGGGAGGCTGCGGCTGCGGCTGCGTCCTTCTTCTCAATGGCGGCGACCACCTTCTTGCGCAGGGTGCGGATGCGGCTTTTCACCGTCTGGTTGTGAGCGGTGCGGACCGTCGTTTTGCGGATGTCTTTTTCTGCGGAGCGGATGTTGGCCATAAAAGGAGCGGGGGAAAGGGGCGACGAGAATAGGACGACACCCCCCGCCTGTCAAACTGGAATCCTGTCTGTGCACAACTGGCAGGTTTTGCTTGGCTGCGGAGGGCAATTCCGGTAGAACCGCTGCATACCACCCATGATCGAAGTCGAAATCTACGCGCCCGGCCTCCGTTCTGAGTCCACTGTGATGCAGCTCCGCAACCAGATGGACCACTTTCCCAAGGTCCGCTACAAGGTGGATGCCCGCCATGATCTGGTCTATTTCGAGATCGACAAGCCCGGTGACATCAATCAGATGGAAATTCACCAGATCTTTGATGCCATCGACCTCCAGCCCCGGTTTGTGGGCCAGATTCCCGAGGAACTGCGCACGGGGCAGACCACGAGGCTGGGCTAATTCGCACCTTTTTGCAGCGTCTGGGCCACCTGTTTCATGCGGCCCAGGACGTAATACACTGTCTGGCTGCGCAGCCGGACCAGGTTTGCGCCGATGATGCGAGGCACGAAATCCTGTGGTACCGCAAGGACCTCAGAGAGCGTTGATCCATTCAGCCCCCGGCATAGGATGGTGGCCATCGCTTTGGTCAGGGTCTGCACTTTGGGCCCTAGGCTGATGGCAAAATGAACGTGATCTCCGTGATCGAGGCGGGCGTGCACCCCGACGGTGTCGGTGCATTCGGCATCGTGCCGCACATCCTCCAGATCGAACTTTTCGCCCTCCTTGGGCGCGTGGGCGGCTGCGGCAGCCGCGAGGTCGATCAAATTCTCCCGCCGCTCGCCTTCCGGGAGCGATTCAAAAAAGGTGATCAGTTCGCCCAAGGCGGCGGGGTATTCGGCCATGCTCACTTCTTGGCCGGTTTGAGCGCCAAATCCACCACAGGCATGGCGATGAATTTCTGCCACTGCGCTTCGCTCTCGGCCTGCGAAGCCACCCCGTGATGCACCCACAGGGCGTAGCGCACGCGCAACTTTTTCTCCTCAGTGACCTCTACCGGGGTGTCCAGGCTCAGGCAGCAGCCCATCCAGCCGTCATTGCGGACATGGAAGGCTGTCGGGTTGTGCGGATTCATGGGGTGATTCATCAAGGTGATGCCGCCGAAGCCGTCCGCGTCGTTGGTGATCCGTCCGCTGTAGTCGCACCAGCGCGCTGGTTTGCGGAAGACGGCCTCCTCATTGAGCTGTCCTTTCGAATTCAAAATGCGGCCACCGCCGTCATGCACGCCGATGCTCTTCGCCATACGAACTGCCACCAGTCCGAAGCCGGTGGCACCAAACGTTGTCGTTTTTCCCTTCGGTGGTGAAAATTCGAGGTCGATGATCATGAACCAGCTTTTGGCGCCGTCGACGGGGCGGATCTCCGTGCGGCGCACCTCGGTTAATTGAACCGACTTGTCTGCTTCGCTGATCCAGTGGTTCACCATGCGCATGGAGGCAAACTCGTCGGTGTCCTCGTAGCCTTCTCGTGACACCTCCACGTTGACGATGCGACCCTGTTTCTTGGCGTAGTCTCCCCAGAAATCGAGGTCGTTCACCATGTTGTGCGTCACCCACACGCTGTTGTGGTGGGAATGAGTCAGCGGATCATGCGGATGCCCCATGCGTGTGAGGCTCACGTCTTTAGAGGCGCGGATTGGGTGCCAGAATGGGCGCATGTCCTGAGGATCGAAATGCATGGCGGTCAGTTCCCGGCCGTCGAGCTGAAACGAGGTGATGTGATGCGGCAGTGGCACGGCCTGCACGCGTGGGATGGGTTTCGCCGTGGGCAGTTGCGCCAGGGCTGCCGTCGCAGAAATTAAAAACAGGATGGAGTGTTTCAGCATCTCTCCACAACGCTGCTTCGCGCTCCGCTTTTCCATTCTCAGTTCTTCCATTTCTCCTAGAACTCGCCAAACTTCCGGCTTCACCCATCCATGAAGCACATCCTTCTTTCACTCCTCCTCGCCACCGCATCCTTTGCGGCCACGATCCCCGAAGCCGCCAAAGTCGGCCAGTTTTTCGCCGGCTGCCAGGCTTACAGCTTCCGCATGTACAATGTGTTCGAAGCCATCGACAAGACCGCCCAGAGCGGTGGCAAGACCATCGAGTTCTACCCCGGCCAGAAATTTTCCACCGCCAAGCCGGATGCGAAGTGGGATCACAACGCCACACCGGAAATGATCGATGAGGTCATGAAGCACCTTGAAGCTAAAGGCCTCACCGCTGTGGGTTACGGAGTGGTCAAGCTTGGCAAGGATGACGTTTCCAACCGCAAGATTTTTGAGTTCTGCAAGAAGCTGGGCATTGGCGTGATCGTCACGGAGCCCGATGTGACCGCGCTCGACAAGATCGAAGTGCTTGTGAAGGAATTCGACATCAAGATGGCCATCCACAACCATCCCAAGCGCCCGCTTGATCGCGCCTACATGTTCTGGGACCCGAACTACGTGCTCGATCTCGTCAAAAACCGCGACGCTCGCATGGGCTCCTGCGCTGACGTGGGCCACTGGGTGCGCAGCGGGCTGAATCCTGTGGATTGCATCAAGATTCTCAAAGGCCGCATCTTTGACAGCCACATGAAGGACCTCACGGCCTTCGGTGACGTCAAGGCCCATGACCTTCCTTTTGGCACCGGCAAGAGCGACATTCCCGCCATCCTTGCTGAATACGCCGCCCAGGGGTATCCCGGCCCATTGCACTGCGAATATGAGCACAACTGGGAGACCAGCGTGCCTGAGATCACCCAGTGCATGGATTTCGTGCGCAACTGGAAGCCTGCGAAGTAAGTCAGACGAACTTTCTGAGAAGCCGGGGACTGTGGTCCCCTGCTTTTTTTGTGTCTATTTGGTCTCGCCCATCAGTTGCTTGACCGTGGGCTCAATGGCCTCGGCCCAGATGCGGTAGCCCTTTTCGTTGGGGTGGAGGAAGTCGGGCATGATGTCCTTGGTGATCAAACCTTCAGGGGTGAGGAATTTCGGGCCGATGTCGAGGAAGGTGACGTTGTGAGTGCCGTTGAGCTTGGAGATGATGCTGTTGATCTCGGCGATTTTCTCGCGCTGCGGGTTGGGCTTTTCGCCGCGTGGGAAGATGCCCAGCAGGAGGATTTTGGACTGTGGCAGGCGCTTGTTGAACTCCTGCACGATGGCTTCGATGCCTGCGGCGATGTCGGGTGCGGAGCAGGTGCCTGTGTTGTTTGTGCCGATCATCATGACGACGAGCCTGGGTGCGATGCCGTCGATGGCACCATGCTGGAGGCGCCAGAGGACGTTCTCCGTTTTGTCCCAGCCGAAGCCGAGGTTGCCGGCGTTGCGCGGGGCGTAAAATTCGCCCCAGGTCTGCTGTCCGCGCATGGCGTAGCTATCGAACTGTTCCCCGCCGAAGAAGTGCGTGATGGAGTCGCCAATGAAGAGGATCTGCGGCTTGGCCTTCTTCACGGCGGCGCTGGTAAGTTCGTGGCGCTTGGCCCAGTCGTAGCTTGGCCAGCTTCGGTCTTGGGTAGTGGCCACGACGGTGCTTGGTGCGGGAACGACAAAACTTGGCAATGGCGCAAACACTTGTTCGGTGGCTTCGCTCACGTTTTTCCGATCTTTGGCAAAGGTGCGTGCTTTCACGGTGCCGCCGTGGGGAAGGTCGATGGGAGCGAGATAGGGGTTTGATTTCGCGATGGGATCCTCGCCATCAAGGGTATAGAGGATCGTGGTATCTGGGGTTGTGGACTCGAGGGTCACGATGCCGCTTGGACTGCGCTTTGCGGTGGGTGGCGCGAGCTGCAGTGCAGTCTGGGCGCAGAGCTGGGTGCTGAAAACCAGCAGGGAGAGAAGCAGGTGTTTGCTCATAGAAGTGTGAGGCTAACAAGAATGCCGCGCGCTGTCCATGCGAGCGTGCGAATCCAGTTGGTGAGGATGAGGCGGCGGATGAGAGGGGCATCGAAACCGCGTCCGAGCCGGGTGTGAATGGGGGCCTGAAAAACCGCCGTGGTGAGCCAGATGATGGGGATAAGGCCCGAGCTTATGATGAATGGCTGCGCCTGCCGTCCCTCATAAAGCAGCCATGCGGCGGTGGCGGCCTCCACGAACAGCAGAGGCGCGACGATGAGGCCGATGCGGAAGCAGTGGGCGAAATGATAATCTCGAAACTCCGCCGGGGCCACGCGCCGGAACTGGGGATAGACGAGGATCTGCACAACCCAGATCAGGCCGACCAGCATCCAGGTGACCGCGAGGTGGATTGAGAAGAGCCAGGTCATCGCGCTCAGGGCTGAATCGATCCGACGTCTGCGGCTTGATGCAGCTTCTGCATCTCGGCATCGCTCAGGGCGCGGTTGAATACTGCGAGTCCGCCGAATTTGCCGATGGTGGCCTCTCCGGTCATCGAGCCGACGGCCATGCGCGCGCCGACGGTGAAGTCAGACGGGGCGATCTTGGTTTGTGCATGCAAGGCGGGATCGTATTTGAAGATGCCACGGCCATGGTAGTAAGGGTTCATGCCGCGATCTTTGCCTTCAGGGCCTTCCTTGATGAAGTAGGGATCGTTGCGCTTGTCTTTGACGGCATCCAGCGTGCGCATATCGAGCACGCCGTTGATGTAGGCGCGGATGTATTTCGAGTCATATGTGAAGGCGAGTGTGCACCACTGCTCTTCCGGGACTTCGAGCTTCGTGGCTGCGTAGTCGGCGCACCAGGGGAACTTGGTGCCGTCGGCACGCATCGTCACGCCGCCTTCGCTGCTGATGTGGGGCACGAGATTGCGCGGGCCGCCGTAGGTGGGCATGTTCATGAGCAGCGCGTACTGCCGTGTGCCGGTGTCGTCGTTCGCGCCTTTGCCCTCGCTCCACATGCCGGCGATGGTGCGGCTCTTTTTGAGGTCGACGATGCGGACGACGGCGAAGAGTGTCACCTGTGCATCCTTGCCTGAGATGTTTAAATCTCCCGTCTCGGCATGCTTGATTTCAAAATACTGATGCCCGTTCAGATCTGCTGAGTAACCGGAGAATGGCCCGCCGGTTGCGCGTTTGATGGGGCCGTTCACCTCGCTGAGCGGGTGTTTTTCCTGGGTGCCTTGTGAGACACGTTTCTGACCTGCTTCCTCTCCAAAGGTCCAGAAGCCCACGAGGCCGGGTGTCCTTTCGATGACGGTGGCGTCACCGGCAAAGGCTGATGTCAGGGTGATGGCTAGGGCGGGAAGAATTCGGATCAGGGAGCGCATGGAATGGAGGAGGATGGCAGGCACATCGAGGCTTGGGAAGGATGTTTTTGGACATCAAAAATAAGGTCCGGCTTCGAACCCGGCAGTCGCGGTATTTGGGAAGAGCAAAAGAGTCGCGGCTTCTGTGACGTAGTTGCCTGTGCCCATGTCTTTTCAGCCTGCCATATTTTGTCGTGCCCTTGCCCGCGCCTTGAGAAGCGGCGTATTGGCACTTCTGCCCACTGCGGTGCTGGCGGTGGACTATGAAAAAGAGATCAAACCTCTGCTGAAGGAGCGCTGCTACACCTGCCACGGGGCTTTGAAGCAAAAAGCCGGTCTTCGTCTGGACACCGCCACGGCCATGCACAAGGGCGGTGACAATGGCAATATTCTATCCGGCGATACTGTGCTGCTGCTGGAGCGCGTGACAACCGCTGACAAAGATGACCGCATGCCGCCGGAAGGCGAGGGCTCCATGTTCACAGCGGAGCAGGTGGCCAAACTGCAGGCCTGGGTCGCCGCCGGGGCTCCGGCTCCTGCGCAAGAAAAACCTGAGGATGACCCGCGTGCGCACTGGGCCTACCAGCCTCCCAAATCCTCCGGCTATTCCATGGATGCGCTGTTGGAGGCCCGCCTCGCGGCGAAAGGTTTGAAGCCGCAGCCTGAAGCTGCGCCGGAGCTTTGGCTGCGCCGCGTTTATCTGGATCTCATTGGTCTGCCTCCCACGCCCGCGCAGATTAATTCCTTTTTGAAGGACACTTCTGCCCCTGCGCGCTTGCGGCTGGTGGATCAACTTCTGGCCACGCCTCAATATGGCGAGCGCTGGGCACGCCACTTCATGGACATCTGGCGCTACTGCGACTGGTACGGCCTCGGCGCCCAGCTTCGCCACAGCCAGAAGCACCTCTGGCACTGGCGCGACTGGATCGTGGAATCGCTCAATGCCGACAAGGGGTACGACCAGATGATTGTGCAGATGCTGGCCGCGGACGAACTCGCGCCGGAGGATCGCGACAACCTGCGTGCCACCGGTTTCCTGGCCCGCAGCTACTTTCTCTTCAACCGCACCACCTGGCTGGACGAGACCATCGAGCACACCTGCCGCGCGTTTCTGGGACTGACGATGCAGTGCGTGAAGTGCCACGATCACAAGTATGACCCCATCGAGCAGACGGACTACTACCGCATGCGTGCCATTTTCGAGCCGCTGCATGTGCGGCTCGATCCTTGGGAAGGGGAATCTGATTTCGAGAAGAACGGTCTGCCGCGTGTCTTTGACCTTCATCTCGATCAGCTGACCTACCGCCATGTGCGGGGAGATGAGAAAAATGAGGACAAGTCCAGGCCAATGCCGCCCGGAGTGCCTCGCGTGCTGGAGTTTGCCTCATATGAGGCCAAGGCTGTGAAGCTGCCACCTTCCTCGTCCAGACCGGTGCTGCTGCCGTTTGTGCTGAAGGATCATCTTGCAGCGGTGGACCTGCAGCTGGCCCAGGCGCAGAAGTCTGGGGATGCAGGAGCGGTGAAGCTGGCGGGACTCCGTCTCGCCATGATCAAGGCGGTGCATGCTGCTGACCTTGCCAAGGGTGACAAACCCACTGCGCAGGCAGCAGCGTTGGCCGAGGCGCGTTATGGCGAAGCCAAGGCGGAGGATGATCTTGCTAAAGCAGAGGCCGCGCCCAAGGCCAAGGAGGCAGACAAGAAGATCAAGGCGGCGCGGGAAGCGCTGGAGAAAGCCCGCACGAAAGTGGGCGCTCCAGGAGACGTGTACACCTCGCTGCCTGCGAGTTTCAAAGCGCAGGAAGGCCCTGGGGAGGCTGGCAATGCCAAAGTGCAAACCTATCCTGAGACCAGCACGGGGCGCCGGCTGGCGCTGGCGCGATGGATCGCCGACAAGCGCAATCCGCTCACTGCGCGGGTGCTGGTTAATCACGTGTGGGCACGGCATTTTGGCGTGCCGTTGGTTGCAGATGTGGGCGACTTGGGCCGCCGCTCCTTAGCGCCTCTACACCAGGATGTGCTCGACAGCTTGACGACGGGCTTCATGGAGAACGGCTGGAGCATGAAGTGGCTGCATCGCACCTTGGTGCTGTCCGAGTTGTATCGGCGCAGTTCCTCCAATGCGGGCGCTGATCCCCAGACTCTCGCTGCAGATCCTGACAATCACTTTCTGTGGCGCATGAATCCGCGCCGCATGGAAAGCCAGCTCGTGCGAGACAGCCTGCTGCACCTTTCCGGCCGACTGGATCTCACCCTGGGTGGTCCGAGTCTGGATCCTGCCAAAGCGGAGACTAGTCCGCGGCGCTCGTTGTATTTTATCCAGAACGCCGATGTGGAGCACCGGTTCCTGGCCGTCTTTGACAACAGCAACGTGTTGGAGTGCTATCGCCGCAATGAAAGTGTGGTGCCGCAGCAGGCGCTGGCGCTGACGAACAGCGGGCTCAGCCGTGAGTGTGCGAATGCGCTGGCTGCGTCGATGACCAAGCTGGATGCGCCCACATTTATCGATCAGGCGTTCCTTGCCATCCTGGGCCGTCTGCCGCTGGAGGCGGAGCGACAGGCAAGCCTCGAAGGCTTCCGCGCCCTGAGCGAGGACCGCAGTCTGTTTCTCCAGGCTCTCATCAACCACAACGACTTCGTCACCCTGCGATGATACCGCGCCTTCCACCCACGCCTTTCCTGCGCCGAGACATCCTCGGTGGACTCGGCAGCATTGCCATGGCGTCCATGCTGCGAGGAGAGGAAGAATGGCTGCCGCCCGATGGTCTGCCGATGATTCCCCAGCGGGCCAAGCGTGTGATCTGGCTCTTCATGCGCGGTGGGGTGAGCCACATGGAGAGCTTTGACCCCAAGCCGATGCTCACGAAGTATGCGGGCAAGTCCATTGGCGAGACGCCTTACAAGGACGTGCAGAATCCCGAGAAGCTCAAGAAGGTGCGCGTGGTGGTGGTGAACGATGCGAATGGCCAGCAGCGCAATGTCATTTATCCGCTGCAAACTGGCTATAAGCGCTACGGGCAGTGCGGGGTGGAGATCAGCGACTGGTTTCCGAACATTGGCTCATGCGCGGACGAGATCTCCTTTATCCGCAGCATGTGGACGACGGATGACAACCACGGGGCGCAGGTGCAGTTTCACAGTGGAAGGCACATGCTGGAGCCACGGGTGCCGACGCTCGGTGCTTGGGTGACCTATGGCCTCGGCTCCATGACGGACAATCTGCCGTCCTTCATCAACATGGGACCGCGCTTTTTCGATGTGCGGGACGGCCACTATCTCGGCCCTGCCTATGATGCGGTGAACTTGAAGGTGGATCCGAAGAACCCCCTCACCTATGCCGCGCCGGAGTTTCAGATCGGCAGGCAGCAGCAGGAGGCTCAGTTTGATCTCATTCACCGGCTCAATGGATTGAATGCGGAGCAGTATCCTGGAGACAAGACGCTCGCTGCGCGCATGAAGAGCTACCAGCTGGCCTACAACATGCAGACCGCCGTGCCGGAGACGATGAACCTCGATGCTGAGAGCGCGGAGACGAAAAAACTCTACGGCATGGATGACAAGGTGGCGGAACCGTTTGCCCGGCAGCTCATCGTGGCGCGTCGTCTCGCTGAGCGTGGCGTGCGTTTCATCCAGCTTCAGCATGGCGATGGGGCGGCGGGTGCGTGGGACTCGCATTCCGGGCTGAAGAAGAACCACTCCAGCCTCGCGCAGCAGGTGGACAAGCCGATCTCCGGACTGCTGAAGGATCTCAAACAGCGCGGGATGCTGGATGACACGCTCGTCGTCTTTGCCACTGAATTTGGCCGCACGCCCGGCACGCAGGGCAGCGATGGGCGCGATCATCACCCGTATGGCTTCAGTGTGTGGATGGCCGGCGGTGGTATCAAGGGCGGTATGATCCATGGCGGCACCGATGAGCTAGGTTTTCACCCGGTGGAGCACCCGCATTACGTGACGGATGTGCATGCCACCATCCTGCATCTGCTTGGGCTGGATCCGCATCGCCTGGAAATCCCCGGCCGCAAGCGGCTGGAGCGGGATTTCGGCAAGGTGATTCCGCAGATCCTGGCGTGAGGTAAAAAATATCAGTTGCCGATTTAATGGACGAGTGTCCAATATATCGTCATTATCAACCACCATGAAAGCACTCGTCAAGGCACGGTCTGAACGCGGTCTCTGGCTCCAGGATGTCCCGGAGCCGCAAGTCGGCATCAATGATGTCCTCATCAAGGTCCGCAAAACGGGCATCTGCGGCACGGACCTGCACATTTACAAGTGGGATGCCTGGGCGCAGAAGACGATCCCTGTGCCGATGGTGGTGGGGCATGAGTTTGTGGGGGAGGTTGTCAGCGTTGGTTCAAACGTGAATGACTTCCATCCCGGCGAGATCGTCAGCGCCGAGGGGCATGTGGTGTGCGGGCGCTGTCGCAACTGCCTTGCGGGCCGGCGCCATCTTTGCAAAGACACTGTCGGAATCGGTGTGAACCGCACTGGGGCCTTTGCCGAGTTCATCAGCGTGCCGATGACCAATGTCTGGCATCACCGCGAGGGAGTGGATGAGGAAGTCGCGAGCATCTTTGACCCGTTCGGCAATGCCGTGCACACGGCGCTGGCGTTTGAATGTCTCGGCGAGGATGTGCTCATCACGGGGGCAGGTCCCATCGGCATCATGGCGATACCGGTTGTGAAACATGCGGGGGCGCGACACGTCGTCATCACGGATGTGAACGAGTACCGCCTCAACCTGGCGCGTGAGATGGGTGCGACGCGTGCGGTGAATGTCTCGACTGAGAAGATCGAGGATGTGCAGAAGCAGCTAGGCATGAAGGAGGGCTTTGATGTCGGCCTCGAAATGAGCGGGAACGCCGCCGCCTTCCGCAGCATGATCGACAACATGTGCCACGGCGGCAAGATCGCCATGCTAGGCATTCCCAGCGAGCAGATCGCCATCGACTGGAACAAGGTGATCTTTAACATGCTCACCATCCATGGCATCTATGGCCGCGAGATGTATGAGACCTGGTATCAGATGAGCGTGATGCTTGAAAGCGGTCTCAACATCAAGCCGGTCATCACTCATCGATTTCACTACACCGAATTCGAAAAAGGCTTTGCCGCCATGGAGTCCGGCAACTGTGGCAAGGTGGTGCTTGACTGGTCCGCATAGATTTACGGCTCTTGCTATCTTCTGCGATATTCGTTAGGAAAGACCTAACGATGAAAGCCAAACCTAACGCCCCTCAAAGAATCGGCACGACGGCCGACTCTCCTGCGCGCCGTTACTTCAAGGAAGTGCGCTTCAGGCAGATTCGCGCGCTGGTGGAGCTGTCGCGGCAGGGCAGCTTTGCGGCGACTGCAGCAGCGATGAATCTGGCCGTGCCATCCGTATGGCAGCAGATTCGCGCGTTGGAGGATGAATACGGCGTGCAGTTTGTCGTGGCGGAAGGCTCCAAAGTGTCACTCACCGACGATGGCCGTGCGCTGGTGGATCTAGCGGCGCCCTTGGTTGAATCCTTTGACGGCCTGCGGGCGATGTTTGAGGACCAGCGAAGCTCGGCCGCCCGCACGCTGACGGTGGTGGCGCCGTCTGCCATGCTCACCGGTGCGCTGCGACGGCCGATCATTCTGTACCGTCAGAATCACCCAACGGTGAAGCTCGTGCTGCTTGACCGGCCCTCCTACATGGCCAGACAGGTAATCGAGAAGGATGAAGCTGATCTGGCGATCATGGGGATGGCCACTGGGGACGAAGTGATGCCGCAGTTTCAGTATCAGGCGCTGGCGCGGTATGCCTTTTATCTCATGTGTCCGGCGAACCATGCGCTGACACGCGCACGGCAGCTGACACTCGCCAACATCATCAGCCAGCCCTTGGTGCTGGCTCCGGAGGAAAGCAGCTCTCACCGGCAGATCCGGCAGGTGTTTGCCCAGGCAGGCCTGGCGGAACGCATGAACGTGACGGTGACGGCCACGAACCGCGCCCTGCTGATGAATTATGTGGCCATTGGGTTCGGCATTGCCATCGGTACCAGCGCGGCGAGCGTGAAGCCGCCGAAACGTGCGGCTGGGGAGGCGGAGGTCGTCGTGCGTGAAGTTGCTGCATTGTTTGGCCATGAGGAGGTCTTTCTGGTGCAGCGCAAAGGCCGTTTCGAGCCTGCTCATGTGAGGGCCTTTCGCGAACTGGTGATGAAGGCGTTTTGAAATAGAACGCAGGCATTAGACAAAGACGAATGGTCTGCGCAGAGCATCCCACACTCGGTGGCGTGGACGAGACAACCTTTCTCACACTGTTTGTCGAATAAGCCGCTAGGGCGGGGCACGCCGTGACTTGGGATGAGTTTGTGCGTGATGCGAAAGCCCTCGCACTTGATCTGGCTGGATTGAAGGCGTGAATTGGACCTCAGGGCACGTAATCTTGGCCCAACTGCTGATGAAAACTTCTCCTGCCTCCTGCTTCCTGGTCTTTGGTTTGACATTGATGTTCGGCATCGCTGCTCGCGCGGATGATTTGAAATCACGCCTGCAGGATGCGGGAGTCAGCGACACCACAGCGAGCAGGTTCCATGACTTTGCCGAACTCGATTTCAAACTTCCCGAGGATGGAGCTGCATGCAAAATCGTCGCGCCGAAGAAGGCAGCCCGTGGGTGTGGCGTGCGCGTTTCTGGGGTCATGAGCCCGCCTTTGACATCGCCATGCTGGAGCACGGCTATCATCTTGTGTATTGCGATGTGGTCGAGTTTTGGGGTGCTCCCAAAGCCGTGGAACGCTGGAATCACTTTTACGCTCTCGCGCAAAAGATCGGCCTCGGTGCCAGGCCCGTGCTTGAAGGCATGAGCCGCGGCGGCACCTACATCTTCAATTGGGCGAAGGCCAATCCTACCAAGGTCACAGCCATCTATGGGGACAACCCGCTGCTGGACCTTCGCGCCTTCCCCAACGGCACACCCGAAGCCAGGGCCATGAGAAAGCAATGCCTCGAGAGTTACGGCATCACCGAAGCACAGCTTCCTGATTTCAAGGGCAGCCCGGTCGATGGACTGGAAGCTCTCGCTGCTGCCAAAGTGCCGGTCTTTCTGGTGCTCGGTATGAAGGATGATGTCGTGCCGATCACCCAGCATGCCGATGTGCTCGAAGCCCGCTACAAGGCTCTCGGTGGCTCTGTCACCCGCTGGGAGAAGCCTGATTCCGGGCATCATCCGCATGGTCTCAATCCAGTGAAGCCTTTGGTGGATGCCGTTCTAGAAGCGGCGAAGTAGTTTGGGTGGGTAAATTCCTCGTTGCCAAAATACAGGATATGCGTCCAGTATATCGGCAGATATGAATACGACCTTCGCCACGCACCTCACAACGCAGCTTGATGCCATCCGCGCTGCGGGCACCTACAAACGGGAGCGCGTGCTCTCCACGCCGCAGGGCACGCTGGTGCGTGCGAATGGCGGCAAGGCGGTGCTCAACATGTGTGCGAACAATTACCTTGGCCTCGCACAGCACCCCAAGGTGCGGCAGGCGGCGCATGAGGCGCTGGAGCACTGGGGCTATGGACTGGCCAGCGTGCGCTTCATCTGCGGCACGCAGGGAGTGCACAAAGAGCTGGAGGCTTCTTTGTCGGATTTCCTTGGCACAGAGGATACGATCCTCTACGGCTCCTGCTTTGACGCCAACGGCGGGCTGTTTGAGACAATCCTCGGCCAGGAAGATGCGATCATCAGTGATGAACTCAATCATGCCTCCATCATCGATGGTGTGCGGTTGTGCAAAGCGCAGCGCTACCGCTACAAGAATTGCGACATGGCCGACTTGGAGGCGCAACTGATCGCGGCCGATGAGAAAGGTGCGCGCTTCAAACTGATCGCCACCGATGGTGTGTTCTCGATGGACGGCTTCATCGCTCCGCTGAAGGCGATCTGTGATCTGGCGGACAAATACCATGCGCTGGTGATGGTGGATGACTCTCATGCCGTGGGATTCATGGGCAAAACAGGCAGGGGCACCCATGAGCACTGTGATGTCATGGGGCGCATCGACATCCTGACCGGCACGCTGGGCAAAGCTCTTGGGGGTGCGAGTGGTGGCTACACCAGCGGGAGAAGAGAAATCATCGAACTGCTGCGTCAGCGTTCGCGGCCATATCTGTTTTCGAATACGCTCTGCCCGAGCATTGCGGGTGCCTCCATCGC
>NZ_JBIPNG010000455.1:0-5364 GCF_044373815.1 Prosthecobacter sp. | reverse complement strand
TCTCACCCTGACCGCTGCCGTCACCGGCGCTGACAAGCTCGTCGGCAAGAAAGTGACCGCCGTCAGCTCCCACAAGAAAGTGGAATCCCTCAAGGAAGGCTGATTCCAGTGAGGTGATTCATTCGCCTTTGAAGCCCGGAAGCGACCCTTCCGGGCTTTTTCATGCTTGCGAGCTGAGCCCAGATCTTGGCGAATTTTCAATTATTCTTGAGATTGCATGAAATAACTCGTTTTATTCCCACTCTTATTGCTGCTCAGAGGTCATCCGGCCTTTGCCAGTCACAAGACATACACACCACACACTATGAAATCACTTCTCACTCTTGCCCTCATTTCCTCCGGCCTCCTGCTGAGCAGTTGCGCCAATGGCCATTGCGTCTTCGCCAAGAAGAAAGAAAACTGCTCCTCCTGCTGCACTCCTGCCGCCAAGAAGAGCACCGCCGCCTGCTGCGCAACTCACACTCCCGCCAAGAAGAAGTAATTTCTCTCAGATCGGATCTCAAAGCCCGGAGGCTCAATCTCCGGGCTTTTTTATGATCGCATCAGGCCAATTTTGTCCGCCATTGCGCCTCTTTTGTCGCAGCTTGTTTAAACATGCATGCCATATGCAAGTTTAACCCCGTCTGCTCGTAAATCAAGGCATGCGACTCAGCCTTTTCTCAGATTACTCCCTGCGCGTGCTCATGTTTGCCGCGTTGAAGGGGGAAACATTTTCCCTCAGCGAGGCAGCTGAAGCTTATGACATCTCTCGGCACCATCTGGTGAAGGTGGTGAACTTCCTTGCCAAGCTCGGTTACCTCGAAACCCGCCGTGGCAGAGGCGGCGGCATCGCTCTGGGCATGCCGCCGGAGGACATCCGCATCGGCATGGTCGTTCGCCGTACGGAGGACACACCTTTCATCGTCGAGTGTTTCGACAAGCAGCACAACACCTGCGCAATCAACGGATCCTGCCGTCTCAAGGGAGCGCTTGCCCAGGCCGTGAACGCCTTTTACGAAACTCTTGACCGCCACACGCTGCGTGACCTCGTCAACGGTTCCGCAGGCAAAGACATGAAAGCAAGGCTGCTGCCGCAGCAGTGACGAACATCGAATCAGCCGCCATGACCTCCCCTGCCTCCAAGTCTCCGACGCAGCGCTCATCGTTCTTGCCGTTGAGCCTGGCCATTTTGGTTTCGTCAATCCTCACGATCCACGCCGAGGATGAATATGAAAACGCCCCCATTCGCTATTCCGACACCACGCCCAACGACGCTGCTCAGCAGCTCGAAAGCCTGATGGCCGCTGGCAAAGTGAAAATCGACCGCACCGATGCTTGGACCGTTTTGCGCGATGTGATGAAGCAGTTCAACATCCCGCAGGAGTCGCAGGTCATGGTCTTCTCCAAGACCAGCAAGCAGAACGACCGCATCAGCCCGCAGACACCGCGTGTGGTCTATTTCGGTGACAACGCCTACGTCGGCTATTGTCTCGGTGGTGCAATCGAGGTTGCCACCATTGATCCGAAGCTCGGCCCCATCTTTTACCTGCTCGATCCTTATGAAGCACCCGCCAAACCACTGCACTTTCAGCGCGACAACAGCTGCCTGAGCTGCCACGGCGGCCCCTTCACCCCCGAGGTGCCCGGCGTCATTGTGCGCTCCGTGTATCCCGGCCCTGAAGGCCATCCCATCATGAGCCAGGGCAGCACAGTCGTCGATACGACAACCCCATTCACCGACCGCTGGGGCGGCTGGTACGTCACCGGCAGGCACGGCAGCGTCCTGCATCGTGGCAACGTCACCGCCACCGAGAAAAACGACCAGTCCATCGACATCGACTTCAAAACCGGGGCCAACATCACCAACCTCGCCAAATTTTTCGACGTTACGCCCTACAAGCGCAAGCAAAGCGACATCGTCGCCCTCATGGTACTGGAGCATCAGACCAGCGTGCAAAACATCCTCACCAAGGCGAACCACGCCGCCCTGCGTGCCATGCACATGCAGACCAGCCTCCAGCGCGAACTGGGCGAAACCGTCATGAGCGAACCCACCGGCACTGCGCGCCGAATCATTGACCATGCCGCCGAGGACGTCGTCGATGCCCTGCTCTTCAAAGACGAAGCCGCACTTCCCGAAGGCGGCATCGAGGGAGATCCCGCCTTCCAGACAGCCTTCACCAAACGCTCCCCGCAGAGCAGCGACGGCCGCAGCCTGAAGGATTTTCAGCTCCTGCACCGCCTGTTCAAGCACCGCTGCAGCTACATGGTCTATTCCCTAACCTTCCAGCACCTCACCGCCCCGCTGAAGCAAACCGTCCTTACCCGCCTCTGGAATGTTCTCGATGGCAAGGACACCTCCGGCCACTTCGACTACCTCACCACCACCGAACGCGGCCACATTCGCCGCATCCTCGCAGAGACACTGCCCGGAGCACCGCCGGAGTGGAAGAAGGCACTGGCTTCAAAGTGAGCAGAGCTGCGAGTTGAAAACCCGCGCTCCATCTTCAACCTGCGCGCATGAAACAGCTCCTCACCCTCCTGCTCTGCGCTCTCTGCCTCGCCTCCTGCGAAAAACAGCAGTCCGCCCCAGTCGAAAAACAGCCGGCCGAAGTCGATTTCGACGACAAAAACTTCGAAATGCTGAATGAAGGCAAGGAAGCGACCTACAAGGGCAAGCCCTACACCGGACTCGCGCGAAGAAAGCACTCCAACGGCAAGACCGCCGGTGAATACCCTTACATTGACGGCAAGATGCACGGCGTCATGAAAGAGTGGTACGAGAATGGCCAGCAGTCCGCAGAAACCAATTTTGACCACGGTCAGCGCCACGGCCTCAACCGCTACTGGGACATGAAGGGCCATCAGACAAAGGAGCAAATCTACGACCACGACAAATCCATCAGCGAGAAGCATCTCTGATCCAGCGTCATTCTGATGTAGTCATTCGTCGTCTTCCTTCATGGTCGCCCCTGTCATCGCACTGTTCGTCATTGCCCTCGTCTCACTGCTGGTGGTACGGGTGGGTTCGACGGCGCTGATGATGACCGGTATCAGCTGGGACACGGCGAGCTTTCAAGCCTACTCCGCCTTTTTCGGCGTCGGATTCACCACCAAGGAGACGGAGCTCGTCGTGAACCACCCGGTGCGCCGTCGCATCATCCGCGATCTCATTCTCGCCGGGAATGTGGGTCTCACCTCCGCGCTCGCCACGCTCATCGTCACCCTCCTGCAAAGCAGTTCCGGTGGCGACACCATGCTGATGCTGGGCTGGCTCATTGGAGGGCTCCTCGTGATGCTGTTCATCTCCCGCCTCACCTGGTTTCAAAAGGTTCTCGACCACATCATCCAGCGCACCCTGGAACGCACCGGCATGGTGCATGCGCTCGATTACGAGCTGCTGCTGCGCATTCAGCACGGCTACGTCGTTTCCGAGATTGAGGTGCCGCCGGGAACCTACCTCGCGGGCCGCACTCTTCGCGAGTCACGCCCCTGGGATCGAGGCGTCGTAATCCTCGCCATCAAGCGCGATGGCCACACCCACTCCGGCATTCCTGCCCGGGACGACATGATCCTGGCAGGCGATGCACTCACCGCCTACGGCAAAGAATCCGCCATTCAGGCCATGACACAACCCTTGGAACAACAAGGAACCAAGAACAAAGAACTATGAACCTCACCAACCAAGTCTGCGCCGTCACTGGCGGTGCCAAAGGCATCGGTCTCGCCACTGCTCAGGCCCTCCTCGCACGCGGTGCGCGTGTGGCTTTGCTCGATCTTGAAAACATCGCGCTCGATCATCCGCACGCCCTGTCGATCCGCTGCGATGTCTCACGCGCCGCTGATGTGCAGTCAGCCGTCAATCAAATTACTGAACGACTCGGCCCCATAGACGTCTGGGTGAACAACGCGGGTCTCGCGCGTCATCGCTGGATTCCTGACTACACCGAAGAGGAGATCGACCTCATGCTCGCGGTGAACCTCAAAGGCACCATTCTCGGCTCGCAGGCCGCCTTGAAAGCCATGATCCCGCACAAACGCGGCCACATCATCAACGTCATCTCCACCGCCAGCCTGCGTGGTATTCCGAGTGAGACCGTTTACTGCGCCGCGAAGTGGGGCGTGCGCGGCTTCACCCAGGGCCTCGCCGAAGAAGCCGCCGCCCATCGCATCCGCGTCACCGCCATCCTGCCCGGCGGCGTGGACACCGCCTTTTGGGACGATGCCTCGCAGCGCCAGGCACCGAAGCAGCTTTTTCTCAAACCCGAGCACATCGCCAACGGCATCGTGAGCTGCCTTGAAATGGACGATTTCTGCGTCCCCCGTGAGCTCGTTCTGCGCTCGCTCGACGACAGCGACTTCTCGGTGAAACCAGCATGATCATTTGATACCCGCTTTTGCGGCCTCGGTGCGCAGGAAGGGAGGGAATGACATGTCTGCTGCTCGATGACCATCGCCCCGGCGCCCGTATGAATTCTGCCCGCCATGCGTTTTCTCAGCATGAATTGAACCTCTGGAGCCATCACATGAACAAACTGATCCATTCGCAGGCCTCCCGACGTGATTTCATCAAAACCTCGGCCGTCAGCGCCTTGGGCAGCATGATCGCCGCACGCATATCAGATGGTAAGATGCCGCCAACCGTCGAGGATGTTCAGCGCTCTGGGGGAGATCTACCACCCGCAGATTTCATCGCACTCTTCGACGGCCGCACATGGGCAAACTGGCAGCATGACCCGCATCTCGATGGCGTGTGGGAGATCGCGGACGGCGTCATCCGCCTGCGCACCGACGAACCACCGCGCGTGGCCGGCAAGGACTACAACCTCTCCACCTCGAAAAAATACAAAGACTTCACCCTGATGCTCGACTGGCGACTCACTGGCAAACCGGTGGTGAAACCGCACCAATGGCTCATGGACGACGGCCAGTTCCATACCGATGCCGCCGGCAAGGTGATTATGAAAGACAACCTCACCTGGGGTGACAGCGGCGTGTATCTGCGCGGCGCACGTGCGGCGCAGATCAACATCTGGTGCCAGCCCTGCGGCAGTGGCGAAGTGGGCACGAAGTTCAAAGACACGCAGGCCACCAAGGAAGAGCGAATGAAAACCATGCCCACCGTCCGCGCCGACAACGGACCCGGCGAGTGGAACCGCTTCATCATCACGCTGCGTGGAGATCGCGTGGATATTTCGCTCAATGGCAAGGATGTCATCCAAGGCGCACGCGTGAAGGACATACCAGCTGAAGGGCCTATCACCCTGCAAAACCACAAGGACGCTGTGGAGTTCCGCCACATCTTCATCAAGGAGCTGTAGCACTGAGCTCCCTCACCACCGCCATTACCGTATGAAGCTGTTCGTTTCCCTTCTCCTCCTCTCC
>NZ_JBIPNG010000454.1:0-5370 GCF_044373815.1 Prosthecobacter sp. | reverse complement strand
TTGGGGATCGAGATTGGCAATCATGATATTTTGTTCCTTTCTGAAATGAAAAGGGGCCGGACACGCAGCGTGCGCGTCCGGCCCCAGTGGGCGTTTGGTTTGGATTACAGTTTGAGGCCCTGCAGGCTGCGCAGAGTGGAGCGCACGGAGTTGAATTCGCGACTGCTAGCCTTCTGGTCACGGTTGATGGTTTTGAGTTTCACGGACAGATCGCGCAGCAAGTTGAAGCCTTCGTTGAGCTTGTCACGAATGAGCAAGGTCATGTCGATGGCTTCTTCCACGGCGTTTTTGGGTTCGTTGGATGCGGGTGATGGTCCTTCGGAGGTGGGGTTCGTGATCATGGGTTTGGATTGTGGTGCAGGCGGTAAAACAGGCCGGGATAGCGGCATGCTCACCGGAGCGGGTTGTTGTGGTGCTGGTTGCTGGCCGGGATCCATGCGCAGAGGCATGACGATCATTTGCTTCCCTTTGGCGTGGAACCTCAAGGGGTGCATCGAATCGACCAGGCTGATGGTGTTCAGTCCGTAGCCGAAGGCTTTGATAAGAAACCGCCGGCTGAGGAAGATGGTCATCTCGGGGCCATTGCCTTGGATGTCGGGCACTGGGATGCGCAGCCAAGGCTCGTTGTCGGTGTCCTTGCCAAGGAGCAGGAATTGACCGTCTCTCCATTCAAGACCGATGGTTTGGTATCGGTCAGGATCGTGGCAAGGAATGCGCTGGATCAGCTTGATGAGCGTTTCTAGCTTTGATGGGTCCAGGGTGATGTGCGTCTTGTCGTCGGCTGGATTGGGAACCGTCACGCGCCAGTCAGGATATTTGCCCTGTATCTGACGAGTGATGAACCTCCAACGACGACTGGAGAGCTGGATGTGTTCGCTATCGGCTTTCATCTGCCATTCGCCATCCTGATTGAATTCCTTCCAGCCGAGGAACTTGTGTGATGGGATGAGCACCGAGAGCTTGATTGGCAGGGTGAACGAATTCGCACTGTAGAGGTGCTTGCCGTCCGTTCCTACCACATTGAACGCCTTGGGATTGCTGGCGTCGATGAAGGCACCGTTGAGGATGTAGCGGGTTTCATCGGTGCTGGCGCAGTCGAGAGCCTGATGAAGCGACTCACGGACGGCGGGAGGCAGTGGAACAGACTCGGTCTTGATGCGTGGCACCTGGGGAAATTGATCCACAGGGAACGGTTTGACCTTTGACGCGCCGAGGTTGTTGGCCAGAGCGAATCGTATGACCGTTCCTTGATCGGTGGCTTCGATGAGAAGGCGTTCGTCTTTGCTGCAGTTTTTTGAGAGCTGCAGGAGCTGGTCATACGGAATGAGCACAGCATCAGGCGGGCCTTCGGCGGGTTGTTCGAGACGCAAAGTGACGAAGCGGTCGAGATCGGTGCTCGTGAGAGCAATCCAACCATCGGCAGTGCGTTCGACTTTGATATTCTGCAGGACCGGCAGAGTGGCTCGTGGGTTGATCACTTTGCCCAGCCCTGCCAGAGCGGGTTTTAATTCCGCGATGGGAAGTGTGATGGGGTTCATGGGAGTGGTGGTTGAGGTTGATCACCGGGATGCAATGGTTTCTCCGGCCTGACGTTGGTTTGCGGAACGACGATGATGAATTCCTGCCGCAGTTCCTTGATGGCTGGTTGCGAAGAGGAGCGTGGGCAGGCAGTGCCTGTGAGGACGAGCAGCGAACAGGCTGCCAGCCTGATAAAATGGATGATGTTCTTCATGAGGAATGATCTTTCGGGGTTGTACGCAAATAAGCCCATGCGCCGGTGAAGACGCATGGGCTTGAGCGTGGGTTGGGTTGGCTAGGCGGCAGCCTGCATCATCTCGGCTTTGTATTTGAGCTGCGCCGTGGTGCATTCAGCCGCACGGATGTCCGAACGCGCTCCGAGATAAACCGGCTGGTAGATGGAGCCGGATTCCTTGAAGGCGTACAGGTAGCGGCACTCCACCACGGTTCCCGGTACAGGAACATCGTGGTTGGGTGGGATGGTGACGTTGCCAGCGGGGCGCACTTTGTTGCCCTCGAACAGGATCAATGAGACGCTCCGCTTATCGTTCACCTTCGTGACGATGAACGAGGCAGTTTCATGGAACTTGAACTTGAGCTGGCTGCCGCCGCTGTTGGGGCGGCTAGGAGTGTACGACGCGTCCTTGTGTTTGAACACCACGCCTTCCCTTCCCTCTCTTTTGAACTGCTGGAACCAGCCAGCCGTTTGAGGAGGAAAGAACACCCGCACCTCCCGGATATTGGGATGATCGAAGGCGTTGAGCATGTCGCGCATCCGCAGATAGCGCACCGAGAATGCCAGATGACACATGTCTTCCGGTCCAATGGTGAGCAGGTCGAAGGCATGGAATGTGTCTCCGACCGCTTCACCATCGAGCAGGAAGCTGCGCGGGTATTTCGCGGCACTGCTGACGATGGGTTCAGGAATGGCGGTGGGAAATCCCAGGCGGTTGATGCCGGTGATTTGATCGCCGTCCTTTTTGATGAGCAGCCGACGGCCATCGAGCTTCTCCTGCATCCAGTAGTCTGGATTGAGCAGAAATTGATCGAGCTGCTGCTCGTTGATGGGATTGAGGAGCTGGCACTCGATGCCAGTGTGCTTGTTGGGCAATTCTGGTGGTATGGTGGGAGCAGCGTCGGTTCCAGGCTTGTAGCCCTTCGCCATCTTTTCTCGGACAAGCCTGTCGTAGATGTCTTTGGCAATCGGATATTCGACCGGGGTCTGTGTTTTGCTGCCGGTATTGAGTGTGGAACCGCGACGGCCGTAGGCGAAGTGTACGTGGTAGCCATCATCCTTGGGGGAGATGCTGGCTTGGTACACTTTGTCGGATGGTCCTTCGCGAAAATACAAAGTGATGCTTTCCATGAGGTGAGTTCCTTTCTTGAAATGAAAAGAGCCGGACGATCCTGCGATCATCCGGCTCTGGGGTTGGAGTGTGGGGACGTGTTTTAAGGGTCAGTAGTTGTAAGGATCCTGGCGTTGTTGATGACGTATGCGCATTGAGAGGATCGATTTTCCGATGGAGACCAATCCCGCAATGAGTCCGACAACCAGCAGCACCGAGAGTGGCACCAAGACAACATTGGAGGTTGTCTTGCTGATGACATCGATCCAGAGGTTGAACTGGTTCAATGCCAGCGTGACCAGCGGAGCCACCAGCAAGGCGGGCACCGCAAATCCTATGGCCAGACGCAGGTTGAACTTGAACCACTCCCGCAGGGTTCCCTGCGGTGAGAGCCAGTATTCAAACCGACGGCAGGCGAAGCTGATCACCTCAGCAGAGCGCTCTATGGCGCTGAGATGCGGCAGGGCATCGTCAATGACGGGTTCGTTGAGCGGTTCAGGCTGCCAGCGTCGAATGACGATCTGGCGGGCCTGCTTCGCCCAGGTGGTGGCGGGCACCGTTGGGAGCTGCCGGGGTAGCGGTGGGGACTGTTCGTCCCATTCTGGTTGTTCCATCATAATGTTGGCGTGTTTTGGCCCCGAGGGCGGTTCCGATAACAAACAACAGCACGCAGCCCACGGCGAGAGTGCCGGTGGCAATCTCCCAGCGCGTGGTGGTGGCGTGTTGTTCCGAGATGCGATCTTCCAGTCTGATGATCTTGGCCCGGTATTCCGGTCCGAGATCTGGCGGCGGATCAGCGAAGAACCAGCCTGCGTGCGTGTTCGGCGTGAACAGCATCAACAGACTGGCGATGAGGATGAGATGTTTCATGGTGGGTGTGGGGATGGGCCGCAGGCCAGCGCTCGTGGTGAGCGCCGACCTGCAGCAGGGGTTTAATGCCAGCGGCGGCATTCACTAAAGTACTCGCAGCTTGAACAGTGCATCCCAGGCGAAGGGATGAAGTCGCGGCGCTGCAATCCCTGGAGGTAGGCTTCCATTTGTCGGAACAGCCGGGTCTGCTGTGCTGGACTCATGGATGGCAGTGGGGTGATGACTACCTTGGGGTTCTTGAGTTTGACCAGGTGGTGCAGCTGCATGCCTGCTTCCTGCCCGCCTGTGTTGTGCCGGTATAGGATAGCGTAGCTGCTGGTCTGGATCTCAGTGGTATGTGCGACCTTGTCCGTATTGGGAGTCGTGGCGCTGGTCTTGTAGTCGATGATCTGGCGTTGCTGGACCAGATCGAGAATGCCGATGAGAAGCGGCAGCCCGTGCTGTTGCAGGTCTGCCTCCACCGGAACTTCCACGGCGTCGGGTTTGACCTCAGCGGGAAGATGGCTTTCGCGCAGGTAGGTGTCGAGCAGACGCCAGCCTGTGGTTTTATCGGCCTCTTCCTCCCCGGGCTCCCATTCCACCGATCCTTCGGTGTCGTCCGCCCAGGCTGTTTGGTAGGTCTCATGGACCACCTTGAGCGAAAGCGGCTGCTGCACCCAGCGCGCCTTGTTCCAGGCCTTCAACACAGCGTGAACCGCATTGCCGAGGTGGAGAGAGGCTGTCTTGGGTTTCTTGAGCTTGAGCACGTAGCGGAAATAGAACTTCAACCGGCATTGCAGGAACAGCGACAGCCGTGAAGCTGATACGGTTGCCTGCAATGCTGTGATGATGTCCTGCTCGCTGCGCTCTGGAGGTGAGGCAGCGGGCGTTTTCATGCGGCTTGGGCGGTGGGCTGTTGCTGCCAGCGCGTCTGGCGTGGCGCGGGTTTGCCGGCTTTGACGAGCAGGTCCTCAATCAACTGAGATGCCTGCATCTTGTTGAGTTGTTTGACGCCGATACCGAAGAGCTGCTGGGACAGATCCTCCGCCACCTGTTTGGTGATGCTGGCGTTCTCATTGACGATGCGCAGGATAAACCCGCGCTGACCGTCCGTGCAGTTCCAGCGATCCGTGACGGGCGGTGTAGCAGGACGATTGTTGCCGTTAACCGGGTAGGTGCGTCCATTGGTCTGTGACGCAGCATGCCCGTTGCCGTTGGCATTGGCCGCCGGGACGTAACCGGGGTGCTGAATTTCCTGATCGACGGACTGCTGCAAGAGCTGGTAAAGCTTCTGCACTTCGGTTTCGACCTGGGTGATGTCACTGAGTTCGACTTCAACGGAGGCGCTGAAGCTGTGGCTGCTGTACTGGGGCAGCCCGAGTTTTTTGCTGTAATTGGCGCTGAGTTTGATGGCCATGGTGGTGTGTCTCCTGATGTGGGGTGGGTATTGCTTGGGTGGATGAAAAGCCGCCACATGGCCCGACAACAAAACACCCGGCCCCCTCTTTCGAGAGAACCGGGTGGGTGAAGTGGGATGCTGTGACGACGTGGTGCGGCTAGCAGGTGTTGCCAGCCTCCTGAATGCGGCCCTGAGCCGGGACGCTCATCTGCGTGGCAGCGATGCTCCATCCCTGCGTGTGTTGCAGGGATGAGGTGA
>NZ_JBIPNG010000081.1:0-17903 GCF_044373815.1 Prosthecobacter sp. | reverse complement strand
TGATGCGGCGGATGTGCGCCTGGCCCTGCAGGAATACATTTCCTGCGCCTCCTGTCACAACGACGGCGGTCATGACGGCCGCACCTGGGACTTCACCGGTACCGGCGAAGGCCTGCGCAACACCATCACCCTGCGCGGCCACGGCGCGCACGGCGCCCTGCACTGGACGGGCAACTTCGACGAGGTCCACGATTTCGAAGGACAGATTCGCGTCTTTTCCGGCGGCACCGGACTCATGACAGATGCTCAGTTCAACACCGGCACCCGCAGCCAGCCCCTGGGCGCTTCCAAAGCCGGCGTCAGCGCCGACCTTGATGCACTCTCCGCCTACGTCACCTCTCTCACCACGGAATCCGCCAGCCCCAATCGCAACACCGACGGCACCATGACCACCGCCGCTGTGGAAGGCGAGCGCGTCTTCCGTCAGCAAAACTGCGCCTCATGCCACAGCGGCGCGGGTTTCACCAACAGCGCCCTGAATGTCTTCCGCGATGTCGGCACCATCAAGCAGCCCACCAGCGGCAAGCGTCTCAATGGCGCGCTCACCGGCTTCGATGTCCCCACCATGCGCGGCCTCTGGGCCACCGCGCCATATTTGCACGATGGCTCCGCTGCCACACTCGCAGACGCCGTCACCGCTCATCAAGGCGTGACTATGAATGCCACGGACCTCGCCAATCTCGTGGCCTATCTTCAGCAGATCGACAACGCACCCGCCTCCGCGCCGCTGCCAGTCACGGTGGAACTCGCCACCACGGCCCCTGCTTCCTTGAGCGCTCCCTTTGGCGTCACTGCCACTTTCAGTCATCCCGTGACAGGTTTCACCCTGACAGACATCAGCGTGACCGGCGGCGCCGCCAGTGCTCTCACCGGCTCGGGTGCGAACTACAGCTTCACCATCACGCCCACGGCCAATGTCACCATCAGCATCGCCGCAGCTCAGGCGCAGGATGCAGACATGGTGACAAACCTTGCCTCCAACGTCCTCACACGCACCTACACACCGGCAGCCAGCGGCCCTGCCTTTGTGAGCCAGGACATCGGCAGTGGTTTCCTTGCGGGCTCCACCAGCATCAACATCAGCACTGGCGTTCATACGCTGGTCGCCTCAGGCCAGGACATTTACACCACGGAAGACGGCTTCCGCTTTGAGCAGGTCGTGCTCACTGGCGATGGTGAAGTGCGCGCCCGCGTGCGCAGCTTTGGCAACACCAACCCTTGGGCCAAGGCTGGCGTCATGGTGCGCGAGACGCTGGCCGCTGGCTCACGCCATGCCATGATGTTCATCACACCACCGGACGCAGGCAATGGCTTTGGCATGGTGTCACGTCTGACCGCCAATGGCGCCACGGGCTATGCAGGCGGCCCGGCCCTGAGCACGGCTCCGGACAACTGGGTGCGTCTCGTGCGTGAAGGCAATCTGCTCACCGGCTATGCCTCCGCCAATGGCAGCACCTGGTCGCTCGTGAGCACCACCACACTGACCAGTCTGTCTGCGCAGGTGTATGTCGGACTGGCTGCGACCGCTGCCGACAGCGGTTTGACGACCACGGCTGAATTTGACAACGTGCAGGTCATCGGCGCGCAGACAGCAGTGGCGCCCTCCGTCACGCTCAGCACGGCCTCCGGCATCGAGACCGGCCCTTTCACGGCGCAGGTACAGTTCAGCCAGACTGTCACGGGACTGACGCTGTCTGATTTTATCGTGAGCAATGCCACGGCGTCCAATCTCAGCGGCAGCGGCGCATCCTACAGCATCACCTTGACGCCCGTGGCTTCGGGTGTGGTGACCGTGAGTCTGCCAGCAGGTGCAGCACAAAATACAGCAGCCACCGGCAGCACCGCTTCCAACGTGGTCTCTGTGACTTACACGGTGCCTGCCACCGTGGCGTTCGTAGGCCAGGACGTTGGCGAACCCTTGGTCGCTGGCAGCACCACCTTCAGCAGCGGCGTTTATACCGTGAAAGGATCGGGCAGCGATATCTACGGCACGGCGGACGGCTTCCACTTCGCGCTGACTCAGCTCACGGGCGATGGCGAAATCCGCGCGCGTGTCACCAGCCAGAGCAACACCAATCCCTGGTCCAAAACCGGTGTCATGATGCGTGAGGCGCTCACCGCCGGCGCACGGCATGTCTTGGCCTTCACCACGCCTGCCGGAGAGAACAACGGATTTGGCATGGTCTGGCGTTCGACAGCCAATGCGGCCACAAATTACGCGGGCGGTCCTGCCTTGAATGCGGCTCCGAACAACTGGGTGCGCCTGGTCCGCAGCGGCAACACCATCAGCGCCTACGCTTCCTCCAATGGCAATGCCTGGACTCTCATGAGCACGGCCACGCTGACAGGTCTCTCAAACACCGTCTATGTGGGTCTCGCCGTCACATCCTCCTCTCCCTCCACACTGGCCACGTCCACCTTTGACAACGTGCAGGTCGCCGGTGCTCAGGCAGTGGTGGCTCCGGCGGTGACCCTTGGCGCAGCATCTTCGACCGAAGCTGGACCCTTCACCGTTCAGGCGCAGTTCAGCCAGGTGGTCACCGGACTTGCCCTCAATGATTTCGTGGTGACGAATGCCACAGCGTCCAATCTCACCGGCTCTGGCACCAGCTACAGCGTGACGCTGACTCCCACAGCCACCGGTGTGGTCACGGTGACACTGCCTGCTAATGCAGCGCAGAATGCGGCTGCAGTAGGCAGCACCGCTTCGAATACCGTCAGCGTCACCTTCACGCCACCAGTGGAAGTCGCCTTGCAGGGACAAGATGTCGGAACCGTTCAGCTCGCGGGCAGCACAGCCTACAACAGCACCACGGACACCTACACGCTGAGCGGGGCAGGGGAGGACATCTTCTTCGCCGCAGACGGCTTCCACTTCGCCAGCACTCAACTCACCGGCAATGGCGAGATCCGCGCACGCATCACCAGCCAAAGCAACACGCACCCATGGTGCAAAACGGGCGTCATGATCCGTGAGGCCCTCACCGCAGGCGCTCGCCACGCCATCGCCTTCACCACGCCTGCCGCAGAAAACAACGGCTTCGGCATGGTCTGGCGCTCCACCGTCAATGCCGCCGCCGAATACGCAGGCGGCCCTGCAGTAAACGCCGCGCCCAACAACTGGGTCCGCCTCGTGCGCACCGGCGACACGCTGACCTCCTATGCTTCGACCAATGGCAATGCCTGGACGCTGATCGGCAGCACGACATTGACCGGACTCGCAAACATCGTTCACATTGGTCTGGCGGTCACGTCTTCTTCCCCTTACGACCTCGGCGTTTCCACCTTCGACAATGTGCAGTTCATCCAGGCAGCCCCCACGCCGCCAGCGGCCACTGTCGTCAAAAATGTTCTGGGCTCTTCCCCAGCCTCCATTCAGACCGCCTCCGTTCAATCCACCTCAACTCAGCCCGTTGCGGATGCAGATCTTGATGGTGATGGCGTCAGTGACCTCATCGAACACGCTCTCGGCAGTGACGGCAGCTTCGACGGTGGCTGGTGGTTGACCACCACGAGCGATGGACGCGTGGATGCGCATCTCCACCATTCTCGCAGCATCACCGGAGTTTCGTTCCTCTTGGAGAGTTCGACCGATCTCCTCACCTGGACATCAGTGATGCTGGCACCCACGCCTTCACCCCTGAGCGGTGATATGGAACAGCTCAGCTGGAGCGGCATCAGCAGTCTGAGTGGTCAGGACAAGCAGCGTGGCATCCTGCGCCTGCGCGTGACGAATCGGGACGGCACCAGCGCCGTCACCACACCCCAGGCCTGGCAGCGCTTCACTTTCACGGCTGGTTCGCAGACATCTGGCATCTCCCTTGTGAATGCACCGTTGTATGCCGGTTGCATCCAGCAGTTCTCCGGTTCGTCCGCGCTCATCCTCGCCAATGCTCAGGCGGTCCACATCGATGCAGCCACTTCCTGCTATCTTGAAGTGCTGGACGGCACGCAGGCCGGTCATCGTTTTGAAATCGCCAGTCTCACAGCGGGCGTCGCCTCGCTGGTTTCCGCTTCACCGCTCAGCACGCTCCAAACGCTGCCGGAAGACTTGATAGGCGCTCGTGTGGTGCTGCGTCCGCATGTGACGCTGGCGCAGGCTTTCCCCGTGGACTTGTTTCAGGCCGCAGCAGTGGCGGAAGCCGCCGATCAGGTGCTCTTTTATGAGAACGGTGCATGGCATGCCCATTGGCTCTCAGCACGTTCCGGCGTCCGCCAGTGGGTCTCCGCCGGTGATACCGCGCACCTCTCCCAGAACGCGAAAATCATCCCTCCCGGCACAGGCCTCATGGTCAAAGCCGCCACCCAGCCCAAGTCGGTCACACTTGCAGGCCATGTGCGCGTGAGCCCTTGGCGCAAATCATTGAATGTAGGGCAAAACCTTCTGGCCATGCCCTGGCCGGTGGACGCCACCCCGCTGCGCCTGGGCCTGACCGCTGATCAGGGCTTCACCGCCTCCACCAACATGGCCAGCGCCGACCAGCTTCAACTCTGGCTGGCCGACCGCGTGGCGGGAGCCACCACTTATGACAGCTTCTGGCTGCTCAATCGTGCGCCCACCGCTTACTGGACCTCAAAAGGCAGCGCCTCCCTCCTGAACGTCAGTGCCACCCTCCCACTCCCTGCTCACCGTGCGTTTTTCTTGAAAGTGCAGCCTGCAACAGCAGCCCATGGCTGGGTTTTCCCATAAAAACACCACTCTCCCGCCTCCGACAAACCTCTGCCAGCAACCGCAAACTCCTCAAACTTCCTCTTGCCAAAAAGAGCGTTTATGGTTCCTTCGCGGCCCCACATCCTAGAACACACACCGCCTGACAAGTTGTCCGGCCATTCAAACGAACCATGAGCGAAGCAACCACCATCGATTCCACCTCCTTCAAGATCCACGAAAAAGACACCGGCAGCGCCGACGTCCAAGTGGCCCTCTTGACGAAGCGAATCAACGATCTGACGCAGCACCTTGGCACGCATCAGAAAGATCACTCCACACGTCGCGGTCTCCTTCAGATGGTCGCACGTCGTCGCAAGCTTCTTGACTATCTCAAGCTGACCGCCAACGAGCGCTACCAGAAGCTGCTCAAGAGCCTCAGTCTCCGCCGCTAACAGAATTTTTACGAGGGGTGATGCCACGTGCATCGCCCCTTTTTTCTGTAGCAGGCTTCTACACGCATGTCGGCACAGCCGATGTTCATGCTGCATGGTACGCATTGCCGTACCACCGCCGGGCCGAAGCCTGGAATCTATTTTCACCCAAACCAAACAAACAACACAAGCCAACCTATGGCCATTCATACACAAAAAATCCAGCTCGGTGCTGGTACCCTCGAAATCGAAACCGGCAAGTTTGCCAAGCTTGCTGACGGCGCCGTTACTGTGCGTCTCGGCGACACCATCATCCTCGTTACCGCTGTCTCCGCGACGAAAGTCAAAGACGGCCAGGACTTCTTCCCCCTCTCCGTTGAGTACAAGGAAAAAGCCTCCGCTGCAGGCCGCTTCCCTGGTGGTTACTTCAAGCGCGAAGGCCGCCCTACGGAAAAGGAAATCCTCACCTGCCGCATGACGGACCGCCCATTGCGTCCGTTGTTCCCGAAAGGCTACTACTACGACACCCAGGTCGTCGCCATCCTGCTTAGCGCAGACGGCGAAAACGATCCGGACATCTGCGCCATGAACGGCGCTTCCGCCGCTCTTTGCGTCTCGGACATCCCGTTCGCAGGCCCAGTCGGTGCCGTCCGTATCGGCCGCATCAATGGTGAGTTCGTCGTGAACCCGACCCAGAGCCAGCGCCTCGAAAGCGACCTGGACCTCGTCTACGTCGGCAACAAGACCGAAGTCGTCATGATCGAAGGCGCCGCCAACGAAATCCCGGAAGCGGAATTCGTCAAAGCCCTCTACTTCGCACAGACCGAAGTCGCCAAGATCGTCGTCGCTCAGGAAGAACTCACCAAGCTCGCCGGCAAAGCCAAGCGCGAAGTTCCTCTCATGCTCGTGAAGGATGAGCTCCTCGAAATCGCCTACGCAGTTGCTGGCGATCGCATCGAAGGCGCTCTCTACACCCCTTCCAAGGTGGCTCGCGGCAAAGCCGTCGGCGCTCTCAAGGACGAAGTCGCTGAAGCCATCAAGGCAAAGTTCCCAGAAGCCACCGGCTTCGAAGTCAGCCAGGCCTTCGACTACCTCCAGAAGAAAGCCTTCCGCATTTCCATCCTCGACAAGAAGAGCCGTTGCGACGGCCGTGGCATCGATCAGCTCCGCCAGCTTTCCGGCGAAGCCTCCGTGCTTCCCCGCACTCATGGTTCCGCTAGCTTCACCCGCGGCGAAACGATGGCTCTCTCCATCGCCACCCTCGCTCCAGCAGACGAAGCACAGGAAATGGACACCTACGCAGGTGGCCCAGACTCCAAGCGCTTCATCCTTCATTACAACTTCCCTCCGTTCTCCGTCGGTGAAACCGGCCGCTTCGGTGGTCAGAATCGTCGTGAAATCGGCCACGGTGCCCTCGCTGAGCGCTCCATCGAGCCAGTCATTCCTGCCAAGGAAGTCTTCCCTTACGCCATCCGCGTGAGCAGCGAAGTCATGGAGTCCAACGGCTCCACCTCCATGGCCTCCGTTTGCTCCGGCGTCATGGCCCTCCTTGACGCAGGCGTGCCTCTCAAGCGCCCCGTCGGTGGTATCAGCGTCGGTCTCGTCTCCGAGTTCGAAGGCGACAACATGACGCGCTACCTCACGATGCTTGACATCATCGGCAGCGAAGACCACTTCGGCGACATGGACTTCAAGCTTTGCGGCACCTCCGAAGGCGTCACCGGCTACCAGCTTGACCTCAAGCTTCCCGGCCTCCCACTGAGCATCCTCGAAGAAGCCATCGTCAAGGCCAAGGACGGCCGCACCCAGGTTCTCTCCGCCATGGCTCAGGCCATCGCTGAAGTGAAGCCTCTCAGCCCGTATGCTCCTCGCATCGAGATCGTGAAGATCAACCCAGACAAGATCGGTGAGCTCATCGGTCCTGGCGGCAAGAACATCAAGGCCATCCAGGCCGAGTCCGGCGCTGAAATCAGCATCGAAGACGACGGCACCGTCTACATCTATGCTTCCCGCAAGGAAAGCCTCGAGCGCGCAGTCGAAATGATCAGCGGCACCTCCCAGGAAATCGAAGTCGGCAAGATCTACACAGGCAAAGTCGTCAGCACCACAAACTTCGGTGCCTTCATGAACCTCGGTGGCAAGAAAGACGGCCTCATCCACATCAGCGAACTCGCCGACTTCCGCGTCAACCGCACCGAAGACGTCGTCAAGACCGGCGACATCGTCTCCGCCAAGTGCATTGGCATCGACGACAAGGGCCGCATCAAGATGAGCCGCAAGGCCGCCATGAAAGACAAGGACGCAGCTGCCGCCGCTGGCGACGCCGCCCCTGCCGAAGACGTGGGCTAAGCCTCATCCGCCAACACTCAATAACCACGAAGAGGCCGCTGCAAAGCGGCCTCTTTTTTTGGAGCGCGGAATTTATTCCGCAGCACCCCGCAAGCACCCCTCGCTCTTCCCCGCGCCAGAGCGAAAGATCACCGCCCGCCTCGCACTCCAGTAGCAACTGCATCTCCCCATCTCCTCGAAGAAACCGCGATATGCAGCAGCGTGGCAACAGTTCTAGCGGCCTCTTCCTCGTCGGCGGCGCCAAGTTTAAAGAAATGATTGCGTGCCGTTGATCATTCTGACAGAACTGCACTCAACCAGCCCTCACCATGACTTCCCGCCGTTCCTTCATCACCCAGTCCGCGCTCGCCTTCACCGCCCTGTCAGCCAGTCGCGTGCTTGGCGCGAACAACACTATCCGCATCGCTTCCATCGGTCTCGGCGGACAGGGCCTGGGAAATGCCGGCCGCATGGCCAAGGTCCCCGGCGTGGAAATCGCTTATCTCTGTGATCCCGACACGGCGGCTTTGGATAAAGCCAAAAAGGTTTTCCCAAACGCCAAGACCACCCAGGACCTCCGCAAGGTCATGGATGACAAAAGCATCGATGCCGTCGTCGTCTCCACCGGCAATCACTGGCACGTCCTAGCCTCCATCTGGGCCATGCAGGCAGGCAAGGATGTGTATGTCGAGAAGCCCGTCTCGCACAACATCTGGGAAGGCCGCAAACTCGTCGAAGCCGCCCGCAAGTATAACCGCATCGTCCAAGGCGGCACCCAGCAGCGCAGCGATCCGCTGCAGGAGGAAATCAAAGCCTTCCTCGATGCCGAAACCATGGGGAAGATCAAATACGTGCGCTGCAATCACTACAGCCTGCGCAACTCCATCGGCAAACTCGCACAGCCACTCAATCCACCCACAACGGTGGACTACGACATCTGGCTTGGCCCTGCAAAAGACGAGCCCATCTACCGCGAAAAGTTCCACTACGACTGGCATTGGAACTGGAACACCGGCAACGGCGAGATGGGCAACTGGGGCCCCCACATCCTCGATGACCTCCGCAATGTCGTCTTCCGCGACAAAGTGCCGCTGCCCAAGCGCGTCATCGCCGGCGGCGGACGTTTCGCCTGGAATGACGCCGGTGAATCGCCCAACACCCACTTCGCCTACATGGACACCGGCAGCATTCCGGTCATCGTCGATTTCCACAATCTGCCACGCCAAAAAGGCGTCAAAGCCCCCGATGTCTACCTGCGCCGCCGCACCGGCGCCTTCCTCATCATCGAGTGCGAAGGCGGCTACTACACCGGCAGCCGCGGCGGTGGCACCGCCTTTGATGCCGAAGGCAAAAAGCTCCACATCTTCAAAGGCGACGGCGGCAAAAACCACGCCGCCAATTTCATCGACGCCATCCGCAGCCGTAAACAGGAGGACCTGAAGGGTGAAGTCGAAAAAATCCACTTCTCCAGCGCTTGGTGCCACCTCGCCAACAACTCCTTCCGCCTCGGCCAGAAGTACAATCGCGAACAAGCCGAGGCTGCCGTGAAAGACTTCCAGCCTTGGAATGACGTCATCGCCGATTTCCACCAGCATCTCGTCAAAAACGAACTCGATGCCTCCACGCTCGACATCAAGATGGGCCCCATGCTGGAAATCGATGTCGCCAAGGAAACCTTCATCGGCGACACCGCCACCCCAGAAGCCCTCGCCCTCCTCACCCGTGAGTATCGCCCAGGCTTTGAAGTCCCGAAGGCAGTGTGATCCAGGGCTGTTTAGCACAGCTTTTTGCAGCTAACATATTCTGAAAAGCGCGCCACTACAGTGGCCGCGCCGCTTTACACCAGCACCAAAGGTGCTGCGGAACATAGCCCAGGGTCAGCCGAGCCTCAGCGAGGCGACCCTGGGTCATTCGCCCGCATCCAGGAGCAAATCCAGCACTTCGCCGCACTCCACGGCAACCAGCAGCGTTTGCAATGCGTTCCGCTACACCACAGCTGCGGCCCCAAGATCTCCCCCACATAGAAAGAGCGTCAGGAGAAATCCCCTGACGCTCTCGCGTGATTCATGCTGAAGTGACGATCATTTCGGCACTGCAGGCGCTGCCGGCGGCGTGGCCGGAGCGGCAGGAGGCGCTGGCACAGCCGGAACTGCGGGAGCCGCAGGTGCCGGTGTCAGTGCGGCCTTGGCTTTCGCTGCGGCTTCCTCGATGGCCTTCGCTGCTTCAGCAGCTTTCTTTTCAGCTGCTTCCTTGAGTGCTGCGGCTTCCTTTTCTGCCGCCACTTTCAGTTCACTGGCCTTCTTTTCGGCAGCAATCTTCATTTCAGTCGCCTTCTGTTCAGCCGCCACTTTGGCCGCTTCCAGTTCCTTCGCCGCAGCGTCAGCGTTGGATTTGACGGCCTCCTTGACGGCTTCCGACGCCTTCTTGGTGTCCTCGGCGGCTTTGGAGCCTTCCGGGGTTTTGTTGCAGGATGTCATGCTGCCCGCGAGCAGCCCGATGAGCAAAAGATGTGTGTATTTCATAATGTGGAAGTGCAGCGTCTGTGATGCAGGGGACTTTACAAGCGTTATAATAGAAAAGACTAGATTGGCACATTACTTCGCATCAAGCGTCAACTCAGTAGGCGCATTGGCTTTGATCTCCACTTCCTGCTCGGCCTTTTTGTCGCCCTCGCTGCGCACCACCAGCACCTTGCCTGCGGGGATGAAGAGCTTCGCCTCCGCATCATATGAGTAAGTGAGCTTTTTCCGGTTACCTTCGCCATCCTTCGGACCGTAAATGTCCCAGCTGCCGGGCGTGCTCGAACTGAGTTTCAAGGTTCCCGCATTCAGGTTCAGGGCCTTGGTGGTCATCTTGCCCGCCTGCACTTCCGCTTCAGCCTGGGCCTTGGCGGCCCCGCGTGTTGCCACGACGAGGTATTTGCCGGCGGTGAGGTGGAGTTTAGGCTGCGCATCGTAGCTGTAGCTCGCCTTGGGGCGTTCCCCTTCAGCATTGGCTTCGCCAAACACATCCCAGTTGATTCCCTCAGGCGCAGGGTCCGCCCCTTCGGTCATGACAGCGCTCAGGCCCAGTGTGCCGGCATTGATGATGATCGGGATCTCCTTGAACTTGCCCGCCACTACTTCGACCTCCTGCTTCGCCTTGGCGCTGCCCCATTCCACCTGCACCAGGTATTTTCCCGCAGGCAGGCTGAGAGTGGGCACGGTATCATAGCTGTAGCCAGCCTTGGCCCGGTTTCCTTCAGCATCAGCAGCGCCAAAAACCTCCCACGTCACATCTTTGGAAAGCGCCTCCGCACCTTCCGTGGTGAGTGCAGAGAGTTTGATCTTCCCGGCCCCCAGCGACACCACCTTTTCCAGCGTGGCTCCGGCCTTGATCTCCACCATGACTTTGCCCTTGGCATTGCCCACCTCGACCTCCACCTGGTACTTCCCTGCTGGCAGAGAAAGGGTGGGCTGCGCATCGTAGCTGTTCGCGATCTTGGGCCGGTTGCCCTCGGCATCGGCTTCGCCAAAGACATCCCAGGCCACATCCTTCGTCAACGCAGTGCCGCCTTCCTCCAGGATGACCGAAAGCTTCAATTTCCCACTGCCAATCAAGACCACAATGTCCTGCGTCTCTCCTGCTTTGACTTCGATCTCCTTTTGCCCCTTGGCATTGCCATAAGTGGCCACGACAAGGCACGGGCCGGAGGGCAGGGTCATCTTGGGCTGGGCCTCGTAGCTGAAGCCCAGCTTCTTGCGCTGGCCCTCGGCGTCAGGTGGGGAGAAGAGATCCCAGCTCACGTCTTTGGCGATGGGCGGCAGGCCTTCGGCGTTGATGGCGCTGAGTTTGAGATTGCCGCTGCCAAGAATGACCTTCACCTCCTGCGGTGTGCCTTCTTTCACAGTCACCTCCACACTGGCGCTGGCGTTGCCGCGCGTGGCGGTCAGCAGGTAGGTGCCCGGAGCCACCTGCAGGAAAGGCTTCGCCTCATAGCTGAAGGAAACCTTGGCGCGATTTCCCTCAGCGTCCGCTGGCCCGAAAAGATCCCAGCTCACCTCCCTTTCAAACGGGACGCCACCTTCCTTGTCATAGGCCACCGCCTTGATTCCCGTCTCCGCAAAGACGACTTCTTTGGTCACGGTTTCGCCGTCCTTCACAGTCAGACTGGCTTCGACTGACTTGGCCCCAAGCTTGGCGCTGAGGGTGTACTTGCCCGCCTTCGGCAGCTCGGTGCTCCAGTGTCCGCCGCTTCCCGTGGCGATCGCGTTTTCACCGCCACCATCCGCAAAGACCTGAAAATTCACGCCTTCGATCAATGCACCACCAGAAGACTTTTTGGCTTCCACCACCAGCGTGGTCACCGGCTTCGCCACCTGCTTCATCGCGACTTCGAGCGAAGACTTGAGTGACGCAGCGTCCTTGGCCGCAAGGTACATGCCACCGGTCTTTTTCGCCAGACACTCAAGCCCCGACGACTCACCCGGCTTGAGGTCAAAACCGATCACATGACAGGTGAAGTCCACACCCAGGCGCTCCAGTTCCTCCGCGGCCATGCAGGGATCTTTGTCACAGGTCTCCACCCCGTCGCTGACCAGAATCACAGACACCTTCGCCTCCTCAAACTTCAAATACTTCGCCGCCTGAATCACAGCCGCTGTGAGCGGAGTCTTGCCTTTCGGTTCCAAAGCAGCCACCGCTTTCAAAATCGCTGCCGAACTCCCCGGCTGCGGCGGCACCAGCAATTCGATGTCCTCGCAGTCACCTTTTTTGCGATGTCCGTAGGCCATGAGGCCCAGTTCCATCGCCGGATCAATGGAGCCGACGATGTCGCTCACCACCTTCTTCGCGATGTCGATCTTCACTCCTCCCGGCACTTGGCCGTACATGCTCCCCGAGGCGTCAAAGACGATGATCGCCCTGGAGGCAGGCGCTGGTTGCTGGGCCAAAACACCCGATGTTCCGATGAGCAACGCCCATCCCGTCAACACACTCTTAAGGCAGCGATTCATGCAATGATTTTCCTTGGTTTCGTGAAACAGACCCCAAGTATTCGCATGTCGTTCACCGAATAATGTCTAAAACCTGAAAAAATGCGGGGTGGTCTAAATCAAAGCCTTCAGCTGCTGCAATGCCTCGGCGCTGGCCGGAAAAGCCCCGTGTTCCGTCACTAACGCCGTGACCAGAGACGCGGGCGTCACGTCAAAGCCATCATTGCGCGCCTGAGTTCCCGCCGGGGTGATCAGCACCTCCTCACGCATTCCTGCCGCATTCAATCCGGGCATGTGCGTAACCTCCCGGGCGCTGCGCTGCTCGATGGGGATGTCTCGAATGCCGTCAGTGATCGTCCAGTCGATGGTGCTGACGGGAGTGGCCACGTAAAACGGCACGTCATGCGCTTTGGCCGCCAGCGCCTTGAGGTAGGTGCCGATTTTGTTCGCCACATCCCCATGCGCCGTGACGCGGTCTGTGCCCACGATGACTACATCCACCAGCCCGCGCTGCAGCAGGTGTCCCGCATTGTTATCGACAATCAAAGTATAAGGCACCCCATGCTCTTTAAGTTCAAAGGCGGTCAGCGAAGCCCCCTGGCCGCGTGGGCGCGTTTCACTCACCCACACATGCACGTTCATGCCTGCATCATGCGCCTGATAAATCGGCGATATCGCCGTGCCCCAGTCCACCGTGGCCAGCCAGCCTGCATTGCAGTGCGTCATCACATTCAGCGGCGCAGAGGCATCGGCTTTCTTCGCTTGAATCGCTCGAAACAATTCCAGTCCATGTTTGCCAATGGCGTGATTCGTCCTCACATCATCCTCACAGATGGCCAGTGCCTCATTCCAGGCTGCATCTGCGCGTTGTTCCACATCGAGCGGTGCTACGACACGCTTCACCCGGTCCAGCGCCCAGCGCAGATTGATCGCCGTGGGACGCGTGGCATGCAGAACTTCATAGGCCCGTTGCAGCGCCGCATCCGAGGCATCATCCCGCAGGGCAAAGTACAAACCAAACGCAGCCGTCGCACCAATCAGCGGCGCACCACGCACGCGCATCACTTGGATGGCCTCGGCCGCATCCTCCATCGTCTGCAGATCACGCCATTCCACTTGGTGCGGCAGATAGGTTTGATCGATGATGCGCGCGCTCCGTGATGAGTGATCGGCTTCGATGGAGCGGTGCGGCTGTCCGTGAATGTTCATGAGATGGTGATGTGAACGTTTTGTAAAGCAGATGCCAGCACAAAGTTCAGCTGAAAGACTGTCACGCTCCCGACTCGTAAAAATAAATGCATATGATCTTCACACGCCGCGCCGCCTTCACTTGTGCTGGCCTCGTCACGCTTGGTACTTCGCTCGGCGCGGAGGCGAGGCCGGAAACGGCATCCGGTGGCGATCATCGGCTAAATGTCCGGTCATTTGGAGCGAAGGCGGATCAGACGACCGATGACACCGCAGTATTTCAAAGGGCCATCGACGCGGCTTCGGCAAGCGGAGGCGGCAGTGTCTTTGTGCCAGCGGGAACCTATCGGCTCAACGGTCAGCTCATCATCAGGCGCAACGTGACCCTGGAGGGCATCTTCACCGCACCGCCGACCATTCCATGGACGGCGGACTCTCTGGGGAAGGGCGCGCCGAATGGTTCGGTGTTGCTCGCTTTCAGTGGCAAGGGTGAAGCGGACGGAACACCATTCATCCAACTCGATTACAACGCGACGCTGAAAGGCATCGCAGTATTTTATCCTGAGCAGACCGATTCCAATCCTCCCATCGCCTATCCTTGGACAATCAGTTCGTTGCTCAGTGGCGCGGACAACTGTTCCATCATCGACGTGCTGCTTGTTAATCCGTACAAGGGGGTGGATTTTGGTGGCCGACACACAGGCCGTCACTTCATCCGCAACCTCAATGGTGCACCGCTGTATCGGGGGCTGTTCATTGATCACTGCATTGACGTGGGGCGCGTCGAGAACGTACACTTCTGGCCCTTCTGGGGTGCGACGGGAGCGGCGGCTGAGTTTCGTAGAAAAGAGGGCAAAGCATTCGTCATTGGCCGCTCAGACTGGCAGCATCTGACGAACTGCTTCTGCATCGACTATGAGACCGGCTTCCAGTTCATCCGATGCACCAGCGCTGCGGCGGCTTATCAAGGCGGTGGCAACGCGCATGTCATTGGTGGCGGTGCGGACGGCTGCAATCGTGCCGTCCATGTGGTGGAGATGCAGGGCCACAGCGGCGCACGATTCACGAACTCACAAATCTACGGCGACATCATTGTTGAGTCGACCAACAACGCCCCGCTCACGTTCAACGCCTGCGGATTGTTTGGCAGCATGTGGGCCGCCAATGGCATTGGCCTCGCCCGCATCGAAGGCGGCGGCAAAGTCAGCTTTACCGACTGTCACATCCACTGCCTTGACCCCCGCAACACCCTCCGCCCCCTCATCCACGCCAAATCAGGTCGCCTGCAGGTCCGCGGCTGCGATTTCATCGATGGTCAAGCCGCCCGCGATCACGTGTTGCTCGATGAGTCCGTGCTCTCCGCCAACGTCAGTGACAACACTTCCAGATCGGCCTTCATGGTGATCAACAGGGCTAAGGGCAAGACCGTGGTGCGGGATAATCTCAGCGAAGCATGAAAATCTTTTCCTGCATTGTCGCGTTTATGCTGGCCTCTTCCGCCTCCTGGTGTCTGGCGGACGGGAAAAAAGTCCGCATGCTCTTCTCAATCGACCAAGGCTTTGGCAACGGCATCGTCGCGAATGGGAACATTGAAGCGCTGCATCGAATGACGACGGCTCTGCGGCCACTGGGTGAGAAGTATGAAGTCAGCGTGCTGCTGAATCCGATGACCAAGGACAAGCAGCGCCTAAAACTGATGCTGGACACACTGGTGGCGCAGAAGATGCCATTTGTGTTCGATGTGTATTCTTCGGACACCTTCACTCTCGGTGCAAACGGTCCGGCGAATGCGCCGTTTGATTCCAGTCATGGGCAATCCATCTCCGTGGAGCAGCTCGCGGCCTTCAAGGAGTCGTATGGTGCGTCGCTCGTCGGTATGCGCTTCATGGAGATCTTCGGCCAGGACTACGGCATCCGCGCCATGAAGACCACGAATCCCGAGCTGAAACGCTCTGGCGACAAACTGCCTGCCGACAACTTCTTCAGGCCTGATCTTGCTGAGGGATTCATCCGTTTCGCCGGGCAGCACGCGATGTTTGTCCAATGGGGTGACTTTGGCTGGATGCCCTTTTCTCCATGGGATTCAGAGATGCCCAAATACACCAAGCAGGTCAAAGCCCTGCTGCGAAAAAATCCAGGCGTCGTGACTGTGACCTACAACAACAACGAGCCGAACGAAGCCTCGCTCCCGCGCCTCGGCACCTGGCACACAGCGGTGGAGCACTTCCCCAAGGAAGGAGCCGCCGGTTTCGGCCTCTCAAATCAAAGCTGGCTGCACAACTTCACCTACATGGACACGAAGCCCGAGGAAATCATCGCGTGGACGCGAAGCGCGCTAGATAATAACTGCCGCCTGATCCAGTTCGAGCCTGCGTGGTATTTCTTCAATCTCCCGCCAGCCACCTTTGAACTTGGTGATTCCACCCGTGTCCCCGCTGGAACCATGCCCGGCGAGGCGAAGGATAGCTTGAAGCAGTTGATCGCTTTTCTGCTGGCAGCGCCATCTTCCTCAAACAAGCCGTAGCAGACGTGCGATCCCATCACTTTCTCAATTACTCTATGAAGTCCCGGCATATCCTTGTCATTCTCACCTGCTTGCTTACCAGCGGCGTGTTTGCTCAGACCCCTTCGTGGGATGTCGTCAGCGCCGGGGCCAAGGCCGACGGTGCAACAGACAGCACCGCTATTTTCCAGCGTTTGCTCGATGACGCGGGCAAGGCGGGCGGCGGCGTGGTGACGGTGCCTGCTGGGTCGTTTCGCATTGCGGGAAACCTGACCATTCCGGCGAATGTGACGCTGCAAGGCATCTACCGCGTGCCACCCACGGTTCGCTCGGGAAAGACGGCAGAGCTGACGGGTTCCGTTTTACAAGCGATGGCGGGACGCGGATCGAATGAAGGTGCGCCATTCATCAATCTGGCGGGCACGAATGCGGCCATCGCGGGTTTCATCATCACTTACCCGGAGTGGAAACAGACGGACGTGCCCCCAGTGCCGTATCCGCCATGCGTCGCGTCCCAGGCCACGGAGAATGTGGGCATCAGCGAATGCCTGCTGCTGAATCCTTATGAAGGCATCCGCTTCGTGCTGGCGCATCGGCCACTGGTACGGAATGTGACGGGGTATCCATCGTGGCGCGGCTTGTATGTGACGGAGTGCATGGACATCGGCCACATCGAGAACGTTCACTTTTGGCCCTTCGGTGTGACTTATGATCCGAACAATCCTTTTTGCCAATGGGTGAACTTGAACGGCACGGCCTTCGAGATCGCGCACACGGACTGGCTGTATGTGCTGAATACGTTCTGCTTTGGCTACGGCGTGGGCTACAAATTCAGCGCGACGGACAAAGGCAGCGCGAATGGCAACTTCGTGGGCCTGGGTGCGGATTCATGCCAGAGAGCGGTCTTGGTGGAGCAGGCGCAGGCACCGGGACTGCTGATTACAAATGGCGAGTTCGTCGGACGCTGGGGAAGCACGGACAGCGTGGGCATGGAGATCGGCCCGGCGGTGAAAGGGAAGGTCAGCCTGGTTAATTGCGCGTTCTGGGGGCCGCTGGATCGCTGTGTGTGGATGCGCGGTGCGGAGGGCCAGTTCACCGCAAGCGCGTGCAACTTTGTCAATTGGGACATCGCTCATCTCGACTCACCCGCTATCCAGATCGATGCGGGCAAGGCCATTGTGCAAGGCAGCACCTTTGGCGAAGATCATCTGCATGTGCGTGTGGGCAAAGGTGTGTCCAGCGCCATCGTCACGGCGAACCAAGCGGTGGGCGGCTTCCGCATCGACAACCAAGCGGGCAAGCGCACGCAGTCGGCCTTAAACGAGAGTGATAGCATCGAGTGGACCGATGAAGCGCGATCGCATTATCGCATCGCGATGGGCGAGGCTGGCAGCGGACACTATCTCCTCGGCTGGCACGGATCAGAGGTCGGCGCACGCTGGTCCATGCCGAGCAGTTCGCTCGTGCTGCCTGTTATTTCAGGCAAAGCCTGCACCATCACGCTGAAACTCATGGCACCACCGCAGGCCATTACCGCTGAGGCTGGTTTGTATCTCGATGGCAAACAAATCGCCCCGCTCACGAACACCGACACCCTCACCGCGACTTTGCCCGCCACCACCAAAGATCAAGTACGCCTCGAGCTTCGTGCCCAAGGTTGGGTCCCCATGAAGCTCGATCCGAACTCCAAAGACCCGCGCATGATCGGCGTTCAAGTCAGTAGCGTGGAGGTGCGTTCAACTGATGCGGGGGAAAAAGTCTTTGATGCCAACTTGGGCGAGTGGCCAAAATAGGCGGCGTATCGTCAGTGTAGCCTCAACTCATCGAAG
>NZ_JBIPNG010000453.1:0-5372 GCF_044373815.1 Prosthecobacter sp. | reverse complement strand
CGTAGAGCACCAGCCCTGTGCCGTAAAACAGCACAAGCACCGGCAGGATCAGCCAGAGTTTGATCCACAGCGATCGCTTCGCTTCCTGCAAACTGCCAGCGGTCAGGTAGCGCTGCACAGAGACCTGGTCCGTGGCCATCTGCACCAGATGCAGGAAGGCACCGGCCAGCAGCACGGCCCAGATATTCACGCGCTCAGACAGGCTGAAGGAAAGACTCAAATCCATGCGCCCATCCGCCATCGCAGTGTCCCACACGCCACCGAGACCACCGGGGATTTTGCCAATCGCCACAAACACAATGATCAGCTGCCCGCCAAAGAGCACGATCAGCTGCATCACATCCGTCCATATGACCGCGCGCATGCCGCCGAGAGCGGTGTAAAGCGTGGTCAGCGTGCCCGTCGCAAGAATCGTGATCCACAGCGGCATGCCGGTGACTTTTTCCAGCGCCAGTGCTGGAGCATATGTGGCAGCGGCCAGCCAGAGCGCGACACGGAAGATAAACAATCCGGAAGCAAGAAGCCGCACGGACAGTGAAAAGCGCTCTTCAAGAAACTGATACGCGGTGAAGAACCGCGACTGATAAAACTTCGGCAGCATGTAAATCGCCGTGAAGGGCGTGGCGATGAAGAACGCCAGCACGATGTAGGCAAACGCAAAGCCGTTCTTGTACACATCCGCCGGACCTGCAAGATAGCTGATTCCTGAAAACAACGCCGCCAGAATCGACATCGCCACCAGAATGCTGTTCATCCCGCGCCCGGCCAGGAAGTAGTCCCCGAGTGATTTGGACCCGCGTGCCGAGAACAAGCCAACGCCGACTGATGCCGCGAGGTAGCCGCCAAAGATGGTATAATCGAGCCAGGAGAAGTGCGTCATGTGGAAGCGATGATCGTGGATGGAACGATTTGCGAGGCCATTGTTTGCTGGTTTGTTTTTAGAACCAGCCGATTAAACAAGAAACTGGAATGGTCCCATCGTATGAATGACCCCCGCCAGTCTACCCTCATGTCAGACGCCGAGACGCCTTCACAGCTGCCCTACACCGACACCAAGCCGGTGGGCCATGCAGATTTCTATTTCGCCACCAATGCCACCTTTCGCTTCATCCAGCGGCATCACGGTGAAGACGCATTGAAAAAATACTGGCGCGACATCGGCGCTGGCTACTACCGCCCCGTGGCGCTTAAATGGGCGGAGCAGGGGATGCGCGGCGTGGCAGACTACTGGCGCGCCTTCTTTCAGGCTGAGCCAGGAGCCGAGGTCGAGGTCATCGAATCCGCCGATGAAGTGCAGCTCGAAGTCAAACGCTGCCCCGCCATCCATCATCTGCGCGAGCACGACCGCGCCATCGTCCCCAATTTCTGCCAGCACTGTTACTTTGTCAGCGAAGCCATCGCAGAGCCTGCCGGCCTGACCGTTCGCATCTGCGGTGGCAACGGCACCTGCACCCAGCGCTTCATCAAACAAACAGCGGAAGCCGCTCCGCAAAACCTGGAGGACATCGCCACAGCATCATGATCGGTTGTTACGACTTCTGCGGGCACTACGAGTGGACCTTCGAATGGCTCCGTGCGCAGGGAGGTCATGATCTGGTGCGTGCCTACTGGGACGAGGCCATCCATCAGGACTCCCAGCTCCACGCCTCAAAACTCATCGAAGCAAAAGGCATCGAAGGCATGAAGGAATACTGGGGCCCCACGCTCGCGGACGAAGGCGCGGTTTACGAGCGCACCGTCACCGACGACGTCTTCCGCATCGACATGCACGAATGCCCCTCCAAGGGCTTTCTCCTGCGCAACGGCCTCAATCAGTACACCGACTACTGCGACCACTGCATGGGCTGGATCGGTCCCCTGATGCAAAAGGCCGGCTTCGTCATCGATCACGAGCACAACCACTGCGGCCAGTGCTGGTGGGAGATGCGCCGGGCCGCAGATACCACGCCTCCAAGCCAGCCCGGTAAACTCGCGGGCAAAGACGATGTCCGCCTGCGTCCCGACTGGAAATCACCCCACACCGACCACTATGCACGCGCAACCGATCCCGATGACAAAACGACTGTTTAGCGTGGTGGCATTCCTCGCATGCGCTGCACACGCCGCCGACTGGCAGCCGCTGCCCCCGCTCCCCGAGCCCAACGGCGGCTTCCTTTCCGGCGTGAAAAATGGCAAGATCGTAATCATCGGCGGCACCAACTGGGAGGGAGGTAAGAAAAACTGGCTAAGCGCCATTCACGAATTTGACCCAGCCGCAGGAAAGTGGACGAAGCTCCGTGAATTGAGCAGCCCCGTGGCCTATGGAACCAACCTTCAAAATGACACCACGTTCGCATATCTCGGTGGAACAGACGGCAAGCAAACACTGAAAGCACTTTCGGTCATTGAAGGAGAAAAGACCAGTGTTCAGCTCTCCGCACTGCCCGCCTCGGTGATCCTTGCTGCCGGGGGAACGGTGAACGGCAAACATGTCCTTGTCGGCGGTACCGATGACGCGGCAAACATCGCCGGTGTTCAGCGCTCCGTGCATGCCGTGGAATGGATCAAAGGCAGTTGGCAGGTCACCAAACTGGCCGACTATCCCGGCCAACCCTTTGCCGTCGCCGCCTCCGCAGTGGTGGGTTCCGAACTCTTCATCTTCGGCGGCATGAACTACGACGCTTCCGCCAAGGCTCCATCAAACTCCGTGGAAGCCTACGCATTCTCACCCGCAAATAACTCATGGCGAAAACTGCAGCCCCTCGCCGTGCCCAATCGCGGCCTCACCGCCATCGCTCTCGATGACCAGCACATCTACCTCGCCGGTGGCTACACCACTGATTTCACCGCCGATGCTTTCATCTACGACGTAAAGTCCAACACCTCCACCAAAGCCAAACCTCTGCCCTACGCCGCCATGGTCGGCCTCATAAAACTCGACAGCTTCATCTACTGCCTCGGCGGCGAAGACAAGCAGAAGTCCCGCACCGACAAATTCTTCCGCATCCCCTTGGCAGAACTCCTGAAGTAACTACTTCGCCGTATACCCGCCATCCACCGGCAGATTTACCCCCGTGATGTACCTCGATGCATCACTCAGCAGAAAGATCACCGCACCACCCAGATCCGTCTCATCCGCCATGCGCCCGAGCATGGTGTGCTCGCAGTACCTCTGCAAAAACGGCTCGGGCTGGTTATTGAAAAAGCCCCCCGGCGCAAGGTTGTTCACGCGCACTCCCTGCGGCCCGTAGAGCGCAGCATAAAAGCGCGTGAGGTTCTCCATGCCTCCCTTATGAAAGAAATAATCCGGCGGCATGTCACCCATGTTAGTGCCCGTGTACAGCTCGTAGCTCGGGCCGATCATCCCCTGAATGCTCCCAATGTTCACGATGCTGCCGCGTCCCGCTTCCGCCATCGTCATGCCAAAGTGCCGATGCATGAGCATCACACCCGTCGCATTCACGCGCATAGATTCCGCAAACTGCTCCGCCGCGCCATTCGCCCCCTTCATCGGGCGCAGCACCGCATTGTTCACCAGTCCGTGCAGCGGACCATGCTGCGCAGTCACGCGCTCATGCAGCGCCACCACAGAACCTTCATCCCCCTGATCCAGCGACTCCGCAAAGACGCAGTTACCCTTCGCCGTCTCCTCCTCCGCCACCACCTGCAGCTTCGCCACATCACGTGAAGCCAGGATCAGCGTCGCCCCCGTCTGTGCCAGCATAGCCGCAAGACCACGGCCATAAAGTCCAGCACCTCCAGTGAGTAGAATCGTTTTGCCTTGAAGAGAGAAGAGAGAAGATGACATGTTATTTCTTGGATGAAGTGATGGGATTCGAATTCAGGGCGATAATCTTTGTCACTGTCGCTTCGGCTACACGCTTGTTGCCTTCCATGAAGTAACCTTGAATGCCCGGTTTGATTCTTTTTTGGTGAACTTCATTTCTCATTTCAGGAATTAAAATCCACATGGTGGCAGTGCCTTGCAACGCAACAGGATGTTCCTCGTTATCTACTTCACCCTCAGCTGTTAAAAACTCTGGATGAATCATGAAGATTCCATCTCTTTGAATGTCGTCACCAGAGTAGGCCCAATCGCAACGATAATGCTGTCCTGGTGGTCCAGACAACCTGCCGCCTTCTTCCGAAGTGAAGAAACGATACGCCACTTCAAAATCAGGCGGATGTCCGCGAATCTGGGCGTAATTCATAGCGCTTACTTGGATTGGTAAATCGAATCACTGCCCGTCGCGGAGCCCGCCCCGCCGAAGTCACCCACCAGCTTCTTGAACGCATTCCCCAGTTCCAGCACATCCGCACCCAGCGTGAAGACCCGCGTTCCTTCCGCCAAGACCTCCTCTTTCTGCCCATAGAGCGACGCCACCGCAGGATACTTGCCGTATTTCAGCGCCGCCGCCGCCACACGCTTGCGCGCAGCCACCACTTCCGGATGCGTGGCTTGCCCCAGCTTGCCAATGCGGTGGCTGAAATCTCCCGCGCCAAACAGCAGCATGTCAAAACCCGGCACCGCCGCGATTTCTTCCACCACCTCCAGCGCCTCGGGGCTTTCGATTTGCAAAATCACAAACTTCTCCGTGTTGCAGTGCTGCGCGTACTCCGCCAGCGGCACCTGGCAAAACAACCCGTCCATGTTGCCAGCATCCAGCGCCTTGCTGCCCAGCGGGCGGCAGCGCACCATGTCCACCACATTGCGCGCCTCGTCAGCACTGGTCACATGCGGCACCATGATGCCCGTCGCATCACACTCAAAAGGCTTCACGTACTCGCTGTAGCCGCCCTTGTTCACGCGAACGATGGTGTCCATGTCATACAGCTTCGCCGCACGCACCTGATGCTCCAGATTGAGCCAGCTGTTCGGCACATGCTCGTTGCATAGCCACACCGCACTCGCTCCGGCAAGTCCCGCCAGCTCCACGATGCGGGGATCCCCCATGTTCAGTTTGATGACCGTGCTGTTTTGACCAGCGCGAATTTCTCGAAGGATGCGGGAGGGGCGGAGTTTCATGAATGTGTTTCGGAAAGGATGTCGGCAATGTGGATGACCGCCCCATTCTGCTCGCGGCTGCGCCGTCCAGCAATGATGACCGCCATCAGTTCCACGGTTTCGTCAAAGGGCAGGGGACGCGCGCCCGTTTGCAGCATGTCGATGAACGCCACCAACTGCCCGCGGAAAGCATTGTAAGTATCCGTGAGTCGCAGCGGCAGCTGCCCCTGCGTGCCATAGAGATGCACCGCACCAAAGCTGCCATACGCATCATGCAGCGCGCCAATCGTCACCCGCACGCCACTGCGATGCGTCAGGTGCATCACATCACCTCCCGCATCGCTCAGCGCCTGCACGGTCAGGAAACCCGGCCCCAGCAGCGGCTCCA
>NZ_JBIPNG010000452.1:0-5388 GCF_044373815.1 Prosthecobacter sp. | reverse complement strand
AGGCAATGGCAAAGTCATTGGCGCGTTTGTGCTCACCGTGGGAAATGCCAGTTCTTCCACGGTGTACAGCACCGACTACTCGGGTGTTCTAGGCTTTGGTGGCGTGGCCACCGCACTGACAAAGTCTGGACTTGGCACACTGACGCTGAGCGGCACAAACGCCTACACCGGCGCCACCATTGTGAGCCTTGGCATTCTGAAGCTGAACAACGCCAGCGCACTGGGGGCCACCAGTGGAGTGACCATCAGCGCCGGGGGCACGCTGGATTTGAATGGTCAGAGCACCAGCCGGAACTTCACCAGCATCTCCGGCGTCGGTCACAACGGCGGTGGTGCACTCATCAACAGCAGCAGCACGACAGCAACGATCACTGGCAGCATGGTGCTGGGTGGAGCGTCAAGAATTGGCGGCACAGGCAACATCGTGATCAACAACACTGGAGGACTGACCGGCAGCGTACTTCTCACCAAATTTGGCAGTGGTACGCTCACATTCAGCAGCACAGCAGCCAGCGCACGCAGCGGCACCAATCAAATCGATGAGGGCATCCTTCGGTTGCAGGCAGCAACTGCCATCGCCGTGGTAGGCACCGGCACTATGGCGATGAACGGCGGCACTCTGAGCCTTGGTTATGACGCTAGCGGCACGATCAGCAATCCGGTGAACGTGCTGGCCAATTCAGCCATCATCGCAGATCGCGCCAGCGCTGGTGCAGGCGGCATCACTTTCACCATGGGGGCGGTCGTCATCGGCGGCAATACTTTGACAGTGAAAGCAGGCAATAACGTGACCAGCGGCACGATCGGCCTGACCCTCACCACCATCACCATCGGCGGCCCATCCCTGGCTCCTGGCAACCCCATCTTCGATGTACAAAGCACCGCCAGCGCGAACGCAATTCTGACTCTGGGTACCTTGACCGATCAAGCCATCGCACCACGCACCATCACCTTTCAAAATAGCGGCACAGGTGCCAGCAGCGTCATACTTGCCACAGCAGCCACCAGCTTGGTGGATGGCACGCAGATCAATCTGGCTGGAACGGGCGGTGCGATCACACTGAACCTCAACAACGCCACCGCTATCGGCACATTTGCCCAGGTGACCATGGCTTCAGGCAACACCCTGGCCCTTGGCACTTCACAGACGATCAGTTCTCTGAATGGCAGTGGCACAGTTACCGCCACTTCCAACTCAGTCCTCACCATTGGCAACCCGCTGAGTCAAACAATGCCGGATTCCACCTTCAACGGCGCATTGACCGGCACAAACCTCTCGGTGGTCAAGGCCGGGACCGGCACCCTGACCCTCGGCGGCAGCACCAGCAACACCCTCTCAGGTTCCTCGGGCCTCGCGGTGAACAGCGGCACACTCGTGTTGGCGAAAACAGGTGGCGCTGTGGCGGTATCCTCAAAACTGATCATCGGCACCGTCGGCGCTTCATATGGCAGCGCCACAGTTCAGCTGGCGGGGGCGAGCCAGATCGCCACGACCGCCACTGTGACCATGTATGCCCAGAGCTTTCTGGATCTGAACGGTTACAACGCCAACTTAGGCATTGTTAACGGAGCACCCGGCGGCACGATTTACAACAACGCCACGGGAACCACCACCGCTCTGACCGTGGGCACGGGAGACACCACCGGCCAGCACCTGGGGTCTATCGTGGACAACACCAGCGGCACAGGCACAGTGGCACTCACGAAGACCGGCTCAGGAGCCTTTGTTCTGGGAGGATACAACACCTACACCGCCGCCACGCTCGTACAGGCTGGTTCGCTGCAAGTCGGTCTCACAGGCATGGGCACCACCGGCACGGGTGCGGTCACAGTGCAAAGCGGCGCGACCATATTCGGCACGGGAGTCATTCAAGGTTCCAGTTTCACAGCAGGCAGCGGTGCCACCGTTCAAGTAGGTGATGGCACCGCTCAAGGGAACTACGGCACTCTCACCTTCCAGCCAGCCTCAGGTTCCGGCACCATCGATTTTCAATCGGGCAGCACGATCATTCTCGGCCTGAATCTGGGCGGCAATTCTGATCTGCTTAATATCGTGGGCACCGGCTCCACCACGCTGCTGTTCAATGGCAACCTCACCATTACAGCCACGGCTTTCACCCCCACCGCTCCAGCAGTTTACAATCTCATCGACTGGTCCGGTCTTGCATCTTCTCCTACATTTGACAGCCGCTTTAACTACACCGACCAGCTTTCTGGGAACTCGGATGAAGCCAGCGGCTTAGATCTTCCCGACATATCAGGCTCAGGCTACGCTTGGGACATCAGCAACTTCACGACCAATGGCACCATCGCCATCGTCCTCGTGCCGGAGCCCTCACGCCTTCTCCTGCTGGGACTGGCATTGGGAATCACTCTGGTCAGACGCAGGCGCTGAAAACAAATCAGCCGGGCTGTGCAGCCCGGCTGATGAGAAGATTCAGAATGAAGTATTCGATTTACGCCTTGGGTGTCTCGGCGGTGCTTTCAGGCAGCTTGGGAGCCTTGATGTAGTCGGCGGGAAGATCGCCCTTCAAAGATTTGAGGAAGATGACGATGGAGGCGGTTTCTTCGTCACTCAGCGTCTTGCCCAGCTGGTGTTCGGACATCTTCTGGACCATCTGCTCCAGCGTTTTGACGGAACCGTCATGCAGGTAGGGATAGGTCTCGGTGATGTTGCGAAGGCTGGGAACTTTGAAGAAGCCCTTCTCCCCATCGTTCTTGGTGATGTCGGCACGGCCATTGTCCTTGAGATCAGGCCAGGCCTTCACGAGGCCAAGCTTCTGATACATCATGCCGCCAACACCAACGCCATTGTGGCAGGTGACGCAGCCGGTTTTGGCAAAGGTGGCAAACCCCTTCTTCTCTTCGGCACTGAGAGCCTCCTTGTTGCCTTTGAGATAAGCGTCCCATTTGGAAGGAGTGAGCAGCTTGCGCTCAAAGGCACCGACGGCCTTGCCAAAGTTGTTGTAGTTCACAGGGTCAGCCTCGCCGGGGAAGGCAGCCTTGAAGCCTTCCACATAGCCAGGCATGCTCTTCAACACTTTGATCACGAAAGCTTCGTCAGGTGCCCCCATTTCGACGGGATTGAGCACCGGGCCTTTGGCCTGCTCCTCCACACTCGGCGCACGGCCATCCCAGAACTGGGCGACGTGCAGAGCCGCATTGTAAACCGAAGGCGAGCTGCGGCCGCCAAGCTTGCCTTCATGCCCGGGGGAGAATGGCAGGTTGTCGTTGCCGTATTTGTCGAGCACGTGGCAGGAGTTGCAGGACATCTTCCCGCCTTTGGAAATGCGTGTTTCAAAGTAGAGCTGGCGACCAAGATTGATCTTCGCTTCGGTGAGTTCGTTGGTGGCGGAGGCTACCTCGACAGGCAACGGCATGAACATCGGCAGGAAGGCTTCAGATAGATCTGCCTGCGCGAAAGCGGAAGCGGTGCTCAAGCCGACAAAAAGAGCAAAAATGCGAGCGGTGGGGTTCATAGGATGTTGAATTAAAACAGCGAGTCGGATACGTGGCGTGCAAGGCGCGGGTTTCAAGTGATTGCAAAACAACGATGGCTGAGACGATTTCTCAACACCAGACACAGCTTCAAATTGACGAAATCCCCGGCAGGCAGCTAGGCTGGACAAATGTTCTCAAAATCTTTTCTCCTGCTGCTCGCAGCAGCAAGCATGGCACTGGGTCAGCAGCCTGTAGGTGATGGCAAGACAGACGATACGGCGGCGATTCAACACCTCTTTGACACCGTGGGCAGTGTGAAGCTGCCCAAAGGCACCTACCTGCTGACGCAAACCGTGAAGATCGATCTGACAAAGACCGGCTTCGCGGCACTCACAGGAGACGGCACCGTGCGGCTGATCATGGCAGGCGAAGGGCCGGCGCTGCATTTCGTGGGCACGCATGAAGGCTCGGCAGCACCAGATTCATTCAAGCCGGATGTTTGGGAGAGCCAGCGCACCCCCATGGTGGAAGGCATCGAAATCGTCGGGGCGGATGCTGAAGCTGATGGCATCGAGGCCACAGGCACCATGCAGATCACGCTAAGCCGCGTCGTCATTCGTGAATGCCGGCACGCCGTGCATCTTTCTACTCGCAACCGCAACGTACTGATCTCAGCGTGTCACTTCTATCACAACACCGGCATCGGTGTTTTTTACGACAATGTGAACCTGCACCAGTCCAACATCGTGGGCAGCCATATCAGTTACAACGGCGGCGGCGGTGTCGTTTCCGTGGGAGGCAACGTTCGCAATCTGCACATCGGCACCTGCGACATCGAAGGCAATCACGCCAAGGACGGACCGCCCAGCGCCAATGTGATGCTCGACTCACGCGGCGGTTCCATCGGCGAGGTCGCCATCACAGGCTGCACCCTGCAGCACACGCACAAGTCACCGGATTCAGCCAACATCCGCATCATCGGTTCCGGCACGGATCCATCCCTCCTGCGCCGCGCCGGTCGCGAGCACACCCGCGAAGGCAATGTGACCATCACCGCCAATGTGTTCAGCGATGTGCAGGTCAATGTGGAGATCCAGCACTCACGGGGGGTGACGATCACCGGCAACACCTTCTGGGAAGGCTTCCAGCACGATCTTGTCATAACGGACAGTGACAACATCGTGGTCACCGGCAACAATTTTGACCGCAACCCGCGCTACCTCGTGAACGGCAACGACAACGCGGAGAAAAACGGCATCGTCTTCCAGCGCTGCACCGACAGCATTTTTAGCAACAACGTCATCAGCGGCGTGTGGAAGCAGCGCGCCGCAGTGGACATCGAATCCTGCAACCGGCTGCAGATCTCCCACAACAGCATTCTGGACTCTGATGGCACGGGACTCCGCCTGGATCAGGTGATCAACAGCATGGTCGCTGGAAACATCATCCGCGATGACCGTGAAGGAGAACAGCGCAGCAAGGAGCCCTCTCTCAGCATCGTCGGCGGCAAAGACAATGTGATTGAGCAGAATGTGCTCGGAAACAAATAACGTGGACATCGAGGCATGACCACCTCATCCGCCACATGGCTGCTGGCCCGCACCCACGGTCGTATGTTGCGGCACAAGCTGCGCTTTGGCATGCGCGAAAACCGCCTTCTCAGCGTGACGGTTGGCGCGTTCCTCGGGCTCTACAGCCTCGCAGCCTACCTGCTGGTGGGTCGCGGGCTGGATTTCATGATGAAGCTGCCCCTTATCGGCCCGCTGCTCACGGAGCGTCTGGTCTTTCTGCTCTTCTTTTTCTTCTTCGTGATGCTCGTCATCTCCAATGCCACCATCACCGGCATGAGCTTGTTCCGGCGGAAGGACATGGAATGGCAGATTGCACTGCCCCTGCCCCCGCGCAGCCTCGTACTGTGGAAGACCCTGGAAGGCATGCTGCTGGCTA
>NZ_JBIPNG010000080.1:0-18060 GCF_044373815.1 Prosthecobacter sp. | reverse complement strand
CAGATGGTGGGTGGCACCTCGGATGAAATGCTCGGTAGCAAGATCGCCCAGCGTGTGTTTTCAGACCGCAATCTGCCGCATGCCAGCGCCTTGGCGGGCGGGCTGATGCTTGCCGTGCTGGTGCCCATGGTCGTCATCGTGCTGTGGCAGCAGTTTGGCAGAAAGGAGGCGGAATGAATCGCTCCTGGCTGCCTGGATTGATCACGTGTGGCGTGATCCTGTTTTTATTCGCGCCACTGGGCGTTCTGGTGGTGAATTCGTTCAATGCTTCGCGTTTTGGCGGTGAGTGGGAGGGCTTCACCTGGAACTGGTATGAGAAGCTCTGGGCGGCGGGAGATGTCTGGGAATCGCTGTGGATCACGCTCAAGATCGCCGTCTCCGCCTCGCTGGCGGCGATGGTCCTAGGCACACTGGCGGCCTATGCGCTGCATCGGTTCCGCTCCTGGCTGCAAAACGTGCACCACATGCTGATCACGCTGCCGCTGGTGATGCCGGACATTCTCATGGGCATGTCCCTGCTGGCCTTGTTTGTACTCACGGGCGTCGAAACCGGGCTGCTCACCATCTGGATTGCGCATGTCACCTTTTGCCTGAGTTTTGTGACGATGGTCGTGCTGGGCCGGCTGCAGGATTTCGATTTCACCCTCATGGATGCCGCCCGTGATCTGGGTGCAACGCAGGCCAAGGCCGTGAAAAAAGTGCTGGTGCCTCTCCTGCTGCCCGGTGTGCTGGCCGGCGGACTGCTGGCCTTCACGCTTTCGATCGATGATTATGTCATCACTTTCTTTGTCTCCGGCCCCGGCACCACCACGCTGCCTTTGCGCGTCGCGAGCATGATGAAAACCAGCCGCAGCCTTCCCATGATCAACGCACTCAGCACCCTGCTCATTGCCAGCACCTTCCTGGTCGCGGTGTGCAGTTCCCGCCTCCAACGCCGCTTATGACCTCCTTCCTCAGATCCCTGGCCGATTTCCTGGAGCCAACCGGACTCATCTGGCTCATGCTCTCGGCATGGGTGGTGGTCATGATCCGTCGCCGCCGATGGTGGGCATTGATCCTGCCGGGCGCCGCGTGGCTGCTGCTGACGCTTACATCCGCCACCGCCTTGTCACATTCATTGCTGGCTGCCTTGGAATCCCAGTGGGCGCCCGTGGATCCGGCGACCTTGCCCCAATTCGACGCGGTCATCGTCCTTGGTGGCGGCATGGAGCCCTCCAACAACGAGCCGGCAGGCATTCATTTTAAGGGAGGGGCAGACCGATTGTTTACCGGCTTGATGCTTGCGAAGAAGGGCAAAGGCAAACTGCTGGTCGTTGGCGGAGGCAGTTTGAAGACGGCTTCCGGCATTGAGTCTGAGGCGGATGCCGTCAAACTCTGGCTGGAGGAGTGGCAGCTCTCACCGGTGCCGGTGGAAAGTCTGGGCAACTGCCTGGACACACACGATGAGGCCGTCAAAGTGTCTGCTTTGGCGGTCAAACATGGCTGGCAGAAGGTGGCGCTGGTGACCTCCGCCTATCACATGACCCGCGCCAGAGCTGTTTTTGAAGCTGCCGGCACCTCTGTAGTGGCTGTTCCCTGCAACTATAACAGCGAGGCGTTGCGTGAGCACCGAGCGAAATGGCTGAGTGTCCCGAATGCCACCAACCTGTGCCATTTTGAGACCTGGATGCATGAAATGATTGGTTGGTGGGCCTATCGCATCATGGGTTGGGTTTGAAGCGCCTTATTTTGGCCTGCATTCTGCTCAGAACGTAGGAAAGAAGGCTTGCTTTTGAACCATTGTGATGGTCATGTGGAACTCACATGACTAGTGGCCTGGCTTTAGCCGATACCATCACTCTTAGCGGCAGAAACAGGACGGGCACTGAGCTTATCCTGGCCACCAAGCCTTTTACCGTGGACGACCCCGTCAAAAGCTGGTGGTACATCCTTTCTACGACCGCGCTCTGGCTGGCAGTGATCGCCGGCACGCTGTGGATTCCCTACCTTGCGGCGAAGCTGGCGCTCAGCGTGCTTTCAGGGCTGCTGCTGCTGCGTTTGTTCGTGATCTATCATGACCAGCAGCACAACGCCATTCTGCCGAATTCCAAGCTCGCGGAATGGATGATGCGTGGCTTTGGCATTCTCGCCCTCAGTCCCAGCAGCATCTGGCGCAGTTCTCACAATCATCATCACAATCACAACTCCAAGATCAAGGGGTCGCACATCGGGTCCTTCCCGATCATGACGAAGGAGCACTACCTGAAGGCGTCCAAGTCCGCGAGGCTGATCTACCTCTTCATGCGTCATCCGCTGACGATTCTCTTTGGCTACCTCTTTGTGTTTCTGCACGGCATGTGCCTGCGCCCGTTTGTGATGAAGCCACGGCAGCATCTGGACTGCCTGCTGGCCCTGCTGGTGCACGGAGGAATCGCTGCTGCATTGATTTACTTCTTTGGCTGGCAGATGTGGCTGCTGGTGCAGGTCATCCCGCATTTCATTACGTACGCGATCGGGTCCTACCTCTTTTATGCGCAGCACAATTTCCCGGACGTGGCCTTTTATGACAAGGCGGGCTGGACCTATGAGCGCGCCGCGCTGGATTCTTCCAGCTACATGAAGACGAGCAAGCTTATGGCCTGGTTCTCCGCCAATATCGGCTACCATCACATTCATCATCTGAACGCACGCATTCCTTTCTATCGCCTGCCTGAGGTGCTGAAAGCCATGCCTGAGCTGCAGAAGCCAAAGGTCACCACCCTGAGCCCGCGCGACATCCTGCGCTGTCTGCGGCTCAAGGTCTGGGACACAGAACTGCAGCGGATGGTGCCGCTGCCTTCATCAACGCGGTAACAGCCGCTGGCTCACCGATAACCACATGTTCACCGCATCAAATCTTGCAGAGCTGATCGGTGGTGAAGTGGTGGGAGATGGATCTGTCATTCTCACGGGCATCGCTCCTGCGGATGTCGCATCGGCCGGCGATCTCACGTTTGCGGAAAAACCCAGTTACCTGGCCGCTGCCGAAGCTGGCATGGCCAGCGCCATCCTGGTGCCCCGAGGTTTTGAATCTGCCACTAAAGTGCTGATCCGGGTGAAGGATGCGCGAATTGCCATCGCCAAGGTGCTGCCACTGTTTTTTCCGCCTGAAAGGATTGCTGCGGGCATCCATGCGAGCGCGGTGGTCGATTCCACGGCGCAGATTGATGCGAGTGCCAGCGTCGGTCCGCATTGTGTCGTGGGTGCCGGTGTTAAGCTGGGAAAAAACTCGGTGCTCATGGGCGGCAACCACATCGGCCGTGACAGTCATGTGGGTGAGGATGTCTGTCTGCACCCCAACGTGGTGCTGTATGCCAGGACGCAGATCGGCAATCGCGTGAACATCCATGCGGGCACCACCATCGGCTCGGACGGGTACGGCTATGTTTTTGACCAGGGCCGCCACCGCAAAATGCTGCAGGTGGGGAACGTCGTCATTCATGACGATGTGGAGATTGGCTCCAACACCTCGATTGATCGCGGTGCGCTGGGCTCCACGGTGATCGGGCAGGGAACGAAGATCGACAATCTCGTGCATGTGGCCCACAACGTGGTCATGGGTCGCCATTGCCTCATCATGGGACAGGTGGGCTTTGCCGGGAGCACTCATCTCTCTGACTACGTCGTCATCGCCTCGCAGTCGGGTATTGGTGGGCACCTCAAGCTGGGAGCTCAGTCGACCATCGGTGCCAAATCAGGTGTGATGCGCGACGTTGCAGCGGGTGACACCGTGCTGGGGTATCCTTCGGCATCCGACAAGCAGGCGAAGCGCCAGTGGATTGCCGTTTCTAAGATGCCGGACGCTTTGCGGCGGCTGAAGAGTTTGGAAAAACGGATGAACGGCAGCAAAGAGGCTTAATGACCTTTTTCGCGCTTCACCTCACGGCAACTCACGCCATGATGTGGGCATGACCCGCGAAGACGCCGCCACCATCTTTGAACGCATCGCTCTGCTGCTTGAACTGAAAGGGGAAAACAGCTTTAAAGTACGCGCTTACCGAACCGGCGCGGAGATCGTGGAAAGCTACAGCGGGGACATCATGAAGCTGGCGGCTGAAAACCAGCTCGCGGGCATCAAGGGACTGGGCGAAGCGCTGCGTGACAAGCTGCATGAAATGGCCACGACAGGGAAGCTGGAATTCTACGAGAAGCTCAAGGCTGAATTTCCGGACACGCTCTTTGAGTTGTTCGATGTGCAGGGTCTCGGGCCCAAGAAGGTGGCTGCGCTGCATGCGGAGCTGGGGGTTTCATCCATCGCCGATTTGAAGCGCGCCTGCGAGAGCGGCGAGGCGGCAAAGCTTTCCGGGTTTGGCGGTAAAACGGTGGAGAAGATTCTCGAAAGCATCGCCTTCCGTGAGCAGCATGCGGCGGAGTTTCGTCTGGATCTGGTGCAGCCGCTGGTGCAGGAGATTCTGGAGGCGCTGCGTCAGCACCCGAACGTTTCGCACGCCGAGGTGTGCGGCAGTTTCCGCCGTGGCAAAGAGACGGTGCATGATCTTGATTTCCTCGTGGCCACACGGAAGCCGGAGCTGGTCATCGAGGACTTTGTGCAAATGCCGCTGGTGGTGGATGTCATCGCCAAAGGGCCGACGAAAGCCAGTGTGCATGTCACCCACGGGGTGCAATGCGATCTGCGTGCCGTATCGAGCAAGGAGTTCCCCTTTGCACTGGCTTACTTCACCGGGAGCAAGGAGCACAATGTGGCCATCCGCCAGCGTGCGCTGGCGCGTGGCTGGTCGCTCAATGAGTATGCCTTCACTCCGGTGCCGGATCATGCGGATGCGCCGGTCATTCCACCGATCCATGATGAAGCGGAGCTCTACCGCGCGCTGGATCTCGACTTCATTGATCCCGAACTGCGTGAGAACACGGGCGAGATCGACGCGGCGGAGCACGGTGGTCTACCGCGCCTCGTTTTGCTTGAAAATCTTCGTGGTGTTTTCCACAACCACACCACCGCTAGCGACGGGGGCGCGACTTTGCGCGAGATGGCGGATGCCGCTCATGAGCTCGGCCTGCAGTACCTCGGCATCGCCGATCACAGCAAGTCTTCGTTCCAGGCGAATGGGCTTGATGAAAAACGTCTGCTGGCGCAGATCCAGGAGATCAAGGCGCTGAATGAAGAGATGGCCGAAGAGGGCTTTCGCATCTTTGCCGGCAGCGAGGTGGACATCCTCAAGGACGGGAGTCTCGACTTCAGTGATGAGATCATGAGCCAGCTCGACTACGTCGTCGCGTCTGTGCATAACGTCTTCAATTTACCCGAGGCCGAGATGACCAAGCGGATCATTCGCGCGATTGAGAATCCAAATGTCACCATGCTGGGGCATCTCACCGGCCGGCTGCTGCTGCAGCGCCCTGCTTACAATGTCAACGTGGCTGCGGTGATCGATGCCGCAGCGGAAACCGGCACGATCATTGAGCTCAATGCCAGTGCCTGGCGCCTCGACATGGACTGGCGCTGGTGGAAGCTCGCGAAGGCCAAGGGCGTGAAATGCAGCATCAACCCCGACGCGCATAGCACGCACGGATTGCAGGCGGTGATCTATGGCATCAAAGCCGCCCGCAAAGGCTGGCTGACTCGCAAGGATGTCATTAACTGCCTGCCGCTGGGTGAGGTGGAGGAAGTGCTGCGGGCGAAACGCGGGTGAATTGCATCATGCAAAAAAGGAGGCATTGCCTTTCAGCAATGCCTCCCGCGATTTAACGGCGAACGTTAATGACTTAGAACTTATAGCTGAGGCGCAGGCCGACGTAATGTGCCTCCACGGACTGACGGAAGAACTGCCCCTGATAGTTGAGCAGCATACCGAAGGCCGGGGTGAACTGGAAGTTCAGGCCAGCTCCTGCGACCATGTAATCCTGGCCATAACTCTGACCACCACCGCTTACAACGAAGGGTTGGTTGATGAGGCCAACGGTGGTGCCGTTGTTGTTGTTCAAGTTCTGGCGCTCGTAGCTCAGACGGGCCTGTGCAGTGATGACTGCAAAGTCTGTTTTGACATACTTGCTCACGGACCAGCCAATGCGGGAGATCAGGGACTCCGTGGTACGTTTGTTGTAAGCCAGGGCAGCAAGGCCACCGCTGGACTCACCAAAGCCGTCGATTGAGACATGGGTGTAGTCGAGGCCAATGAACGGGCCGGTCACTAGGCTGTTGTTCTGGAAGCGAAAGTTCCAGCCTGAATTAAACTGCACGGAGTGGGTGTAGGCGTCTGTGTCACCGCGAGCATTGCCGAAGCCGATGGTGTTGCGGTTCGTTTCGAGGTCATAGCTGCCGAAGTTGTAAAGCAGATCAGCCCAAAAGGCCTTCTTCACATAGGAAGTGTAGGCGCTCAGCGCGTACCCATTCATGTCCATGTTGCCGACGCCGTTGGCGAAGGTCTGTTTGGAATCCAGCCAGTTGAGGGCGAAACCAATGGCCACGTTTGGGGTGACATGAAGCTCAGCGCCGACTCCTGGGCTCCAACTGTCAGACTGGACTCCCGCCTGATTGCCGAGAGCACCGAGCTTGGCATTGTTGTAATTCACGGAAGCGAAAACCTCCCATTGGTTGGTGCGAGTACGGCGCTGTGCGACTGGACTCGGGGCCGGGTTCTTACCAGGACCGTCGCCCTGACCTTCAACCACGCCGCCGTTGTATTCGTTGTCCTCGGAGAGATCACCCTGACCCGCGCGGAGGAAGAACAGGCGGCCATTCACATCTGTGAGGACACTCTGAGCACTTGCGAGCACGGCCTGCCCCATGGCGTTGCCCATTTGGAGACCGGTGATGGTGTCGATGACCGTAAAAACACCGGAAGTCTGGTTGAAATTACCCACCTGAGTCGCCGTGAGATTCAGAGCGGTGGTGTTGAGATTGCCGGTGAGGCCCAGATTGCCCGTAATGGTGGCACCTGGAAGGAGAGTCACCACCTGCCAGCTGTCTCCACCCGTGAAGCCCGTCAGGGCCGTTGGGTTGCCAATGACCAAGGTGCCGCCAGCAATAGAATTCAGATTGCCGCCCAGGATGAACGTGTCAGAAGAACCCAGAACGAGGGTGTTGTTACCAAGACCAGCCCCAGTGAAGAGATCGACGGCCAAAGTGCTGCCGAGGCCCATGTTGATCGCGCCTAAACCTGAGGTGGAGATCGTGAGCGTGGATGCGACAGGAATTAGCAGAGTGGCATCGCCAACCACAATCGCCCCATTGTTGGTGATTGAAGCATTCAAAGCCTCTGTGATGACTCCAGTGCCGGCAAGCGTAGCGCCCGGGGCAATGGTGTAGTTTCCACCACCGATGTGGGCTCCAAGCACGTTGAGAGTACCCGCGTTGACGGATGTAGTGCCCGCGTAGGTGTTGAGGAGACTCGACGTTGTGAGCGTGCCCGTGCCATTTTTGGCAAGTGAGCCGCCGACACCGCTGTCCGAGATCGCTCCCGAGATGGTCGTATTGTTAGTACCATCGACCACCAGTGCCTGGCTTGCCAGATCGACGAGAGAGGTCACATTCAGGCCACCTCCCACGACAACGCCTGAGTTCCAAGTCTGTCCTGCACCCAGGGTGATGCCCAGACCACCAAAGCTAATCGTTTGCACGCTGGCGGAATTGTTGGTGATACCTCCAGTGAGAGTGATCGCATTTCCAGTGAGATTGAAAGCGCCCGCACCCGGATTGAAGGTGATGCCAGTGCCACCAACCGCAGCAGCGTTGTCATTATTCGGGGTCAAGTTCACGATCCCCGCAAACTGCAGTCCCAGGGCATAATTTGGCGCCGTGTCTAAGTCCCAGTTGACGTTATTTGACCACAAGTTGATCGGCGTGGCGCCACCATCCCAGATTTGGCCGGCTTTTACCCCCTGGCAAAGAGTGCTGAGGGTCAGCAAGGACACGGCAAGCAGGCCTTTGCTGGAGCCCTTGTTTCGCAATTTGTTTTTCTTCGATTTGGGTATGTTCATGATTACCTATTTGTTGTTTGTTTGGTTGCTTGAACGTCTGGATTTATTTCCGCACGTTCAGCGGCCAATTAGGTTGGAGATAGTGATTATGATATGGGGTAAAACCCTACCATGTCTTACGCGTAACCATGTTAAGAAATAGGCATAAGTAACGTCCGCTGTCGCAAGCGTGAAAAGCTGGGATGGGGAAACCATCCCGTGTGCAGTTTCAGAAAAGGCTGCTGCGAAGCGAACCCCCGAAACTGCGAACGAAGAGCCGGGCCACCCAAACATTCACATAGAACAGTCCGGGCCTGGGGGCAGTTCCTGACCTTTTGACTTCTTGACGGCGAGGCTTTGACCGACGCTTTCCGCTCAAAAAGTGGCAGAAGGGATCAAGATGATCCCACTCCGGCCTGCGTCATTTGGCAGAATCCAGAAAATCACACACCGCTGCGGCCATCACGGCCACGCCGGTTTTGAGGCTCTCCTCATCGCAGTCGTACATGGGCGTGTGGCCGCCGTAGGTCATGCCTTTCTCCTCGTTGCCGACGCCGAGGCGGAAGTAGAATCCGGGCACGACCTGCGCGAAGTAGCTGAAGTCTTCACCGCCCATGCCGGGGATGAGTTCAATGACGTTCTGCTCACCGACGATTCGTTTGAAGGCTGGCAGCGTGGCATCTATGAGCTTGCGGTCGTTGAGGATGCTTGGGTAGGTTTTGCGGTACTCCATCTCATAGGTGGCGCCGTGGGCTGAAGTGATGCCTTTGAGGATGCGCTCCATCTGCTCGATGATGCCGTCACGAAATGCGGCATCGTAGGTGCGCACGGTGCCGCCGAGTTCGACTTTCTCCGCGACGATGTTTTCACGGTCGCCACCGCTGATGGTGCCGATGCTGATGACGAGCGGCTGGCGGGTGTTGGTCTGGCGGCTTTTGATCATTTGCAGCGCCATGATGGCCTCTGCGGCCACGGCGATGGCATCCACGCCTTTGTGCGGCGCGGAACCGTGCGCCATCTTGCCATGGATGGTGATGTGGAAGCGGTCGCTGTTCGCATTGTCGATCCCGGGTGTATAGCCGATTTGTCCGGCCTTCAGATAATGCACGGCATCATCCATGATACCCGCCGGCTGCACCAAGGCCGTGGTGTGCAGGCCGAAAACCGCCGCAGGCTTTGGGTTTTCCATCGCGCCTTCAGCCACCATGAGCTTTGCGCCCCAGTCGCCTTTGAAGGTGGCGGGCATGGCTTCTTCAGCGGGCTGAAACAGAAACTTCACGCTGCCTTTGACGAGGTCGCGATGCTTCGCCAGCAGTTCAGCCACGCCCAGCGCGCACGTCACGTGCACATCATGACCGCAGGCATGCATGACGCCGGGATTTTGCGAGCGGTAGGGCACACTGCGCAGTTCCTTGATGGGCAGCGCATCCATGTCCGCACGTACGGCCACGCATGGGCCATCCTGCCCGCCTTTCAGCAGCGCCACGATGCCATGTTTCGCCACGCCCGTTTTGATGTCGGTGAAGCCGAGTTCCTTCAGGCGATCCGCCACCAGCTTTGAGGTGCGTGCCTCCTCGTTCGACAATTCCGGGTGCATGTGGATGTCCCGCCGGATTTCCACGAGTTTCGGAAACATCTCCGCGATGCTCTTTTGGAAGATGGCGTCGCGGGTGTCAGCGGCGAAGGAGGACGCGCTGAGGAGGAGAGGAAGGATGAAGTGCTTCATGGGGGAATGAATGCTTACCTCTGCGCCACTCCTGCTGTGATTTCCTTGGCGTTGGTGCGCAGGATTTCGATGCCATTGAGAATGGGCGCACTGGTGGGAGATGTGGGAATCAGCTCCAGCACGAGGTTGGCGGTCACCTGAATGTTTTCAAACTGCTCCACGATGGCTCCCTTGCGGGTGGCGGGGTCAAAGGCTTTGAGCACGATCTTGTCGCCGAGCTTTACGTCGAAGACACGCTGTCCGGGCTGATCGTCTGGCAGCGGTGCAAACATGAGCTTCACGGTGTAGGTCGCGGGCGGCTGGCCTTTGGCGAGAAGCGGAATGTCGAGCTTCGTCAGTTCGCGCAGACCGCTGGCGAAGATCCAGGGGGTGTCGTGGCCGGCGATGGGATTGCTTTCGGAGTTGAAGGCATAAGCGCCGCCTGTTTTGCTGCTGTATTGCGGTTTGAAATCCAGCGGCAGATCGATGCCTGCACGGCTGCTGGGGCGTGGGTAGCCGAGCCAGAGCTTGCCGTGTGCATCGCGGCGATCTCCCGGTGCTCCCAGATTCAGTGCCATGTGCTGCACAGGCAGGGAGGGGCCATCGGCGCTGTAGACGCCCCAGTTCATGCGGTCTTCGCGTGGTTCAAACACCACGGTGCTGGCGATGGAGAATAGGCAGACGCAGCCCGCGCTGGCCTCGGGGATCATGACGAGACCGTTGGCGGGGATGGTGTTGATCCAGCAGCCGAGACGATGGCCGGCAAAATGCTCGGTGCCGCTGTCACTGTCGCGATCATAGAACGCGGTGAACTTGGAGCGGAAGAACATCATGTTGGGTGTCGCTGAAATCGCGCCGCAGTGGTGGCCGGGGCGGGCAAACATCCATGCGGACTCTTCGCCGGTTATGGGATGCTTGCGCGTTTTCTGCGCTCCCGTGTAAAGATCGTAGCTCCACGGTTCGGCGATGATTTCGTTGTCGATCACTACCGGGCGGTGGCGGTAGTTCGCGTCCTTGGCCCAGACTTTGTCGCCTTTGTTTGAATCCAGCACGACAAGGCGACGGCGTTTGAATTCACCGCTCAAGAACTGCTCCCAGTAGTGGCCGTTGGCGTTGGCACCACCGAGTACGAGGTGGCCGTTGTGATACATGAGGGTCAGGGCACCGCCGCCGATGCCGATTTCACTGCAATCCGTCACATCGACGGGTTTGGCCCATTGCTGGACGCCGGTGGTGGCATCGAGAGCCACCGCCATGCGCAGGTCGTTGTTTTTCACGCGGTCCTCGGCCAGTTCGCGCTCTTTGCCGGTGAGTTTGGCAAGGGCGGTCTTGTCCTCTGCCAGCATGAGGGCGCGCTGCTCGGGGGTGAGAGAGGCGTCGATGAAGAACAGGCGACCATCACCGATGGCGATGCTGACGTGGGAGATGTGCTTGCCCTGATGAGTCCATTTGAGCGTGCCGGTTTTCACATCGAAGGCAAAGATGCGATCGGTCGAAATCGAGCCGCTCTTGCCACGGCGTGCCACTTCCGCCGCCTTTTCGACGCGCTCGGTTTCGGTGCCATAGAGCAGGCCATCCTGATAGGCGATGTAGCCCCACTGCAGATCTTTTTTGGTGCCTGCGCCGGGGATTTTCAGGGTGCGAACGATCTTGCCCGTGGCCGCATCAAACTGGATGCACTCGTCCTCCATGAGCATGAAGAGGTAGTCGTCGCTTGCGGCCATGTTGCCGGGTTCACGGGCATTGTAGACGCCGATGCGCATGGCACCCGGGTTCTTGGTCTCCCAGAGGAGCCGGCCGTTGTAGGCGTCGTAGGCCATCACGCTGTCTTCTCCCTGCACAAACAGGCGGCCGTTCACCGAGAGCGGCCCCACGGCACCGTCGTGACGATTGACCACTTTGCCGGGGCCCGGATCGCCATACCAGAGCACGCTCAGACCGCCTTTGATGCGGTGGTCGTCGGTGCTCGAAGTGTTCGCTGCATTGCCATACTGGTGAGACCAGGAACTCGCGCCAGGCAGGGAAGAACGCGTGAGCACGCTCCAGCCTTCGTTGCTCGCAACGGTAGCTTTCTCATCCGTCAGTTTTGTCGCGGCGAGCCAGGTTGCGGTTTGGGGTGTCGCCTTGAAGCAGAACTTGCCGCCAATGGGCTTCAAGTGCCGTGCGACATCTGCAGGTACACCCAGCGGCTCTGAGCTGTCGCTCACGATCAAATTCGCACAGTAGCTTGAATACGGCATCACCGCGAGATCGAGGTGATCCACCGTGATGCGTGTGCCGTAGAGGCCGGTGGCGAGGAGTTCCCGACGCGCGGTGGCGACTTTTTTCTCATCGGCATCGACACCGAAAATGACGAGTTCGCTGCGTTTGGCGAGTTCATAGGCGAGCTTTCCTTGATCGTTGCCTAGCACGATGCAGAAGCCTTTGGTGATGCCGGTTTGCTTCAAGATGGCTTCTGCTGCTTCCGCATGCGCTTTGTCCGAAGGGAAATCGTTTGGCTTCTTCTCAGCGATCATGTCTGCTGCTTTGGCACCAAAGACATACACGCGGCCCGTGGTGGTGCTGACGACGAGATGACCGTCTGACACGGCCAGACCACGCGCCTCGCCATCCACGGCTGCTTTCCATGCCTGCTTGCCGGTTTCGGCGTCAATGGCGATGACTTCGCCCTTGCCGCCTGCGATGACGGTTTTGCCCGCGATGATCAGTGCGGACTGGTGTGGTGTATCGAGAGACCATTTGACGCCGGCATCCGTGGAGGCTGCAAGGTCGGCCTTGTGCTTCGCGATCTCGTCCTGCTTCGCCTTGTAGGCGATGCGGAGGGGTTCGTATTTTTCGGCGATGGCGGCGAGATCCGCCTGGGCGGTTGCAAAGGCCTTGGGATCGTCCTTCACCTTGCGCGCAGTGGCTTCGGCTGCCTGGAACTTTTTCGCAGCGGCGACTGCGGGGTGTTTTTTCAAATCGGCGCTGAGCTTGGAGATGGCGACTTCATGGCCGTGGCGGATGCGTGTGCCTTCAGCGTGCTTGGTGCGGTCCACAGCGATGATTTTGGTGCCATTCGCCATGTAGCCCATGTCGCCGGCCAGGGTCATCTGCGTGCCTGCAAACCAGGCATAGCCGGATTTCTGCTTCTCCTGATCCAAGGCGAGGATGTGATGCTCGCCCACGGCGTAGATTTGATCGTCGGCCAGGAATGCCTGCGTGCCGCCGATGGGACCGCCAGCATCGCCACGCCAGCCGGGTTCGGGTTTGGCGATGAGTTCGCCTGTTTTGCGATCAATCGACACCGCGAGCGATCTGCCGGACGGGACAAAAAGAATGTCCTTCGTCGCCAGCAGGTAGCCCTGGGGAGAGAGGTCGTTGCGGCCTGCGTCCTTCTCGCTGATCGCATCGTTTTTCCAGATGATCTTCCCGGTGGCCGCCTCAACGGCGTAGATGAAGACCTTCTCATGCGGAAAGACGCCGGCACCGAAATAAGCGATGCCGTCATCGACCAGTAACCCCGTGCGCACCGGCCAGCGTGAGATCATGCGGCCACGGGCGAGGATGCGTTCGTCGTGCGGTCCGGCGCGGAGCTTCCACACGAGGATGCCGGTCTTGGCATCGAGGCAGTAGGCGTAGCCGTCGTCGGAACCCACATAGACTTTTCCAGCAGCGATGGCTGGTGCCAGACGCACGGGGCCATTGGTGCAGAACGACCACAGGTCCTTGCCAGTCGCGAGATCGCGGCAGATTACGCGACCATCCACGGATGAGCCAAAAAAGATCTTTCCCGCGCTGATGGCGACCTGAAACACCTCGTCAAAGCGGATGCGGTTCAGTGTCACGTGACTTTCAAAGACTCTGCCATCCTCACCGGCCCAGGCCATCTGCGGTGCGGAGGCGGATTCAAAGGTCCATGCGGACTGCAGCGGGAGCCTGATGTCCTCCGTGGTTGCGCCGACGCGTGAGGCATCGTGCAGGTAGGTCGGCCAGTCGGCGCTGGCGGTGGAAAGGGCTAGGAGGAACAGGAGCGGGCGCATGATCGAATTAAAACGCGCACGGGATGCGAATTCATCCAAAGTCCCGCGTATTGTGCGATGCCCATGCTGCGTCGTCTTGTCCTCATCCTCTTTTTATGCGCGACCACTGCGTTTGCGTGTTCCGTCCCGGTGTTTCGTTATGCACTGGAGCATTGGGCTGCAGATCCCTATCGGGTCAGTGTGCCGCATGGAGTGAAGCTGGAGGGCAACTTCAAAATCACGGTCGGCGCTGCGCAGCGCATTGAACTGCGGCAGCCACTCACGATGCGGAATGATGAGGTGATCTGGTCGGCCGATTCTACCGAGGCGAATGCCAAACTGCTGGTCGATTCACCGGCACGACAGCAGATCGCGGAGAGGCTCGCGAATGGAGAAAGCGCCGTGTGGGTGCTGCTGGAGTGCGGCGACAAGACGAAAGATGCGGCGGCTGAAAAATTTCTCGACGAACGCCTCGAATACCTGAGCAGCGTGATGGAGCTGCCGAAGCTGGACCAGCAGGACGTCAAAAACGGGCTGGTCTCGATTCCGGGTGATGGACTGCGGCTCGCCTTTTCGACGTTGAGGCTGAAACGTGATGATGCTGTCGAGAGCGCCTTTATTGCGATGCTGCTGGCGAGCGAGCCGGACCTGCGCAGCCTCCATGAGCCGATCGCGTTTCCGATTTTTGGCCAGGGCCGGGTGCTGTATGCGCTGGTTGGCAAAGGCATCAAGGTGGAAACGGTGGATCGTGCGGCGCAGTTTCTCATTGGCTCCTGCTCCTGCCAGGTGAAGGAGCAAAATCCCGGCGTGGATCTCGTGATGGCGGTGGACTGGAAGCAGATGGTGAAGGCGCAGGCGCAGCCCGGGCAACAACTGCCGGAGTTAAGCCAGATCGCCGATCTGCTGCCGCAGACGGTGAAGATTGAGGGGCAACCGTCTGCACCCCCGGCTGAGCCTGACCGCTCGCGGTTGTATTGGGGCATGGGGCTTGGGCTGTTCGCGCTGATCCTTGTGCTCGGGTGGCTCAAGGGTTCGTCGCGTTGAGATCGAGGCCCAGCTTTTTGAGCTCCCACTCCTGCGCAGGCCAGTCGATCTCTGCCGGCGTGCCCACGGGTTTTTCGTTGGCGAAGATGCCTGCGGAGAGCGCGCGGATGCGGCGGTGAGTGGCGTGCTTGTCCACCAGCGGCATGCCCTGTGGTTTGGGTGAGGGGTTTTGTGCGGCCTTCTCCTCTTCCTGCCACACGGTGGCGAGTTGGTGAAGTGCGACAATGCGGTACCAGTGCCAAGGCTGCTCGCAGACCACGTTGTCACGGCACCAGCGCCAGTTGGCAAAGCGTTCGAGCTCGGCGGGGCGCACGAGGAAGCAGCGCACGCATTTGCGCCGCACCACCTGGCGGTCTTCGCAGGTCATGGCGAAGAGCCATGTTTCACGAGGAAACGGTGTGATGGCCAGATGCCCGGCGATGTGGTTGAAGGCATCGTTGAGCAATTCAAAGCCCAGCACGCCTTCCGTGCGCAGCACCGGCTTGCGGAGGGTGGTGATGTCGGCCAGTTCGCGCACGATTTTCCGCGCGGCAGGATTGTCGTAGAGATCGTTCACCGTGGTGCTCGGCATCAGATTGCGAAAGAGGAGGACGTATTTGTCCGAGCCTGGAACGGGTGCGAGAAAGTGGGCCTGAAACAGCACGTCGTCCGAATCTCCACGGCGCAGGCGGTCGAGAGATTTCAAATGGCGGCGGAAGAGCAGGAACCAGCTGGCACCAAACCCGAGCAGGAAACCGATGAACTTGCCCGTGATCTCCGGCAGCACGCGGTTCCATTCCAGATGGCGCAGCCAGTCAGCCACCTGCTGTGCATTCAAACTGCCGGCCCATTGGACGAATTGTTCGTAGAGATTCATGTAGATGACGTGGGGGAGCGGAGAGGGCGGAGGCTAGAGGTAAAACATTGTTTGGCAAGGCGTGAACATGCATTCAAAACCTGCCAAGACTTGATGATCAGGAGAACGAAATAACAGGCGGCAAACCATGGACATGACGGTGCCCGGAGCTAATCTGATGCCACATGCGAAACGCGATTTCATTCTTCACACTTCTGATGCTGACGGTCTGCCTCAGTACGGCCAGCGCGCAGGACAAACCTTTGGATGCCAAGGCGGCGAAAGCGGTGTTCGACAAAGCCGATCGGGCCCTGAACGCAGCTTGGTCTGCGGCCAAGCAGGCGCTGCCGGAAGAGGAGTTTAACAAGCTCAAGGAAGACCAGCGCGCCTGGGTGGAATACCGCGATTACCTTGCGCGCTCGCCCATGTATACCGGTGCAGATGCTCAGGGAGAGCTGGCGTTGGATTCGCCGGAATATCTGGAGGCCGCCGCGGGTCTCGAAGACATGCGCACGGAGTGGCTCAAAGGTTTGATTCACGAGTGGAAAGACGAAACACTGACCGGCGAATGGACCGACAGCTACGGCGGCAGCATTGAGGTCGTGGAGCGCGAGGGGCATCTGCATTTCATCATCCAATGCGTGCGTGGCCCCACCTCGCATGTGGGCGGGCTTGCAGGCATTGCGGCATGGAATCCAAGCATCGGCTGGTTCAGCGACAAGGGCCGGGACAAAGAAAAGACCGATGAGACCAATCTCAGCTTCATCCTCCGTGACAAGAAGCTCGAAATCATTGGTGCGAATACCGGCTACTATCATGGTGCACGCGCTTATTTTGATGGCAGCTATGTCAAAGTGAAAGCACTGGACGCCAAGGCGCAGGCGAAGATTGTCAAAGCCGCGAAATCAGGCGACCTGCCGGAAGAATAAACTCAAACCACGAACTCATCATGCACGCCGCCGGCCCCAAAAATCCGCTCCATGGCATCACCCTTCAAATGATCGTCACGCAGCTCGTCGAACACTACGGCTGGGAGATGCTCGGCCGGATGATCCCGATCAACTGTTTCAACTGGCAGCCCAGCATCAAGTCCAGCCTCGTCTTCCTCCGCCGCACACCGTGGGCGCGTGAGAAGGTTGAAGCTCTTTATATCGATTCACTGCCGGATATGCAGCCGCAAACAGAAGGAGATGCCCCGCCAGCCTCCCAAGGTGATGCCGCTCCTCCAGACCTCCAAGCCGCAGCGGACTCCTGCCCCCCCGAGGAAGCCCCACATTGAATCACAGCCGCTCCACCTGCTTCAAGTGCTCTGGCGGCGGATGGCTGGCATCCACGTCATGGATTTCCACCACGCGGCCGTCGTCCATGTTGGCGATGCGGTTGGCGTGGTGAAAGATGCGGTTGTCGTGTGTCACGATCAGCACCGCGCGATCTTTGCCGCGCGCCACGTGTTCGAAGAGTTCCATGACTACGTGGCCGTTCTTTGCGTCCAGTGCGGCGGTGGGTTCGTCGCAGATGATGAGCTGGGGCTCATGCACCAGCGCACGGGCGATGGCCACGCGCTGCTGCTGCCCGCCGGAAAGCTGTGAGGGGCGGTTTTTGCAGCGGTCTCCCAGACCCACCTGATCCAAGACTTCCTTCGCCCGCTTTTCCGCCTTGGATGCTCCCACACCTTGAATCAGCAGCGGCACGCTCACGTTTTCCGCGCAGGTCAGCGTCGGGATAAGATTGAAGGACTGGAAAATGAAACCGATGTGCCGCGAGCGAAAACGCGTGATCGCCGCCGTGGACATCTTGCGCAGATCATGGCCAAACACGGTCAGCTCCCCTGCATCCGCCTTCAGGGTGCCGGCGATGATGCTGATGAGCGTTGTCTTGCCGCAGCCCGACGGCCCCACCAGCATGGTGATGTCTCCACGGCGCACTTCCAGATCAATCTCCTTCAGCACCTGCAGCCGGGAGCCTCCATCGCCAAAGCTTTTGGAAATGCCCTTCACATGTGCTGCGAGCTGGGTGGTTTCAGGGGAGGTCATTACGTGGGGATTCTACGCAGTCTTGATGCCTGCGGTTGCCTTTCAGTTCAAGTCAGGAGTGCATCCAAGGCCAATGATGAGCTGAAGGGCTTGAAACTTTCGCTGCTTTCCAGTTGTTTACTGCGCTCCCATACCACCTATGAAGTATCGCACCCTGATCTCTCTCCTCGCCCTCGCCGCTTGCTCCGCTGGAGCCCAGGCTGCGCCGCCCAAGGCCCCAAAGCTTGTTGTCGCGATTCTGGTGGATCAGCTGCGCTACGACTACCTGGACCGCTTTCACCATCAGTTTGTCGAAGGTGGGTTCCGCGAGCTCACGGACAAGGGTGCCTTCATGACCTTCGCCCAGTACAATTATTATCCTACCGTCACCGCACCGGGACATGCGAGTTTCTTCAGCGGCAGCTCGCCGATGATGCACGGGGTCATCGGCAATGACTGGTTTGACAAGCGCAGCGGCGCAATGATGTACTGCGTGGAGGATTCCAGCGTGACGGGTGTGGGCACTCA
>NZ_JBIPNG010000451.1:0-5414 GCF_044373815.1 Prosthecobacter sp. | reverse complement strand
GGAAATCTCATGCGTGCCGCTCCTGAAGGCGCGTCCCGCCGGACCACGGCCTGAGGGATGATCTCCGCGGGTGATCAGCGTCAGTCCATCAAGATAGTTTTGATAGCTGCCGGCGCAGGCGGCCGGCTTCAAGCTTTGGGATTCTTCATCAAAGAAGGCAATCCAGGCCATCTTCATGTTGCCCTTCTCCACCGCGATGCTGACCGCTGATTCATACAGCAGCTGCGGCTCACGAATACGGACGATTGCCTCGTTGATGCTGCTGGACATCGCATGCAGCCGGTTCAGGCGCAGCAGGCGCTGTTCGTCCAGCTTGCGTTCGTGAATGTCCAGAGCGGACCCTGCCATGCGGTAGGGCTCGCCATGCTTGTCCCACAAGGCCTGGCCACGGGCCTCAAACCAGCGATACCCGCCCGACTTCACCTGAATGCGGTACTCGATGCAGAATTCACTGCGCTGCTCCAGATGGCTCTCCAGCGCAGCACGCACCAGGGGCAGATCCGCCGGGTGCATTTTCTGCTCCCAGGCAAAAAACAGACTGGGAAATTCCTCGTGGTTGTAACCGAGCAGTTCGCGAAAACGTGCGGAATAATAGACGCCGCCGGTGCGGATGTCCCAGTCCCAGACACCTCCGGTGGAACCTGTGGCCGCCAGCGCATAACGTTCTTCACTCTGTCGCAGAGCCAGCTCCGCTTGGTGGCGTTCCATTTCCGCCGCCGCACGCACCGCGAAGAGCTGAAACATGGCCTGCAGGCGCTCCCGGTGGTCCAGCGTATTTTCGCTGAACACCGCAATCATTCCGATCACACGCCCGTCTGTGGCATGCAGCGGCATGCCCATGTAGCTGTTAGCCCCCAGTTCCTGCAGGATTTGGTCGTCTGGAAAGTGCTGCCGCACATTGCTGTCATAATAACAGACCTCGCCACTGGTCACATTGTAACACGGCGTGCCGATCAGGGAGCATGTCTTGTTGGGCAGCACCTTGCCGTCCGCGCAGAAACCGAGTGTCCGCACCATCCGATCACGCTCCGGCAGGAGCATCGCCACGGTGGCGTATTTGGCTTCCACAGTACGGGCCACTTGAAGACAGAGCGACTGGAAAAAGGTCTCGCCACTGCGGGCATCGACACCTTCGGCCATCGCCCGCAGGGCCTCCTCCATTTTTTTCTCCACTGTGATGTCCGAGGCCAGCGAGAGTATCGACTGCAGCTCTCCCTCATCATTCAACAAGGCGGAATTATGCCACTCACACACAATCACCCGCCCGTCACTGGTGAAATTGCGGTTGATGCAGGTGTTGCGGGATTCTGACCGGTCCAGCAGCCGACCCAGCGTCGCCTTCACCCGCGGCAAATCTTCAGGATGAACGAAGTTCCAGTCACTGTGATCATTCCCCATGACCTCGGCCTCGGTCCAGCCAAAGATTTTCTCCGCCTGGGGCGACCATCGGCAGATGCGGCTGTCTGTGTCGCACTCCACCAGCGCCAGCGAAGTGTTTTCCAGATGGTACAGCAGCGTCGCATGGGCCTGCTGCTGCAGTGCTTCCTCCTGCTCGCGTCGTGTGGTGAAATCACGCAGATTGCCGATGATTGCCACCGGCTTGCCTTCACTGTCTCTGACAATGGAGCGGTTGTCACTGATCCAGCGATAAGCCTCATTCTTGTGCTTGAACCGATATTCCAGGACAGGTTGAAAATCCCCGTTCAGATCACGTGACATCAGTTTTTCCAGCCGTTCGCGTTTTGACTGGTAATCCTCGGGGTGGATCCGCGAAAACATGAACCGAAGGCCTCCCGCGATGCATTCTTCAATGCTGAAACCCAGCACCTGCTCCACCGCTGGACTGATGTAATCATAGGTCAGCGAGGGTAGGCTGAGACAGTACACCGGGTCCTTGGAGTTGCCGAGCACGGTCCGGAAACGTTCCTCGCTCCGCCGCAGCTCGCTCTCAGCCTGCTTCCGCTTGGAAATATCCCGCACGGTGACGACCAGCCTGTCGTTCCCGAGGATCTCGGCCTTGCGCATGCTCACCTCCACCCAGAACACACGTCCAGAGCGGGCGCGGGCCTGCCATTCAAACATCTGCGGGCCTTCCTCCATCGCCTTGCGCATCCAGAACAGCGACTCCTCCAGGGTGTAAGGCGGAGTGTTTACACTAAGCGCTGCGATGGAGAGCCCCCGCATTTCACCAGGATCGCAGCCATACATTTCACAGGCACGTTGGTTGACTTCCAGAATGGCCCCTGTGACGATGTCGTGGATGAAAACCGCATCATTGAGGCAGTCAAAAACACTGCGAAACCAGTCGCCCCGCACCTCAATGTCCAGGTCTTCGGTGGCGGTGGCCGTCGTCATGGTGGGAATGATCATGCAGGAGTGGTTTCAATCATTCACAGAGATTTTTCTAGTGTCAATTCCTCCGGTGCATCAGTCTCGGTGACTTCGTTAGAGCAGATTGCAGTGATCGTCTCTGCCAGCATCTTCAGTCCTTGCTCCTTCGAGACGTAGCCATGTACATCGCCACGGCTCAAAACCGGCAGCATGTCGGCGCTGGAATGGCTGCTGAGCACAATGACTTTGATTCCCTGCTCGATGAAATACCCGCATTGCTCCACCAGATCAATGGCTGAGCCGTCTGGCAGTGTCATGTCGACGACCATCACGTCAATATGGTGCGAATGCAGCACCGGGAGTGCGGCGGCCACGCAGTCAGCTTCCAGCAATTCATAATTGGGCAGGTACCTGCCCAAGGCAGCACGCACCACGTCACGATAGAGATCGTGATCCTCGACCAGCAGGATCACTCCGGAATTTCCTGAACGATTGGAATGCCAATTTGCCTGCTGCATAAATGCTCTTTAGTTTCTGATTATGACTGGAATCAGCAGTAACATACAGCAAATCTGACACGTGTAGCGGGGAAGCATGATAATGAATAATGATTTAGACTCGCCTAAACTTCGGCAGCATGACTCGATGCGGCCAAACTTCTCACTTATTGAGGGTTCCATGGGGGAGAAAAATGAATTCCTTGGCAACATGGGACATGAGCTGCGCAATCCGCTCGCGAACATTATCGCTCAGGCGGAAACGCTGCAGGAAGGTATTTACGGGCCTATGGAGAAAGCGCAGAAAATGGCGGTCACAGCCATTCAGGACAGTGCTCGGCAGTTGCTCCAGCTCATCGCTGACATGGTGGATCTCGGCAAAATCGAAGCAGGCGCGTCATCGCTGACCCAGACAGCATGCATGGTGAGTGAGAAGTGCGCTGGCAGCGTGTCCTCTTTGACGGGGCTTTCGCAGTCACGGTCCATTCAGATTATCACCGAAGTGCAGCCGCCCAGCCTCGGAGTCCTTGGCGATGGGCACCGGCTGCAACAGATCATCACCGAGCTGCTCTCCGTCGCTGTGTTATCCATGCACACTGGCGGTCAGTTGCGGCTCCACATCACCTATGACGAAGGCGCTCTTCAGCTTCAGACTCTGGGTGGCGTCGGCCAGTTGCCCTCTGAACCGGCGGTCATCCTCAACCGGCTGGGAAAAGTCAAACCCATCGGCCTGGCCTTGCTGCAGCAATTGGTGCAGCTTCACGGTGGCACTTTTGAGGTGCTCGAAACAGCCGGGCGGGAAGTCTGCATGACCATTCGTCTGCCACTGAGCCGGTCGTCGGCTGCGGTGCCAGCGCAGGAACAGCCCCCGCCAGAACCTTCGGTCAGCAATGAAGCTCCTCTTTCGGTCTCTACCCGCCAGCCCACCATTTTGATCGCTGATGATCAGCCCGCCCTCATTGCCGTCACGCGTAACTACCTTGAAAGCGTCGGCTTCCAAGTCATCACAGCCCGGGATGGCAGTGAAGCCATTCAGCAGGCTTGTACTTTGCAGCCCGATCTTATTCTCATGGATGTGCGCATGCCGGTCGTGGATGGCTTGAGCGCCATCCGGCAGATTCGTGCCTCCACAGATCCTAAAACGCGTGACATAGCCATTGTCAGTCTTTCCGGGCATTCGAGTGCCGCAGACAAAGAAAAGTGTCTGGCCGCAGGAGCCACCGCGTACCTGAACAAACCTTTCGGTGTCCGCGAACTGGATCGCATCATTGCTGAGCATATTCGCCAGGACCGCAATTGACCGGCCAGGCACTTCAGGATCTTCACTGATTCCTTGGCTGTGGCGGTCATCCGTACATTGCGAGAGCCACAGTGATGACCGTGCTCGGTCTCATCGAAACGCCCTGTGCTTTCTGTGGGATGCTGCGTGAACACCCATTCGATCAAACTGAATCTCTGCATGTCAGTTCGTTCGCCATGATTTGCCTGTGCGATGAAAAAAGTTGGATGAATCTCGAATACGCGCAGCCGCTCCGCGTCTCATGAACACGCCGCAAGAATGCGGCAACAAATCAAAAGCAAACCTCCTCTCATCATGAAAAAACTCTTCACCCTCATTGCTGTTACCGCCAGTCTTGCTGTTTTCGCTCCTGCCAGTTCGCAGGCCTTTGACTGCCACCACTCCAGCCGCAGCTTCGCGAACAACTGCGGCTCCTGCGGCACTGCGGTGTATCGTGAACGCGTCATCGTTGGCCATGATCGCCACGGTCATCCCATCTTTGGCTACCGCATCGTCAGCCATAACTGCCGCCCTGTGGGCCACAGTCATGGTCATGTTCATGGCAGCAACGCCGGACCCTCCCGCGGCCCGGGCTTTCATTTCAATTTCGGCGGTCATTCCAGCCATCGCTAATCCAGTGTGAATCCAGTGTGAATCCACGGCCTGCCGGAGAACGAAAGCTCTCCGGCAGGCCTTTTTTTATGTGGGTGAAACGTGAAGGCGGTCATGATTGAAATTGCTTCATCACCATCTTGACGATGTTGAATAAAGGAATGTCATGCTCGGACTTCCCTGGGGCGGTTTCGCGCTGAACTTGGAGCAGAGGCCCCGCACGGCAATCCCATCACTCCTTCAGCTTCGCATTGGCGATTTCGGCAGGATACAGAGCCTTGAGCTTCGCGATTGTTTTTGCCACTGCATCCAGATGTGGATCAGCCTCCGCAGGTTTGCGCGCTGCGAAGGCATCACGCACACCGCTGAGTGCGGCTTTGAGTTCATCCACCAGCTTTCCTGCTTCGGCCTGCTTGGCCGCATCCGTCTTGCCCGGCAGGGCTGAGGCCAGCACCGGGAATGCCTCGGTGACTTCATCAATGGCCTCATACCTTTTGTCGGCGGTGCCTTCCTGGAGCTCTTCCGTGTGCTGGTTGATCTCCGCCCACAGGCCTGTGAGGTCCGCAGGAACTTCCACGTTCTTGCCGCTCTTCTGGCTGCCGCAGTCGCACTGCCATTCAGGCTTCTTGCACTCGCTGCACACAGCCGTGTTGAAGTGCAGCCGGAAGGGGATGGACTTCGACGCTCCAGGTTCG
>NZ_JBIPNG010000079.1:0-18100 GCF_044373815.1 Prosthecobacter sp. | reverse complement strand
GTACAGGTCACCAAAAACTGCGGCAAAGACGAGCGCATTCATATCGAACCCGGGTGCATCAAGTTCGCCCTGGCTGACAGCCTCGGTGAACAAAAGGTTAAGCACTTCCCGGTTGAGGAGTTTCCCGTCACTCCACGCATTAAAACCGAGGCCATCGTGCTGCCGCCAGAACTTCGCCGGTCCATCCACGAAGCCATGGAATGCGCCAGTGTGGACGCCACCCGTTACGTCCTCAACGGCACCTTCATCGACACCAGCAATCCGAAGGCCAACTACATTGTGGGCACGGATGGCAAGCACCTCTATAGCGCGAATTCGTTCACGCTGCCGCTCAAAAATTCCGTCATCATCCCGAATCACAAGTTCCTGGGGTGGAAGGAGTTCAACGCGGATGGGGAATGGCAGATGAAGGTCGATGACAAAACAGTCCAGCTCAGCAGCAGGCGCTGGAGATTCGTCAGCAAACAGATCAACGGAAACTATCCCAACTGGCGGCAAACCATCCCCAATCTCGACGACGCCAAAACCCACATCACGCTCGACCCGGCAAAACTGGAGACGCTCATCAAGCTCATCCAGCGCATGCCTTGTCATGATGCGGAGAAATTCCAGACCATTGGTTTGGAATGCAAAGAGGGGCAATTCCTGCTCCTCGGCAAAGACAAAAGCAACGAGCCTTGGACACGAGTCCCTGTGCTCGATGCCAAAGCGGAAGGCCCGGAAGCTATGATCTTCCTGAGCCGACGCTTCCTCATCAAGGCCCTCGATTACGGTCTCACTACCATCAGCATCATCGATCAAATCGCCCCCCTGCGTTTTCACAACAAGGGCAGGCAGATGATCGTGATGCCACTGCGACCTGATGGAGCCAATACCCAGCCCCCAGCAAACCAACAACCCGCTCCGGTGAACATGCCTCCATCCCGGCCTGTTCTTCCACCAGCACCACCACCCAAACCCATGATTGCGAACCCCACCTCTGAAGGACCAACACCAGCATCCAACGACCAGAAAACACCAGCGGAAGAAGCCATCGACATGACCTTGCTCATTCGTGACAAGCTCAACGAAGGATTCAACCTGCTGCGTGATCTGTCCGTGAAACTCAAAACCATCAACCGCGACCAGAAGGCCAGTGCCCGTGAAATGCAGTCTGTCCGATCCACCCTCAGGTCCATCCAAGGCCTGAAGATCTGATCCCACACATATCAACCCGGGGCCGAATGCGCATGCTGCGTGTCCGGCCCCTTTTCATTCAAGAAAGGAACACATCATTATGATTGCCAATCTCGATCCCCAACCCCTACTCATTCAACGTCGCAGCCCGAACCTCACTCTTCATTGCGGCGCCTCGCATGTGGAACTTGACGAAGTGCGCGCCGTTTCCACTCCGCGCCGCACGCAGAGCTGGTGTCCCATCCCGCATGCGGAACTCATCACTACCGTCCAGCGCACGCTGGCCACCACCAACCTGCGCATCGGCACCCAGGCCCATTCGTTGTCCCATGAGGGACAGCGTTATTTCGGGCTGATGGAAGTACACTCCCAGAAATCCAGCGACGATTACTGCTGGGTTTTAGGTCTCCGTAACAGCCCCGACAAGACGTTCCCCGCCGGCATCGTCGCCGGGGCAAGCGTCTTCGTTTGTGACAATTTATCGTTCTCCGGCGAGATCAAATTCGCACGCAAACACACGCGGTTCATCGTCCGTGATCTGCCGCAATTGGTCAGCCGGTCCATCGGACTACTGCTTGCCAAATGGCATGATCAGGACAAACGCATCGCCGCCTACAAAGAAGCTGAGATCACCGACATCGAAGCCCATGACCTCGTCATCCGCGCCACGGATGTCGGCGTATGCAGCAACCGTCTCATCCCACCCGTTCTTCATGAGTGGCGCGAGCCACGGCATGATGCGTTTGAAACACGCAATGTGTGGTCGCTGTTCAACGCGTTCACTGAATCGCTGAAGGAATGCAACCTCGCGGAGTTGCCGAAACGCACCGAAGCGTTGCATGGCCTGCTCGACACACACGTGGGACTCCTATCATGAGTGCTCCCACCCGCATCGAACGCGAGCATTACCAAAAACTCGTCGTGCGTCAGATCCTCGCGATTTACTGGGATGAAATGGAGGGCAAGACTCATCCCATACTCGTCCTAAGCGGTCGCGATCTCGACGGTCATGCTGCCACCGCCACCGTGCTTGCCGACCCCGAAGGCAACGCCCCCGGTCACCTGGATCACCGCCTGTGATCTGAAGCCACGCGGTCCCGTCTGTCACTTTTGGGCGGGACTGCTCATGCGGCCTCCGCATCCCTTCATCCCGGCGTTGATCGCAATGCCGGGATGAAGTTGGTGGAAGCGCACGAAGTTGGTGCATTTTTTTAGCTATACCAGCGAGGCAATATCTTGAACAGTTGCATCAACGCGACTCATGCAGGGAGCGCGGATGCGGATTCGGCGAAGTGGCGGGTGACGCAGGGGATGCTGGAGCGGGAGATTGCCAAGGTGAAGAAGGCGAACGTGGAGCACTCAGGGGAGAAGGGGAAGAGCCGGAGGATGATTGGGTTTCAACCGGGGTGATTGAGGGTGGGCTGGCTGAAGTAGGGGAATGCAATATTCATCTCCCCAACTCCAGCCGTTGCGCAAAATTGGCTGGCAGGCTGGCCTGGATGATCACATGCTGCGCACCCGCAATGTCATAGGGCACGCGACGCCACAGGATGTCTTGGGTGTCTCGACGATAAATGGCGTAGCATGCGCGTTCATCGTGATCACGTGGCTGGCCGACTGCGCCGACATTGACGAGGCACTTGCGGTTCGGCCTCAGAGATTCAATCGACGTAATGTCCACCCCGAGGGCCTCTCCCTCCACCCAAAATGCTGGACGGTGGGTATGGCCAATGAAGCATAACGGCCGGGACTGGTGCGGGAAACTCAGCGCGGCGGCATCTGCAATCAGCACATAAGCCCAGTCCGCAGGGTGGTGAAGCGAGGCGTGAACGGCTTCATAATCCTCAGCCTGCATCTTCAGCGGCAGACCAGTCAGCCATGCGTTCTGCTCCGGGGACAAGACGCTTCGCGTCCACTCAATGGAGAAACGAGTGGCGTCTTTCACTCCATCGAGCCCAATTCCGAGGGCAACCATGGCGTCGTGATTGCCCTGTAAGCATGGCATATCGTGTTCCCTGAGGAGGTCGATGCATTCGCACGGACTGCCGCCATAGCCGGCCACGTCACCCAAGCAGAGGCGCTCGCTTATTCCCTGTGCGTCAATGTCTTGCATCACGGCATGCAAGGCGTGAGCATTGCCATGGATGTCGCTGAGAATTGCCACCGAGTTTTTCATAGATCCACCTACTGGTTAGAGCGAAAATCGTCAACCAGCAGAGAAAGTTCACCACATCCCTGAGATTGCCGAGAACTGAGTTCCGGGCCAAACATGACGGTATGCCAGATGCAGACACCTTGTTTCGTGATGTGCTTCCGCTTGCCGACAAGATCGCGGGGGGCTATGCGAACATCCCCGGCATGACCGCCGATGACGTGCGTGCCGTGTCGCATGCGGCGCTGCATCGGGCGGCGCTGGCGTTTGATCCGGCACGCGGAGCGTTTGAGCCCTATGCCGCACGGGCCATTCGGAATGCGCTGAACTCGCTGCATCAAAAGGAGGCCCGCCATGCCCGGCAGCATCTGCCGGAGGCTGATCTCACCCTCGCAGCCTTCACCACGGCAGGCAGCACCTCACCCAGCCAGCGGCTGCCGGATGAGTTTCAGGATGTGCTGAGCCAGGTACGCTCGCAGGAGAGTCGGCGTGTGCTGGAAAATTTGCTGACCGCATTGCCCGCCCGCACCCGGCAGATACTCGCTCTCGTCGCTGAGGGGCACAGCTACGCAGAGATCGGCGAGCGGCTGGGGGTCTCGAAGCAGGCAGTTCACAAGGCCGCCGCAGCGGCCTTGGACAGCCTCCGGGAACAACTGCGTCCGTCCATGATGGCCGCTGTGGGCTGGGCCTTGCGGCCCTTGGCCAGGCGTGAGAGTTCACGCAGATCATGGGCCATGGCTTCGAAGCAGCATGCCTTCATCCAAACTGCCCGCCGTCTTGCACGCGGGTTCCGCAACTTCGAGAACCTCAAGGCCATCTGCTACTGGATGGCAGGGGATCTAAACCTCAAAATCCCCTCTGCTTTTACCCACCCAGTTTAGCGAAGCGCCGATTTTTTTGACAAAACTCGCTATCCTTAATTTGCGAAGACACCGATTAGTTCAAGGTGCCCGAGAGTCCGACGATGGAGTTTCCAGACTCAATGATTTTTCTTCCTCCCAGTTCGCCTCATAGTAAGTCGATGAATAATAATAATATTGATAATGATTAGCGCGCTTCGAGAAGTCTACTTGATTAAGGACGAAACCATAAAAATGAGCTCCTAACTTTCCAATAAGATTAAAAGCATCTTTAACATCACCCCTGGATGTAGCACCCGACTTGATTACCAAGACGACGCCATCGGCATACTTCTGTAAAAAGGCGGTTTCACTCAATCCCAGTACTGGAGGTGAATCGATAACAATGCGATCAAAACGCCCTTTGAGTTCATCCAAAAGGTTGGAAAAGACTTTTGCGTTAAGCAGTTCAGTTGTACCAGAAATAACCGGTCCGCGTGTTATCAACCATAAGTTATCGGCGGTAGATTGTTGAATACAGTCTTCCAGTTTAGCATTGTTGGTAAGCAGGTTAGTTAATCCAAGATCGTTAGGAACCCCACCTACTTGGTGAACGCGGCCACGCCTTAGATCACAGTCGATGACCAACGTTTTGTCACCCATGGATGAGAAAGCCCATCCGATGTTCGTAGCAAGGGTGGTTTTGCCCTCGCCAGGACGTGCGCTGGTTACCAGTATTACCCGCGCGTTATCTTTTGCCCCTTGATTGATGATGATGCTACTACGTATCAGTCGGAAATTTTCCAAAAGTGTATTCGGGACGACAGAGCCTACGGAATTAGAACGGTTCATCTGGCTCAAAACTTCAGGATCTGCCATTGGAACGATACCAATTCCATTTAAGCCCAGACCTCTCTCAAACTCACTAAGACTTGTTATCGAAGTGTCGAGTTTTGTAAAAAGAAAAGGAACTCCACCGGCAAGTCCAATTCCGAGCAGGCACCCAATAATGCCAAGCTGGTATCTACTGGGAGAAACAGGAAGATCACTTCGAATGTTGACAAAGCCGCGGAACTCAAGATTAACACTGCCAACATCCGTGGTAAGTTGAAGGCCTTCTATCTGCTTGCTGAGCTGTTCATACGCATTGTCCCACGCCAACTGACCTTTTTTCATCAAATCATAGCCCATCTTTTTGTCATCAAAGCTCTTCGTCGCTTTGTGGTAGTCTGGCATCTTGGCCTCCAGTTCCAGCAACTGCTCCTTGCTCCTGGCATACTCGAGTTCAAATGCTTTGCGAGCCACCTCGAGTTCCAAGTCAAGGGCAGATGAAACCTCGTAAAGTTCATCTTTTAGCTTGAGCATCTCGGGATGGCCTTCGAGAAACTTGGCGCGAGTTATCCGTGTCTTTTCTTCCAAGACACGCTTTCTTTTCTCAAGAGCCTGCCATGGTTCAAGGCCTTCCACCATGTCAGGCTGGACTACGACCTGCGTCACAATCTTGCCCTGGGCTGGATTGGTAAAGTTGAATGGTCCCATAGAACCAGAATTCCTGACGATACTGCCCGATTTTAAGGGGTCCGCAGAAGCAGGTGCTGCCGGCAAACTGGTAAGCAGCGCCAGTTGACCAATAACCCCCAGCGCCGCTTGTCTTTTTTCAAGAACTTCCCTGATGCGCTCCATCTCCTCAGTCCGATAGCGCAAGCGCACGAGCTCAACGGGCACATTGCTGAGCCGCTCCAATTCAATCTGGGCACCGGCAAGAGCGCTTTCTTCCTCGAATTTTAATCGAGTATCCAACTGAGTGGACAATTTTTTCCGGACGTCGGTGATCTCATCGATGTAGCGTTTGATTGCCTTGTCTCGATATTCGTTGCGAAGCTTAACTTTATTTGTCTCATATACTTCAGCAAGGGCTTTGGCAAATTCGCGCACTACAACCGGGTTATAGGCGGAAACGGATAATTCTAAATTGTACTGGTCCAAGAAACTTGCTCGAACTACAGGAACGAGGTTGTTGCGCAAATCATAATACGTCGTTTTTTCATCTGTCCACCCCAAACTCTTGGCAGCTTCAAGTTGAAGGACTTCACTTTCGAGTTCATACCCAATCGATGATCTTACCAGCTGGAAGTCTGCAGCCCCCCCCCTTGCCAACTGGGAACTGTCTAAATATTGGCTAACCCGAATCAAAGCCGTGGATTCGTAACTTGGTCTTGCGTAAACGTAAACGATCAACGCTGACAACAAGCCGGTGATGAACAATAGAATCATCAGCCGCCAATAATTTTCATAGCTTAGAACTATAGAGATAATACCATTCCAATCCAATGCAATAGCGCCTTGAGCTGTTTTTTGGTTCTGTGCCATTCTCATTGAGGGCGGTGGGTTAAAATGAAACGTTTACATCGAAAACCGGCACCAGGGAATTCTTCATTAGTGAGTAGCCAGATGAGATGAATTAAATGAAAGGAGAAGATTAAAATCCAAAAACTTTTTCTGGAACAATTATCAGATCTCCCTCGCCAATCGGTGGATCTTTCGCAAGGCCCTGCCGCACAGGTCGAAGGTCAAATACGGCACGCTGCCGCTGCCCAGACGAATTGACACGCAAGAGTTCAATTCGCTGCTCTTGTGCAAGGCGATTGAGCCCGCCAGTAATTAACAATGCTTCATAGAGACCAAGTGAACGGCCACTTGCCAAGGGAACGAAGTGAGTGCCAGGCTGTGGCACCGCACCTGTAATGTATATCATTATTTTTGGAAAGGCGGCAGATGCACCTTGCGAGTTGGTGATTAAAGCCTGCTTGCTTGCACGTTCCACAAGAACTGTGGCTTCGGTCAACTGTGTGTTCTGAAGAGAGTGCTTTACCTTCGCCTCGGCATCAGTGCGGCTCAACCCGGCAATAGCAATCCGACCCACACGTGGAATGACAATGTATCCACCTTCTCTAACTGGATAGCTGCCATTTAAGGTTGCATCTTCTTTGACAAACAGCTCGAGAGTATCACCAACCAGAAAGACACCCAAATCCTCAGAAGATTTATTGTCGACACGCGTTGCAACAGGAGGAAGTTCACCCGAGATATTTGCATCTTGATGCGTGCAAGCAGAACAAAATCCGATACTGAAAATTAGCAAATATCCACCGATTTTTTTTAGACCTAGCATTGTGCAGCACTGCCCCCTATTAAATTGAAATTAAAGAGAAACCCGGAAGCGGCTCTCTGCATTGGAATAAATGTTGGATCAAAAAAGTTGGTGTTTATCATGGGTTTCAATAGCTTTTACCCGGTGGCGCTAGCCATACCCCTTCATTGTTATTGTTAATAAACTCCTTGGGAACGGGGTCTTTTTGCACGGTGATTAGGATGTGGTCGAAACTGGTGCGGAAACTTTTGATGCTGATTGTTTTTGGCTCCGGTTCTGCTTCAATGGGAGTCTTGGCAGATGTCAATTCAACAGCACGTTGAACACGTTTTTCAGTTTCTTTCGGCGACCGGTGGGAGATTGTGAGCAAGAGACGAACATCCCCGATAAATTTCGGGGAGGGCTTGACGCCTTCTACAAAAACATAGCGTGGCACAGCGATGGGCAAGTTGTATGGGTATGTTTTATATTGAGTGGAGAATTCCACGACCCGTTTAGTTGGATCCTGTGAGTCCAGAAGAAGACTTTTTTTATCCCTATCCCGCCACACCCTGATGTGTCCCATGGAAGCCAATTCTTCGCTCAGATCGGCATAATCACCTGACTTGTCACCTCGGTTAATACCTTCCACTTCCATGGTGAGCACCACTTCCCCATCAAAATCCACACGGTAAGGGATGAGCCGGATGACGAATCGCGTGAGCTCCCCGGTGCCCAAGATCACCCCTGGAGGTGTCGCCTCGAATGCACCACTGTCTGCAGGATCATTGTTCTGGATCATGCCGTCCTGATTCATGTCCGCGTCCATATCCAATTTAGCGATGCTGCGTTCACGATCTCTCCAAGAATTGATTCGCTGTCCAAAATATTTGTGAAAATCAGCGGGAACATCTTTGTTGGTTTGGAGGGCACCACTTGGGGTGTCAGCAAAGATGATGTTGTCAGCTGCGTTAATCAAACATGCAGCAATAAGAGCTAGCAGTACAGGAAGAACCAAATTGCGGCTTTCCAGCGGGGTGACTATTTGATGGTCAGTTTTCATATGGGTCTTGGTGAAGGACGTTTTCAAACAATGGTGCTGTAGATTTAGGGGGAATACAAGAAGATCGGTCCGTTCGGGGGCATTAAAAATACCGCCTTAATGTGAGACCAACCAGATGTTCGGAGTAGGTGCGTGCATTTCCAGATGACAAGTCATACTGATAATACAGCCCCCCAGTGAGACGATGTGCCAGCTGCTGATCGATGGACATGCGATAGAGCCAGCGATCACCATTCCCAACGGATCCACTTGACTGAGTGGTTTTCTGGTAAAAAACAGTCGCTAAAATCTGGGTGAAATCTAATGGATTATAGGTAAGGTTAAAGCCTGTACCCACCCCTTGCGTACGCGAGCCGTTGGGGATAGATGTTTCGGCATCTGTATATTGCAGGAATGCTGTCGCGTTGAGGCGCCGAGCGATACGCTGGTTGATTCCATACCCAATGAAACGTGCAATGGCAGATTGGTTGCTGAGTGAATTATCAAAAATATTTTCACCGAAACTTACCCAGTGCTGGGTGTTTTGACTGATGGTGTGGTCCACAGTGACCTGCCATAGAAATCGATTGCCCAAGTTTTGGGAACCCCCTGTTGTCCACCCCTCACCTATATTAACCATACAATTAATGTTTTCCGTGATTCGCCCGGTTAGCTGCAAGTAAACGGTGTGCAAGAGGGTGTTGGAATTTGTATTGGAGCCGCCAAATTGCGAGACATTATATTCCAGCCGTGGGGCGAAAGGAATGACCGAACCTTCATACCCAAGCCAGACTCCCGCCTGGTTCCTCCACTGATGATTTGTAAACGATACCGAGCGCCAGTAATCACCGTGAGTCAGTTGGAGTCCAAATCTCCATTGATTGTCCAACACAAGCCTTGTAGCATTGAAACTTAGTAAGTTAGTTGGAATAACGTAGTTGCCATTGTTGAACTGGTTGGCGGATCCGGAAGACTGAAATCCAAACGAGTAGCGCCCGGCCGAGTCGACTCCACTCCTGGTTGTCTGCCCGTAAAAGTTAATACCGGGTCGTATTTGAAATTGATCGTAGAAAAGCACATCCCAAGCACCGATTGTCTCACTGAAATTTAAATGGGTCATCACGGCGGCGGCATTTCCATTCCCTGATGCAAATTGGAACGCAAACCGGTTTTCGAGAGGCAAATACATTGGATTCCCCACGACTGAGAAGTAAATGGTATCTGTTATTCTGACCAACCCCCTTAAGCCAATATCAATGTAAGCGATGGTTCCATCTCCGTTGTTGTGGTTTCCATTAGTATTGGAAAATTGCTGAGGGCCATTGTAGTCTGACCAAATAATTCCGCTTCCAAGCCAAAGAACATCTAGGAAAAGGGGCCCTGCTTTGAACATGGCCAATTCGGGAGAGAATTGCCGGGTGAAAATCCCCAATGTTCCATCCAAGGTGAACGATGTGTTGTCAAACTTGTCAATTTCGTAAGTGAATGCATTATTTGTAGTGAGCCAGCCCAATGTTTTATCGAGCGGCTTGAAAACATCACGATTTCGTTCATAGAAATTTGGAGTGACATCCTCGTAAGGGAACAAACCTGTAGCATTCTGCCTTGGCGCATCTGACCCTTCCTCAGTAGCGACCCCTCCTCCTGATCGAGAATTGTAAGCTCCTCGAAGCAGGGCGCTCTCACTTAAGGTTGGGAAATAGCCCTGCCCTTTTGAAAGTCTCGTTGGCAGTTCAGGCTCATCAATGGTGCTTTGCGACAAGGCAACCGTTTCGCAAAATAGAACCGCCGCTGCTGATATGTAAATGAATACAATTCTGAACAGCGGCCGGAAGCGCATTATTGGAAAATCAATTTTCATTTTAGCTACGCAGGTGTCGGTTTCGCAATATTGGATCTTTTAGATTGTTTCGTATTTTTAAAACCGAAACCGAATTGCTTAGCTAGGGAGTAATCTGCATAGATCATACAACGTATGCAATACAAAGTCATTCCGATCACAGGCAATGCCACAATTAGCACAAACCATGCTAATTTAACCCAGAAATTTGAGTGCAGCGAAAAAATGCTTGTCGCTGAAACAAAAAGAAGAACTGCATAGATGCCAGCCAGAGCCCAGTAAATCTCCTGAGTGACTGTTTCGGGCGAAAACATTAAAAAGTGAATAAGAGCGTAGCGCATAAATGTTCATTTAAGGGGCCAAGTGCGCCACCTTTGTCCAGTGAATTTGTCTATCAATTCCGATACGGAGGGTGCGGTTTGCATCAGTTTAACCTTGGAGTGCCGCAGGATTCGCTACTAGGGCGGGGAACTCCTGTTATGGCGACCGTCGCCCTAAAACAACAAAAAACTGCCACATGCGCTACTAAAGACAAAATATGGTTAGCGCAAGAATCAATAATGAGAATTTTTCAATTCTCTGGCTTCGCAAAGTTTTTTACGAAAGGCGTGTCATGTTTGAGCACGCCAAAGGCGGAGCGAATGATTTTGTGCATAATGGCTCCGATGACGTACATGTTGGATTTGCCGCGTGTGACTAAAGCTTGGCAATATGAATGGAAGGCGCTGTTGGCTCGCTTGATGGCCTGCAGGGCGGTCATGTAAAGCATTTTGCGCAACAGGATGCCTCTGTACCCCTTCATCAAACGTCCGCGCAGCCGCACGCTGGTATCCTGCTGACTCACTGACGCGTCAGACCAACGAAGGCCGCGACAACACGTGCGCGCTCAGAGGCGCTGATCTGATGCACTTCGGCCAGGATGGTCAAGGCCACTCTCAGACCGGCGCCGTCGATACTGCCCAGCAGTCGCACGCTCTTCTGTAACGAGGTGTGCTGAAGCGCGTGAGCCTTGATGGCGGCATCGAGCTGCGCGATCTCATTTTGGAGCAATTGAATTTGGCGCTGCAGCGATCCGATCACGCTCTGGCAGAGACGTTTTTCCAAGCGGTTTCGCTCGGCCAGCAGGGCGTTCATCACCTAGGAACGTCGGCGCACCAAGGCCTGTAGGTCCATGAGCGCCTGGGAGGCCGGTTGCCAAGGCTTCAGGTCTTCGTTGGCGTTGAGATAGGCAGCAATGAGGGCCGCGTCGGTGGCGTTGGTTTTGACGCGCAGCCCCTGGCTGCGGGCGTAGTCTTTGACGCGGCGTGAGTTGAACTGATGCATGTTGTGACCGCAGGTGTGCAGGCGCCAAAACAGCAGGGCACCGTAAGGCCCGGTGGCCTCAATACCTACATGGGTTTTGGTGGCGCAATGCTGTACCAGCCAGGCTTCAAACTGGACAAAGCCTTCATCGTTGTTAGCAAACTGGGCGCTATGTGGGCGGCCGTCGGGCAAACAAAGATGCACGTCGAAGATGAGCTTGCTGATGGCGATGCCAAGGCGTGGCAGGGTAAGTATGGAAGATCTTGAGATCATGGTTGGATATGTTTTCATGGGTGGCTTGATCGAGCAGGAAAGAACGGGGAAACCGGCATGAGTTGAACTTGTATGCGGGCTGGCATTGATGAAAATGGGCACTGGAAATCGTTCGGCTTAACGGTCGGTCAGGGACAGACACCAGCGCCTATCTAAGTGCAGCCTCGTGACTTCTAAGCGGTGGGGCGGTCTGCTGGTGCCCGTTCCCATTCCGAGTCCTTGGCCATCGCTACCGCGACGGCTATATTTCTTCAAGGATAGGCGAATCTAGAGACAAGCAGTGGGCACAATCCAAAACCGCGCCGAATGAATAATACAAAAAACTACGAAAATAGCATTTTTGCGAGGACCTGATCCCAGATTGCCAAAACCAGCCATGTCAGCAATGCGGCAACTGCAAGATTGAGAAGGATGCCGCCTTTCTTTACAACAGGCCGCTCCTCATCAAGTTCTGCGTCTCGACTGATAACGAGCGCAGGAATCATCCTGCCATTGACGATGCTAGCGTGCAGTTGAAGCGCTGGTGTTTGGGAAAGATCAGATTCTGGACCATCTGATTCAACTCCTGCCAAATTCTGCTGCGCCGCAGCAGCCTCCGCCTGACGCAGACGGTGAATTGACGCTGCGACGGCTATCAGCAAAAAGTACTCCGTGTGATATTCACGATTAATCATCCAGTTTGACATCGCATAGGCGCTCACCAGAAGGATAGTCCCACGGCGGCAGCGTTCCTCCGTTTCATCCTCTGATTTGAAGAATATGATTGTGCGCATGGCCGTCCAGAGACCGAGCAACCAGACAAATAATCCGTACTTTCCCAAATCGGCCCCAATTTGGACGTAACTGCAGTGCGTAGATTTTGGCACGACCTCATAATAGTTGCCCTCTCTCCAGATGATGTTGGCAACGAATTGCCTCCAACCTACGCCATATGTATGGTGCTCCATGGCTGTTCTCGCCATATCCCAGGCCATCAAACGTCCCAAAACGCCCTCATCTGAACTGAGGTCGCCCATGGATTCCATGCGGGGCAGGAAGCTTAGCGCCCCCACTCCAACCGTCATGGCGGCCGAAAGCAACAAAATTTGCACCCATTTGGGGCGCCCAACGGCTAAGGCAAGAACCGTCAAAACGCCCCCGACGACGAAAGCCCCCTTCGACTGTGTCTGCCATGCGCACCAAATCGCCAATGAAGCGCAGGTTGGAAAGAGAATCATCCGCCCGAGAGCACTTCCCTTCCAGAAAAACAGGACAAAACTTAGGGGGATTACGGCAACCACTGAATGACCCAATGAGTTCGGGTTGTCGGCCATCCATGTACCAAGAGAGAGTCGCCCCTTAAACATTTCGGTGTTGGATTTGCCCCCCGTGATATCCATACCCATAGTTTGCAAAACCCCCATAATGGCCAGCATTAAAAGAAGGGCGTTCCAAGCCTTCAAATAACCCAACACGTTTTGCCAACTGGACAATGCCTGCGTCGTCAGATAGTAAAAAACCACCAGAGAAAACATGCCCATGGTTGCACCTGCCTCACTCGGAGCATTCCATACCACATAAACATAGAAGGCCAGCATCGTCCAGTCGTGCGGAGTTCGAAACCAACCACGCACGGGACTTTGACTCCCTTCCCCGATCAGTATCATTCCCCAACCCAACATGATTGTGCGCACGATATTGAAACCAGCCATGCCCGGCAGCCAATCTTGCGGCCTGATGTAGTAAACGGCCAGAAACAACACGGCAAATTTATAGCTCCAAGTGGAAGCTGCCCTGCCTTCGGTTTCAACGGCTCTGCGTTCCAATTCCAGCTCGTCTACAGCCCTCTCATGTTTGAGTGGGACGATATTGTTGGGGGACATGGCCATGTTCCAATTCACTTTGTCATTTGCAGCAGTTGATATAAATAGCGATTGAAATACAGCCTGTACGCAGATTGTGCACAGTTTGCAACTTGGTTGCTGTTCCCTCCTCGCCTCATTCTGCAGCTCATTCGTCTGTCGCCGTCCCTTAGCTCCATTTCAATTGCACATGAAGTTTTCGAAAGCCACTCTCCCGTATGCAGATGCATTTCGCTACTCGAAACAAACAAGGCAGCTTGCAGGCTGGCTGGCTCTGATTAGGGGCCATCTGTCGGCTGGCGAAGTAATTCGATCATTGCATTTGGCAAGAGCTATGGCTTACGCAGATGGTAACGATTTGCGATCATCCGTCCTCGACGCGCTGAAAAAAAGGCCGGGCTTTGAAAACGCACAAGTGTGGAGGGACGCCTTGCACTTGCAGCCAAGACTCCACGAACTGGTCCTCAAAGATCCATCCATTTCTAGGAGCATTGTTCTGAAGGCTCCAGGAGAAGGCGGTGAGAAGGGCGTGCTGCTGATGACTTTTGAGTACAACTGGGTGCGACTTCTATTAACTCTCTCTGAAGAAGAAACCAGATGGTTAAATGAGAATTACGACATCGTGCTCTCGACCAGTTGGTCACCCACGGATTATGCCGCGCTGGCACTCGCGGTTTCAAGTTTGCGGGGAACCGTGTTTGTGCAGAGTTGCAATTATGACGAAATCGCCAAAATCGAGGCCTTTCATCCACGACTTAAGTGCCTGGAGACCCTGCCTTGCGATTGGATAAATCCACAGCTCTATGCTCCGAAGCCCCCGGAAGAACGCCAGACGGACATTGTGATGGTGGCTAATTGGGGGGAGTTCAAGCGGCATTGGGATTTGTTCCGAGCGCTCAGCAAAATGCCGCCGAATTTAAAGGTTGTTCTAATCGGCCAGCGCGAGCCTGGCCGTTCACGTGATGATATTCGTCGCCTTGCGACGACATTTGGCGTCAGTCAGCAGATTGATATCTTTGAATCTCTTCCCATAGCGGAGGTGGCGCGCCATCAATGCGATGCAAAGGTATCAGTGATCATGAGCCGCAGGGAGGGCTGCTGTGTGGCGGCGGTGGAGAGCCTGTTTGCTGGGTGCGCCCTAGCAATGCGGGAGGATGCACACGTCGGCCCCCTCGCCTACATCAACGATCAGACCGGCAGGCGCTTGCGCCCCAATCACCTTCATGAGGACTTGTCTGCCTTGCTCGAGCAATCAAGCAACCTTCGCCCGCACCACTGGGCTGCCGCGCATTTGACCTGCGAGCTGTCACGAGCAAAACTCAATTCGCTTTTAAAAGCAGAAGCGAAGAAAACATGTCGTCCTTGGACTTGCGACATCGCCCAGCCGCAGTGGCGCCCGCACCCCACATTTGCCAGTGAAAATGAACGGGAGGCCTTGCGACCCGCCTACACAGAGCTGCACCGCCGGTTTCCCAAGGTGTTTAGCGAGGCACTAATCATGGAGAGCTGGAGATAAGTGGCACTTCCCAAGCATGTTTCCTCTCTCGAAAATAATTCACTTCAAAAAAGTGCCCGCCTTTAGTCTTTAATCTCACCATCTAAAATATTCAACTTAGAGCTTGGCGTTCGCCCCCCGCGAAGGTCGGCACGGAATGGAGGACGGTATTTCGATTCACTTTAAAACACGACTCCCCTGAGGTTCGGGTCAGGTTCTCTAGGTTCGCCAGCACCACCCCGTCCATACACATCCTTCAATTGACCTTCGAAGAAGCGGCTACTCACGCCCACGAGGTCGCTGTCATCGCCGGCCCAACCATTCCCCGAGCCTCTTCGTCATGCGCACACGACCGTTCACACCCAGATGATACGGATCCATGAACAGACCGACATCCCCACTCGGCTCGCCCCAGTCAACGAGCGGAAGCGCGTGCTCGCGGCACAGCTCCGCGAGCCTTTGGCGGACCTGCACATATGTGAGCAAAGGATTGTGCCGGTCGTGGTATCGCTGCATCTGCCCGCTCACCGGCAACAGCAGCAAGGTGCAGGGGATTCCCCGACGATTGCTCAATGCAGCCAGCTCGCGAATGCCGTCGGCATCCAACACAAATCCCGCGTCGAGCTGCTGGTAGGCCGGGTCACGATCGTCGACCTCTTCCCCGGTCCATGAGCCGCCCTGCGCCGAGCGCTTCGCAAAGTGCGACTCTACGCCCGTGTTCGGCGAGCCCAGCCACTGTCGGATCCACAATCTGAGCCCGGCGACTTCGAGGATCGATTCCCTAGCTGCGAGCATGGTCAGCAGGCCCGGGCCCGGCGGTGGCGCGTCATTTAGGTTAATGTCCAGGTAGGTCTGCGATATCTGGCTGCGATAGCCACTGCGGTGCAGGTCATCAATGGTCACCGTGACCACCGTGCGCTCTGGTTGGCGCGGCGCGTGGCGCATGTAGAAATCGAGCATCGCTGCGGAAGCGCGCAAAGTGCTAGATGAGTGCGCCAGAATCGCCACCCGCTCGCCTACGATGGATGCCAAGGCGTCCCGATCTGCGCCGCAGCTCAGCGTGCTGTTGCCTACCAGCCAGATCCGCGGCCGCTCCGTAGCCAGCGACTGCTGGAAGGACTGGACAATACCCGCGAGAGACTCGCCCGCCACCCATTGGCCCCGGTTCACCTGAAAACGTGCCAACACCTCGACGGACGCCACGACGAGCATAGCGACCACCAGTTCCTGGCGCAGGCGCCAGGGGCCGCACAATGTATCAAAACCGAGCATAGATAAACGCGGCTTCGCGATCCTCCCGGGTTAGAATGAAATGCACCGCCAGCATTCCCATCAGTATGCCACGCCCATAGATGCGCCACTTCGAACTGGTGTGAGAAGCAGCAAGCTCGTCAGGCCGCTTCAACCAGTCAGTCAGAAGGACCAGCCCGCCGAAGGCCACGACCAGTGCCAGATCCGAAACCGCAAACGCGGAGAGTCCGCCCCTGAGCGTGCATAATCCGCGCAGATAATCCGCAGCAACGCCAAAGGACCTCGCACGGAACAGCACCCAGGTTGGCGTCAGCAGCACGAACGTCCCGAGCACCGCGCCCGCCCAGGCCGCACCGCGCAGTTCCTTGGTTTCAGCTGCCGGGCGCCATGACCGCCACAGCCGCCCGACGACCAGCAACAGGCCGTGCAGCGCTCCCCAAAGCACGAAGGTCCATTCAGCCCCATGCCACAGGCCCGCAATTGTCATCGTGATCATCACATTCCTGCACGTGATCCACCCTCCGCGCCGGCTGCCGCCGAGGGGAATATAAAGATAATCGCGCCACCACGTCGAAAGCGTTATGTGCCAGCGCCGCCAGAAGTCGCGCACGCTCGTGGCCAGCAGAGGCCATCTGAAATTCTCCGGCAGCTCGATGCCGAGCAGTCGGCTGCAGCCGCGAGCGATGTCGGTATAGCCGGAAAAGTCTGCGTAGAGCTGCAGCGCAAAGAGCCACGCGCCGCGCAGCAGCGCCGACCAGGACATGACGTCTGCATGTTCAAACACACGCTCCACGTGCGGTAGCATCTGATCCGCCAGCACCAGCTTCTTATAGAGACCGAATCCCATCAGCAGCAGGCCCGAGATTACCATGTCCCCCGTCACCACGCGCGGACGGCCAAGCTGCGGCAGCAGGTCTTTGGTGCGCAGGATCGGCCCGGCCACGAGATGCGGGAAGTAGCAGATGAACAACACAAAGGTCACGCTGTCGCGAATCGGCTCGGAGCGTCTGCTCCACAGATCGAAGAGGTAGCTCAGCGCGTTGAACACCATGAACGAAATCGCGAGCCGTGGCCCCCATTGCAGCAGCGGCAAGGTCGACTCCGTCCGCAGCAAGCGCAGCAGCCAGTCCCCCGACGCCACGAGCAGCCCGAGGTATTTAAAGATCACCAGCACGCCGACGTTGAACAACACCCCCGCGATCAACCACCGCCGCCGCCCCGCCTCATCGCTCGCACCAATGAACAGACCCGTCACAAACGTGCCTGCCGCGATCGCCACAGCCAGCAGCACGAACCAGCCGTCCAGCCACGCGTAAAAGACGAGGCTTACCACGATAAGCAGCAGCAGTTGCGCGCGCGGCCTGAGCGCGTAGTAAAGCAGCAGCACTCCCAATAGACCAACGGGCAATGACATCGTGAAAGGGGATGAGTTGATATCCATGTCACCGGCAGAAAAGAAATGAATGAAGCATTCTGGTCTGACCTGTTTCAGAGCAAAATCTTTTGAGCCCCGTTGTTAGCGCCCCACCATGCGCAGCGTTGTTTTTCCATCTGCATGACTTTATACGGCCACCTTCCCGTTTTGCCAATTGGTTGTTTTAAAACTCGGCCTAGTGTGCTGTCAGAGAAGTTCATTGCATAAATGTTGAACCTTTCCGAGAATTAAATCAGCAGAAGCTGTCCACGTGAAAGGCTTGGGTTTTCGATTGTGCTCTACCAAGTAGGCATGGATGGCTTGTTCTAGTTGAGCCACGCTGTG
>NZ_JBIPNG010000450.1:0-5447 GCF_044373815.1 Prosthecobacter sp. | reverse complement strand
CTCAGAGGGTTTTGACAGTTTCGTCAGTCCCTTTTCAAGAGGTACACCATTCATGATGGTTGGCCAGTAAGCGGTGGATGAATGGAGAAACCAGGTAAGTCAGGGTGAAAATCACCCTCAATCCACTTCTTGCCATGACTTGCAGTAAAGCAGCCCTGCTGCTGCGTAGCGGGGATGCCTGTTCCAAAGGGGAACACTATGCATCTAGCAACCACTTAGTGCTACTATAGAGCATTGAATACCTCATCCTATCCTGACCTGCCTTCCTATCAAAGGCAGTTTTGTCAACCGGCTCTACTTTGGCTCACATCTGCCACCTAGCACACCACCAGCTCCCCCACAGCCAGAGCCGATGAAACATCAAGGCTACGTATTGATGTTTCAGCCCTCCCTGCCTGCGAATACAAAATTCGTCCCCCTTTTAAAAGGCACCCTCAAAACCCTCAAAACCCTCAAAACCTTCAAAACCCCCAGTTTCGTTCGTTTTGCTGGTTCGCTTTTGCACGCTCCGCCGCTCGCGAAAAAATCTGCCCCTTTTAAAAAGCACTGCCAAAACCGCCGAAACCGCCAAAACCCCTTTTGGCAGGCAGCAAAGGCAGCTCAGCATGCATGGACCGCCCGTTTCCCGCCGTATGTCACGGCACCATGAACACGCTCAACCGCCGTCAGTTCGTCCGTCGCACCGCTTTGGCATCGTTCGCTGCTCCCGCCATTTTGAAGGCGGCAGGGGCTGACAAGATCAATCTGGCATTCATCGGCCCCGGCGGAATGGGCACGAACCACATCAACACGATGTGCAAACGCGATGACGTGATCTACTCCTGGGTTTGCGATGCCGACTCCAAGCGGGCGGAAGCGGCGGCCAAAAAGATTCAGGAGCTCACCGGTCAGACGCCGAAGATCGCCAAGGACATGCGGCAGGTGTTTGATGACAAAGCAGTGCAGGCCGTGCTCATGGCCACGCCCGACCACTGGCATGCACCGGGAGCGATCCTCGCCGCGAATGCCGGCAAGCATGTGTATGTGGAGAAGCCCTGCTCGCACAATCTGCACGAAGGGCGGCTCATGATCGAAGCAGCAGCAAAAAACAAGGTGGCCATGCAGGTGGGCACCCAGAGCCGCAGCACGGCCAGCATCAGCCAGATTATTGAAAAACTGCGCAGCGGGGTCATCGGCGAGGTCTTGGTGGCAAAGGCATGGAACAGCCAACTCAGAAGGAATCAAGGCCACATGCCTGAGACGGAGCCGCCCGCGAACCTCGACTACGAACTGTGGCTGGGCCCCGTGCCAAAGGTGCCGTTTAAGAGCACCTACCATCCCGGCAGTTGGCGCTGGTTTCATCATTTCGGCGCGGGAGATTTCGGCAACGACGGCGTGCATGACATCGACATCGCCCGCTGGGGCCTCGGTGTGGACCAGCACCCGAACCGCATCATCGGCCAGGGCACCAAGCTCTTCTTCGACGACGATCAGGAATGGCCGGACACGCTCTACTGCGGCTTTGAGTATGACATTGCAGGCAAAACCAAGCAGCTCATCTACGAGCAGCGCGACTGGTCGCCCTACGTGCAGGAAGGTCACGAAAACGGCTGCGCTTGGTACGGCACCGAAGGCATGATCATCGGCGGCAAGCAGAAAGGAAGCTGGCAGATCTATGGCCGGAAAAACAAGCTCATCGAAGACATCAAACCCAGCTCAGGCCCCGACCTCGCCGCGCATCACGCCAACTTCTTCGACGCCATCCGCACGGGCGCGAAACTGAACGCCGACATCAAGATCAACCACCTCTCCACCTCCCTCTGCCACCTCGGCAACATCGCTGCACGAACGCGCAGTGCTTTGGTATTTGATCCCGCAAAAGAGCAGTTCATCGGTACTGCGGACACTTCGAAGCTGCTGAGGCGTGAGTATCGCGAGCATTGGGCGACGCCGGTGGGTTGAGCCGCCTGTTTCACAACTGGACACCTCAAGCTTCGTGCGTCTTGATGCGCCAACGATGACTCTCCCTCCCGCTCTGCGCCTGCCCTTCCTCGCCTGCCTGCTGGCTCTCTCCGGGGCCTGTGCGCTGGTTTACCAAATGGCCTGGCTGCGGGAGTTTCGGCTGGTCTTTGGTGGGGCCACACCCGCCACGGCGGCAGTGCTGGCGATCTTCATGGGCGCGATGGGCGCAGGCAGTGCGCTGTTTGGCCGCAAGGCGGAGGCCTCCGCGAATCCGCTGCGTTTGTATGCATTCATCGAGCTCGGTGTTGGCATCGCCGCATTGCTCACCCCGCTGCTGCTCTCCATGGTGCGCTCCCTCTATCTCAGCACCGGTGGCATAGCGGCTCTGGGTCAAGTGCCTGCGACGTTGCTGCAACTTCTGCTCGCGACTGTGGTGCTCGCTCCGCCCTGCCTGCTCATGGGCGGCAGCCTGCCTGCGGCCTTCACATGGGTGGAGACAGATCAAGACACGCAGCGCGGCAGCCTCGGCGTGCTGTATGGGGTCAACACCCTCGGCGCTCTCACCGGCGTGCTGGTGAGCACCTTCTGGCTCCTGGAACTCTGGGGCATCCGCACCACCGTCATGGCGGCTGCGGGAGTGAATCTTCTCATCGGTGCGGCGGCCTGGTTCGTTTCACGCAATGAGACCTCGCCGAAGCTAACGCCGCTGACTGCCCAGGACGCAGCTCTGACTCCAAGCACACTGACAGCACGCTTTCTCTACGTCGCCGCAGGCATCACAGGCTTTACCTTTTTACTCAGTGAACTCGTCTGGTTCCGCATCCTCGCGCCCTTGCTCGGCAGTTCGGTCTATGGCTTTGGCTTAATCCTCGCGCTGGCACTTGCTGGTATCGGTCTGGGTGGATTGCTCTACCGCATGCTGTGGGCGTCGCGGGCCGGTGCGGTCACGCTGGCGGCACTGGCAAGTGTGGCGGCATGGCAGGCGTTGTTTCTGGCTCTGCCCTTTGCGCTGGGAGATCGCATCGCCGTCTTTGCCATTGATGTGAATCAGTTGCGCTCCCTGGGCCTGCCGGGCCAGATCACGGGATGGACCCTGATCGCCAGCTTGCTGGTGCTGGGGCCGTCGATCCTCGCAGGCGTGCAGTTTCCGCTGCTCGTGGGTTTGCTGGGCAGCGGCAGCCGCGATGCGGGCCGACATGTAGGATACGCGTATGCAGCCAACACCCTCGGAGCCATCACCGGTTCGCTCGCCGGAGGTTTCATCCTGTTACCATGGCTGACCGCACTCGGTGCGTGGCGCTGGGTCTTTGTGCTCACCTTGCTGCTGAGTCTGGGCGCTGCGGCTCTCGGAGCACGATCCACATCAAAATGGGCGTGGCCTGTGATCGCAGCCCTATGGCTCAGTGCAGGCTGCCTCATGTTCATTCCCACCGGCCCCACGGCGGCATGGCGGCACAAGCCCATCGGCTACGGTCGCGTGGAGTCGCTGCCGAACTCCATCAACGGCCTGCGCGGTTGGCTGCATGCCAGCCGCTGGAAGATCGCGCATGAATTTGAAGGACGCGAAGCCAGCGTCGCCGCCGTGGACAGCGATGACGGTTACTGCCTCTACGTGAACGGCAAGTCCGACGGCTCGGCCTTTGGCGATGCCGATACACAGGTGATGCAGGGCCTCGTGCCCGCCATGCTGCATCCCGCACCGCATACCGCCTTCATCGTCGGCCTCGGCACAGGAACCACGGCCGGTTGGGTGGCCGATGTTCCCGAGATGAAGCAGGTGGATGTGGTGGAACTTGAGCCCGCCATGGCCAGTCTCGCACGCCATCAATTCGCCCCGGTGAACCGCGATGTGCTGAGCAAAGCCAACGTCCATCTCATCCCCGGCGATGCCCGCGAGGCCCTGCTGGCGGCAGGCAGCCGCTATGATCTGATCATCTCCGAGCCTTCCAACCCCTACCGCGCCGGAGTCTCCACCTTGTTCACGCAGGAATTTTACAATGCCGCCAAAGCCCGCCTCAATGAGCACGGTCTCTTTGCCCAATGGGTGCAGGGTTATGAAGTGGATGCGCTGGCCATCCGCCAGGTCTATGCCACGCTCACCTCCGTGTTTCCGCATGTGGAAACGTGGATCTCCGGACCGAACGATCTGCTCTTCATCGGTCATCTCACGCCACCAGAATATACCATGGAGCAGCTGCGCACGCGCATCGCGCAGCCGCTGTTTGCCGAGGCGCTTAAGCGCGTGTGGCTCACGAACTCCGTCGAAGGCATGCTGGCCCATCATCTCGCCTCGCCAGAGTTTGCACGCACTCTGCTTGAGACCAACCCAACCACCGTCAACACCGACGACCGCAATCTGCTCGAGTACGGTTTTGCCCGCGCCCTTTCCAAGGACAACACTTTTGAGACCACGCAAGTGCTCAGCATGGCGATGGAAAAGGATATGGATGTTCCCGCGCATCTCGCCGCACAGATCAACCGCACACGCCTCACCTATGAGCGCCTGCGCATGCTCGCGGCAGATGGTGCCACATCCTCGATTCCAGCCGATCTCGATGGCGACGACCAGCGCCACGCGGACGCCGTCGCCGACTTTGCCAAAGGAAACTTCAATGAAGTCCTCACCACATGGACAGGCACTCCCTCCAGTCCCTTTGAGCAACTGATGCTGTTGGAATCCGCCGCCCAAGCCGGCACCGCCGAGCAACTGACGCCCTACATGGCAGCCGTGCGCCAGGACTGGCCGGCCGATGCACACTTCGCCGCCGCGCTGTCCGCCTTCCGCCATGAATCCTATGACGATGCCGCATCTCAACTGCTCGATGGATTCAAAGACATGCGGTCACAGGTCTGGGTGCGACTCTCCTCCGTGCAAACCGCGCTATCACTAGTGCCTCCGCTTGCAGCCAACAGTCGCGATCTCGTCCCGCAGTTCATGGCCGCATTGCAGCAGCCGTTTCCCGGCGGACTGGCCGAGCCAAGCCGCCTGAACACGCTGATTCAGATCATCACCCTGCTCTCCCCGGCGCAGCAGATTGAAGTGCTTTCCGAATTTGAACCCAACCCGCCCTGGCAGCGTCAGTTCCTGGAGTTCCGTCTCAAAACCTATCGCACCGCCTCACACGCTCTCACGCCTCAGGCGGAGCGTGATTTGCAGGAATTTCTGCGCCACGCCGACCGCCGCTTGGATGAAACACGGTAATAGCTGCGCAGCAAACGGAGCGCGGACTTGAGTCCGCAGCACTCCGCCCGCATCCCATGCTCCGCATTCCTCTTCCGCATTCACACCTCCAGCGTCACCCTGCTTGCCGTACTTAGCGCGCGTAAAATCCTTCTCCGTGTGTGCGACCTGCTGCGGACTCAAGTCCGCGCTCCAGGACTCTTTGTCCTGCAACGCTGAGCGGTCGAAGCACGTTGATTCCATATGTTCACCACCCTTGTCGTGATCCTTGCGGCTGCTGCGGCTGAACCGTTGCCAAACACAAAGATCGAAGCGCTGCCGAAAT
>NZ_JBIPNG010000449.1:0-5450 GCF_044373815.1 Prosthecobacter sp. | reverse complement strand
CGGCGAGCCCACGAGCCAACGCCGAGCTCCGTGTGCGCCCCTCCGGCGCCAGCCTCCTGCATCTCGATCCCGCCGCCTGGAAAACCATGGTGGAGCTTATTTGCACGCATGGGATCGGCTGGCTGCTCACGGCCCTCGCCGCCACCCTCGGCGCGCCGTTCTGGTTTGATCTGCTGTCCAAATTCATGAACGTCCGTCAAGCTGGCGAACGCCCAAAACCGTCCACTCCTTCTCCTGCATGATTCAAGAAGCCCTTAAAGCGGTGGTGGGAGACCTGAATGCTGCGCTGCGGCGGCAACGGGGTGATTCGCGTGACCGCGTAATCCTCGACCATCTGTCCAAAGCAGGAGCAGAGGAAGCGGACGACCATATCTGCTGCATGCTGACGCAGATCACGGAGGAAAAAAACATCGCCAACGTGGCCACGCCAAGGCAGGCGCCGGAGGCCATGCAACACCAGAGGCCCCCGGTCATTCTGAACCTGCAGCTGCTCTTTGCCGCGCAGTACACGCGATATGAGGTGGGCCTGGAAATGATTTCCCAAGTGATCGCCTATCTTCATGCAAAACCGCTTTTCACGCCTGCCAACACCCCGACGATGCACCGAGGTCTGGACCGGCTGACACTGGAGATGTACTCTTTGAACTCCTCCGAGCAAAGCGCCCTGTGGAGCATGCTGGGGGAAGATTACGTTCCTTCGGTGCTATACTCCATGCGGATGCTGACCTTTGGCGGCAGCCAGATCTCTGCCCTCGACCCGAGCGTGAACCCACCCGCCGCCGCAGGAGGAGCTGTCAGCACTTGAGCGCGAAGCAAGCTGTCATCACGGCATTGCTACCGCTCTTTACCATGGAGGTGCTGCACCAGTATCTCAGCGGGGGCGCTTATGCCGCCTTTGCCCTGAAACCGCTGGGAGACACTGAGAAGATCTTGCAGCGTCTGGGTTGGGCGGGCGAGCAGCGGGAGAACACTTTCACGCTCTACGCGGAGCGCGCTGCAGCGATGTTGGAGCAGGACGCCGTAACACCTGATTTGTGCTACGCCATGAAGTTTCATGATCCGGACTTTGCCAGATACACGGATCTTTCGCCGCGATCAGAAAGCATGCTGTCATTCACTGGCATGTCCAACCAGCTGCATGCGTCTTTTATGAAATTCGACAGCGGCCTCAAAACACATTCACCTGCCATCATCTCTTTTTCCGTGAATCAACTGCTGAGCGATCTTCAGAGTCACTCGGTTCATTCAAATCCACCTCAGAGAGAATCCGAAGGCGACGTGCCCCGCGCCCGGCTGACATTTTCATCACGCTCCACGATCTGGCGCTATGACTTTTTCAATCACAGAGGCGCTGCTGCAAAAGACTACGCTGTCGTGCCAGCAGTGCCCGCCAGCACTGGCGCGCATCTTGAGTTTAAACTGGTGGCAGGATTAATGGGACCCGACGGAGAGACCTCCCTAGCCTTTGAATCCAGCCGCGCTATCCCGCTCGCAGCCGCCCCACGCGAATGCTTCATGCTGTTGCTCAACAACAAGAAGCTCATTGCCGATCTGCCCACCCCAGGTCTGGACTTTATCCGGGGCGGTGAAGACTGCACGCCCCGCTCATGCCAGATCATCTATCTTTAACTTCCGGCATCCCCATCCCGGTCTTCAAGTTCTCCACCGACCTTTAATCCACCAATCCAACCATGGCATCGTCCTTGCAAACTCCTGGCGTTTACATCAATGAAATCAACGCCTTCCCGAATTCCGTGGTGCCCGTGGCGACGGCGGTTCCCGTCTTCATCGGCTACACCATGCGGGCGGACTACAAGGGCAAGTCGTATGTGAACCAGGCGGTGAAAATCAATTCGCTGCAGGACTACCTGACCTTTTTCGGTGCCGTCTCCGGGACAGGCCCGGCACCCGACTCGGAGCAGTATTGCCCCATCTACCACATCGTCCCCTCCCAGGGTGAAGGGGACGTGACCATCGGTGGCAAGCCGCTCGATCTGCGGCCCGACCCGTCCACCATTTACTACCTGTACAACAGCATCAAACTGTTCTACCAAAATGGCGGTGGCACAGCCTTCATCGTCTCTGTGGGCTCGATCGCTCCCCCACCCTCCTCCAGCAAGCCGCTGACCGCCGGCAGTCCGCTGGTGAACCCCAACATCAAGCACGACGATTTGTACGCGGGGCTGCAGACAGCCGCACAGGAGGCGGAGATCACCATGATCGTGATCCCGGAAGCCGTGCTGCTGAAGCAGAAGGACTACGCCACTCTCCTGAAAAACGTGCTGGACCAATGCGGCGGCGACTCCAGCCAATGCTGCGCGCCGGGCAGCCGCGTGGGCCTGTTTGACATCTACGGCGGGGAGGCCCCTGATCCCGAGCTCTGGTACCAGCCGGGCGGAGAGATCGAAACCTTCCGGGGGGATGTCGGGATGAACCATCTCAAATACGGCATCGCCTACTATCCGTTCTTGAAGACGACCATCGTGCAGGACAGAGACATCAATTACGTGAACATGGGCGGCGCCAAGGAGCTGGCCGCAGTGCTGCCAGATGCCGGCACCGATCCGGTCAAAAATATCCTGGGTCAGATTCAGGCGCCACCGGCCACGAATGAGCCGAGTGCGCTCCAGCTGGAAAACGCCCTACTGAGTGCGAGCGCTGCCTACCGCACCCTCCACGATCACGTGCTGGTAAAGATCAACACCCTGCCCCCCGGCGCGGCCATGGCGGGACTCATCACCATGGTGGACAACAGCATTGGTGTCTGGCGCGCACCGGCCAACTTCAGTCTCGCTGCGGTGTCTGACACCACGCTGAAGATCACGGACATGAACCAAGGGCAGTTGAACGTGGACTCTGTCACCGGCAAGTCCATCAACGCCATCCGTGTGAAGCCGGGCTTCGGCGTCATGGTCTGGGGCGCGCGCACCCTCGATGGCAACAGCATGGACTGGCGCTACGTGAACGTGCGCCGCACAATGATCTTCATCGAGCAGTCGCTCAAGAATGCGATGCAGAGCTACGTCTTCCTGCCCAATGTGGACAGCACCTGGTCGCTGGTGACCAGCATGGTCACCAGCTTTCTGACATCGCAGTGGAACCAGGGCGCGCTGGCGGGCGCCTCGGCGGCCGCCTCTTTCAATGTGGCCATCGGCCTCGGCCTCACGATGACGCCTGACGACATTCTGAACGGCTACATGAATCTGTCCGTGCAGGTGGCGGTGTCACACCCGGCGGAATTCATCACCATCAACATCTCGCAAAAGGCACAGAGCTAGTCCTCGTCCTCACCGTCATTCCCCTCCCAACGACCCCATAACTTTAGAAATAGACTTCATTTATGCCCGACGACGGATCAGCACAAAGCACGACGGTATGGCCATTGCCAGCCTTTCATTTTCAAGTCACCATCGGAGCTGCCGACGCAGTCACAGGCGCCTTCTCGGAGGTGACGGGATTGAACTCTGAAACGCAGGTGATTGAATACCGGCACGGCAACAGCCCGACGTACTCCACGATCAAGATGCCCGGCATCACCAAGGTGGGGAATGTGACGCTCAAGCGCGGCATCTTCAAAAGCGACAACAGTTTCTGGAACTGGTACAGCTCCATCCAGCAGAACACCATCAAGCGGCAGAATGTCGTCATCGCCCTGCTGGACGAAAAGAAAGCCACCACCATGCAGTGGACGCTGACCAATGCATGGCCCACGAAATTCACAGGAGCCGACCTGAAGAGCGACGGTAATGAGGTCGCCGTGCACACCATCGAACTCGCCTTTGAAACTCTGAGCGTGACGAACAAGTAAGCGGCGCAGCTTCAAACCCACATTTCCCCGTGAACTGAAATGAACACTCAACAATCAGGCCCTGAAGCAGGGCCGTATTATCCACCCGTGGCGTTTGCCTTTCGCCTGCAGATGGTGGGCTCTGGCATGCCGCAAGATGAGGCAGGCTTTCAAGAGGTCTCCGGCCTGAGCATGGAGATGGATACCGAGCCTTACCATGAGGGAGGCCAGAACCAGTTCACGCACAAGCTTCCGAATGGTGTGAATGGCGGGACCTTGGTGCTGAAGCGTGGATTCATTGCGAAGGAAAAGCCGCTGTATCTTTGGTGTGAGCGCATTCTGCAAGGTGGACTGAACAGCCCCATCCAGCCTGCCACCTTCAATCTGCAGCTCCTCTCCGCGCAAAGCACGTCCTCCATCGCCATCCAAGGAGACGTCCTGAAATCATGGACATTTCTCCGCGCCTGGCCCACGAAATGGGACATCTCGGGCTTCAACTCCATGGAGAGCCAGGTGGTGCTGGAGTCGCTGGAGCTCAGCTACACCACAGTGGTCCGAACGCATGCTCCCGGCTCCTAGCCACATCACCCCCGCATCATCCTCTCATGCCCATTGAACTCCGAGAACTCATCATCCAGGCACGTATTGAGCCTGCAAGTTCCGCATCTTCTCCTCACGAAGACTCAGGGCTCACTCCTGCTGAACTCCAGAAGATCATCGATGCTGTCATGGAACGCGTTGAAGAACGGCTGGCTGAGGCCCAGCAACGCTGATCCTCATGAGCAGCCCGACCAAACTGATCATCGACGCATATGAGAGCGAGGACTACTCCGGCAACCCGGTGGGCAGCTACACCGCGCAGGTGAACCCGAGCAGCTATTCCGTGGACCGAACGCTGAATCCCACCGCCGGGGCCTTGAGAAGGAGCCAGGGATCGCTGCTATCGACGATGAAGTTTGAGATGCTGTTTGACGGTACAGGCGTCATTGAATCCCCTGGTGGAGAGCCATTCAATGTCGCCGCTGAGCTGAGCAAGTTCGAGTCTGTGGTGTACTCCTTTGATGGAAAGATTCACCGCCCGCACCACCTGCAGATCGTGTGGGGACCGGCACCGCCCTTCAAATGTGTGCTGACGTCGCTGTCGATCACCTACAAGCTCTTTGACATCGAAGGCAGTCCTCTCCGGGCGCTGGTGAATGTAAACTTTGCCTCAGTGACTCCGCAGCTCCCGCTGGAGGTGCAAAACGTCAGGCCGGTCAAGGAGCTGCTTCACGTGGCCACAGTGCAGGCAGGTGACACGCTGCCGCAGCTCACCGCCCGTGTGTATGGAGATGCGCGCTACTACCTTCAGGTGGCGAAGTACAACTCTATCATCAACATCCGCAGCCTGAAGCCAGGGCAGCAAATCAAGTTTCCACCTTTGACCTAACCACATCATGCCAGCCTCTTCTCCAGCAAGCACAGAATCAGATCTGATCACCTTCACCCTCAAAGCCAACGGGAAGGATATGACCGATCTGCATGAGGTCGCTTCCATCGTCGTGTCCATGGCGGTGAACCGCATACCGCTGGCACGAATTGTCCTGCTAGACGGGAGCACACCGGAGGAGGCCTTTACAGCCAGTGAGTCCGATGATTTTGCGCCCGGATCATTGATCGAGAT
>NZ_JBIPNG010000078.1:0-18155 GCF_044373815.1 Prosthecobacter sp. | reverse complement strand
CGGCGCGGAAGAAGATGGGGCGCTCGTTTTCTTTCTCGCGGATCTGCACGCCGTTAAGACCGATGTCATCGACGATGACGCCGTGGGGCAGGCCATGAACATCGAGGCTGAGGATGCCGTCATTACCCAGGCGCACGGCGCGAATCCAGGCCTTCACGGTTTGACCGGGGACGAGGGTGATTTCGAGGGGCTTGGTTTCGTCTTTGAGTTCGCGCATGACGGGCTTGCCGCCTGCCTCTGGCTCCATGACGATGACGAACTTCGGTGCGGCACCGAGTGTGACTTTGCCTAAGGTGCCTGCGTCATGTGTGAGGGCTTTGGATTTCGCGGTGATTTTGAGCTTGCTCCAATCGGCGTTTGCAGCGGCATCTGGCGCGGCGCGGAGGCTGCCGCTGATCAGATCGTGCCCGGCTTCGATGAGGAGAGGTGAGGAGGCAAAATAGCCGTTGGGCAGGCCGGTGACTTCGATTTGAATCGGATCATCGTGGCCATCCGTGCGCTCTGCACGAAAGGAGAAACCGACGGAGGCACCGGGCATGGCGGTGGGATTCATGCCGGCGAGTTTTACGCTGAAATCGGGCATCGGCTGGCGGATGGAAAGCGCGTAGACGTAGCGCTCGCCACCCCAGGCGCGGGTGTCTGAGACTTTGATGATGTAACGTCCATCCGCTGGTGCGGTGAAGGTGAGTCGGGAATCACTGCCGAGCTTGCGGTCGCCGCTGTCGTCGTTGGTGTAGTTCAAGGTGAAGACGGGCAGGCCGTTCGGCACGATGTGGCTGCCGATAGGCTTGGGCTCGACGATGTAGCAGGGCTCGTCGAGCGAGTGGGAATTCGCCGTGGTGTCAAAGTAGGCGCGGCGTTTGCCACCCGTGGTGTAGAAGAAACAGCCGCCATCCGGGCCACGCGGCATGCGGATGATTTTCATCACGTCGCCATTGAAGTAGGCGAACTCGTTCAGCTCCATCTCCTCCCAGTTTTGCAGACGGATGTCGGGGTTGTTGGCATCGACACTGCGGAAGTTGTTGTAGCTGTCGCGCACGGCTTGGAGCAGGATGCGCTGAACGGGTTTGCCGTCGGCACGCAGGACTTCCAGTTTCGTGTCGGCAGGAGAGCCTGCCAGATCGGCCAGAGTTTCGATAATCCACTCCTGGCCTTTTTTGGCATTGAAGGCGAAGCAATCGATGTCGTGCGCCTGGGTAAGACGTGCATTCACCGTGACGGGCGCGGTGAAGATTTGTGCCTTGGCGATGTCGTCATTGCTTTCCACTTCTTCGATTTGAGCTAGCGCACTCACGCGCAGCGCGGGCATGGAGTGGAAGCGCAAGCCCTTGGCATCCAGCGGTACGTTCATCATGCCTTCCTTGTCGGGCTTCATCATCACGGTGGCTTTGTCGCCGAGGTGATGACCAATGAGGGTGACTTTTGTCTCCTTGCCGATCTGCGCGATGAGGGGTGACCAGGCGGTGACGTAGGGCAGTGCGCCAAGGGTGAGGCGGTAGGCGTGATCAGCACTGCCATCCATGGTGGTGTTGCTCACGAGCACGATATACTCGCCATCTGCAGGCGCTTTCCATGCGAGGAAGGGATCGCTGCCGCTGTCGAGACCGCGATTCACGGCGAGCACAGTGCGGTTCGTATCAATGATCTCGATCGCCGGTGATTTTGCCATGCTCCCGACCTGTGCGACGGCGAGATCAAACACGAGTTCCTCGCCGGCTTTGGCTTTGAAACGATAAGCGTCATGCTGGCCGATCTCGGTGAGGGTGCCCCAGAGGCTGGCGGGCAATGAAGGGACGCTGAGGGGGGCCGCTTTGAAATCAGCCGCCTGCGTGATGGTGGGGGCAATATCATCGGCATAGATTTTCATCCGTGCAGATTCGCCGGCGGTGCTCTTGAGCCAGACTTCGTATGCGCCGCGTGGCACTTCGGCACTGGCGGTGATTTTGACACGGGCCGTGGTGGGTTTGACCGAGGTTTTGATGAGCTGCACTTTCAGTCCTGGATGCGAAGCCATGGCTTGCGTGTCTTGAGTGAAGCCTTTGCCGGCAAAGGTGACCAACAGTTCGCCACCGATGTGTGCGGCGCGCGGGGTGACGCGAGTGAGCTCGGGCTTCGCGACCATGGCTGGCTTCGCAGGTGCAGGGGCCATCACCGTCTTGCCCGTGGTGGATTCATAGACGCTGAGGCTGCCATCCACGCGACCGGCCACGAGTTGTGCTTTGTCGGTGAAGGCGAGTGCGGAGGACCAGTCAGGCTGTTTTTCCAGCGGGATCTTTTCCGTGAGATCGGCGGTGTTCCAAATCTTGAGCGACTTGTCGGTGGAGGTGGAGGCGAGCAGCTGACCATCGATGGACAGTGCGAGATTCAGGATGCCGCCTTCATGGGCAAACCGGCTAGTGATGATCTTGTTCGTGCCCTCCTTGGCATCGGCGCTGATCTGCCACAGGCGGATGCGGTTATCACCGCCTGCGGCGAAGAGGTGGTTGCCATCGGCGCTGAAAACGACGCTGGTTTGTTCCTTCGTGGGCTGAGAAAGTGTGTCGAGCCGCTGGCCTCCTGGAATGCTCCAGAGCTTTACGGTGCGGTCGGCACTGGCGCTCGCGAGCACCTTGCCATCCGGGCGGAATGAGAGGCCATTGACTGCGCCGTTGTGGCCTTTAAGAAGGGCGAGTTCTTTGCCCGTCACTACGTCCCATAGGCGGATCTTTTGATCGTAGGCTCCTGTGGCAATCATCTTGCCATCAGGCGAAACAGCGAGTGCATAGGCGGCATCGAGATGTCCTTCGAATGACTGCAAGGGGGTGCCATCACTCGTTTTCCAACTCTTCACGATGCCCACAATGCCTGCCTCGCCGCCAGCGGCATACACTGTGGCGCCATCGGGTGAAAACGCGACGGCATTGGCCTTGCCCTTGAAGCCCGTGAGCTTGCGCACCACGGCCCGCGTGACGGGATTGAGCAGCTCGACCTCGCCGTAACGACCCACCGCGACGAGCTGTACTTTCGGCGAAAATGCCACGGCTTGGATCGCGTGTTTCAGCGGCACCGTTGGCATGATTTGCTGGGTGATGACCTCCCTCGGCATCGGCTTCGCATCGGCGAGGACCGGCCCCTTGGCACCGGTGTCGATCCACGTCTTGATCAGCGCGATCTCCTCGGGTTTGAGTTTTTCGCGTTTGCCGGGTGGCATGAATTCATTCTTCCCGCCACGGCCCGAATGACCTTCGAGGAACTTCACCAGCATGCTGTCATTGGCTTTGCCAGCAACGATGGCCACGCCCTCCTTGCCGCCCTTCATCAGGTTCGCAAAGGTGTCCAAACGGAACTCGCCATCCGCATCGGTGTCGTCATGGCAGTCGATGCAGTAGGTGTCCCAGAGTGGAACGATCTGCTTGGTATAGTCCACGGTCTGGGCGTGGGCGGCGACCGAGAAAAGCGCGAGGAGAAGGATGGGGCGGAAAGAGATCATACAATGCTCCTTTTAGTGATTGAACAAAAACTCCTTCGATCCCATCAGGCTCCAGAAGATGTCTTCCAGCGTGGTGCGACGGTCTTCGGGTTTGGCGATGGCAAGCATCGCGCTGGTCTTGGTGATTTCGCGCTCGGTGGGAAGGCGGGTGAGGGCGATGAGGTAGGCTTCTTCGACGATCTTCTCGTTGCTGAGTTTGCTGGCGAGCAGCGCATCGAGGCGATTGTCTTTTTGGGCGAGCTTTTGGTTGAGCGTGTCACCGTTGGAGATGTGCAGGGCCTGGGCCATGCTGGGTTCATTGGTTCGTTCGCATTCGCAGGTGTTGACGCGGTCGGCGCGGCCGAAGCTCTTCAAGAAGTAGCTGGCGATGTTGCTGTCTGGCAACTGCAGGGCGCGGAAGCCCATGGGGTAGCTTTCGCTGGTGCCTTTGTTGGCGTTGCGTTTGTCGATCTTGAAGGTGGTGGGCGCGGCGGTGACCTGGGACACGGTGTCGAGCAGGACTTCGGCTTTCAAGCGGCGTGGGACGTAGTGCGAGCCGTAGCGGAGGTCGGTGATGTTTTCGGGCAGGGTGATGCTGCTGCGCTGGTAGGTCTCGCTTTGCAGGATGGTGCGCATGAGGGCCTTCAGATCGAACTTCTGCTTCACCAAGTGCTCGCAGGCGGCGGCAAAGAGCGGCTCGTTGCTGGCGGGATTTGTGACACGCAGATCATCAACGGCTTCCACGAGGCCAGAGCCGAAGAAGTTGGCCCACACCCGGTTCACGATGGCGCGCTGGAAGAGTTTGTTGTCGGTGCTGGTGAGCCATTGCGCGAGGGGCACGCGGCGGTCCTCGGTGGAGGTCATCGAGACAGCTGTCGTGACATTGAGCGGATGCGGTGGCTGTGGTTTGCCGGTAAGAGGCTGCACGAGTTCTCCATCCGCGGCGGAGAAGAGCACGCGTTCATCGGCCTGAGCACCGTTTTTTGTGCGAACGCGGGAGAGCATGTTGGCAAAGGCGAAGTACTCGTTGTTTGTCCACTTTTCCATCGGGTGGTTGTGACACTTCGCGCAGGCGATGGAGGTGCCGAGGAAGGCGACGCTGATGGTCTCGGCGCACTTGGTGGGCTCGTCGTTGAGGATGAAGAAATTGCCTGCGCCGTTTTCCAGCGTGCTGCCGGTGGCGGTGAGGAGATCGCGCACCATGACATCCCACGGGGTGTTCGCAGCGACGTTGCGGCGGATCCAGTTGTAGTAGGACCACATGGCCTGGGGCATGAGCTTGTCGCCATTGACGAGCAGCAGATCGCTCCAGCGATGCGACCAATAGTCGACGAACTCAGGCCGCTGAAGCAGCGCTTCGATCAGGCGGTCGCGTTTGTTGGCGGATTTGTCAGCGAGGAATGCGCGGGTTTCCTCCAGGGAGGGCAAAACGCCGATGGTATCGAGAAAGGCACGCCGCAGAAATTCGTGATCTTCCGCGCGGCCGGAAGGCGGGATGTTCAGGGCGCGCAGTTTTGTGAGCACCTGCTCGTCGATGAAATTGCGCGGCTTTACCTGAGCAAATGCCGCCTGATCGACCGCAGAATCGCTCGGCACCACCAGTGTGGAGACGGCGAGGCGGCTGAGATACCACGCGCTGATGACCGTTTCACCACGACCCGTGGTTTTGACGACGCCATGCTCATCCACCGTAGCGACGCTGGCGTTCACGCCGTTGTATTTGGCCCAGCGCGTCACGTCCTCGCTGTGGCCATCACTGAATTTCGCGGTGACTTTGAGCGGCAGCGTGGCACCGGGCTTCGTCACCAGTTGCTTCGGCTCCACATCGAGAGCGACGATGAGCGGATCACTGGCCTTTGGTCCCGGCGCACCGGCAGCGATCCAGTCAGCGATGGCCTTGTATTCCGGAGAGTTCACCTCGAAGCGTTTGTCGCCCTTGTGTGGCACTGCTTTGACGGCCTTGAGCAAAAACAGGCTGCGCGCCGGATCTTCCATGGTGAGGCGGCGGCCATTAGCGCTGCGAGTGACGGAGATCCAGTCCCCTTCGTCATCGAACCCGCGCAAGGAAAGACGGAAGCCCCCCTGCCCTGCGGCGGCACCGTGACACGCGCCCATGGCGCAGCCGTAGCGTGTGAGGATGGGCTGGATGGTGTTGCGGAAAGATGGGGCTTCGGCGGCAGCCGCCGAAGTCAGAGCCGCGAAGGCGATGAAGGAACGAAACGTCATGGATGACACGCGATGAGGGTTGGCGGGAGGCGGACACTCGTTCTACGCAAACAGCTCTTTGATGGCCTGCGTGCCGAAATCGACGACGGGGTAGGGCCTGCCTTGTGGTCCTGGAAGCTCGGTGGTGAGATCGATGCCGAGGGCCTGGTAGATGGTCGCGACGATTTCTTTCGGGGCGACGGGGCGTTCGGTGGGGTAGCCGCCGATGTCGTCGGATTTGCCGATGACTTCGCCGCCTTTGATGCCGCCGCCGGCGAAATTGACGGTCCAGCAGTTCGGCCAATGGTCGCGGCCACCAGCAGGATTAATCTTGGGCGTGCGGCCGAATTCGGCGAGGCAGGTGACCATGGTGTCGTCGAGCATGCCGCGCTGGAACAGGTCCTCGATGAGGGCGCTGTAGCCCTGGTCATACATGGGGGCGACGATGTCGCGCATGCCTTCGATACTGGTGAAGGGCTTCGAGCCGTGGATGTCCCAGGTGATCTCGCCAAACACGGTGATGAAGGTGTTCACGGTCACGAAGCGAACGCCGCGCTCAACGAGGCGGCGGGCGAGCAGGCAGCTCTGGCCAAAGCGGTTCATGCCGTAGCGCTCGCGGACTTTGAGCGGTTCCTTGGTGAGATCGAAGGCTTCGCGGGCCTGCGTACTGGTCATGATGCGATAGGCGGACTCGAAATTGGAATCCATGAGTTTGGCCTGCTCGCTGTATTCAAAATTGCGCACGCTGCTGTCCACCAGCTCACGAAGTTCGCGGCGGCGTTCGAGGCGCACTTCACCGATTTCCTTCGGCGGCAGCAGATCGGGCACTTTGAAATCTTTGACTGCTGGGTCGGCGTTCAGCACAAAGGGATCGTAAGCTTTGCCGAGGAATCCAGCGTCCTGACCATGCGGCATGTTGCCACCCGTAGGCCCCATGGACTCGGGCAGAATCACATGCGCCGGCAGATCGCTGCGGCGGCCTTGCAGGAACTCGAGAGCGCTGCCGACGTGGGGAGTATTCACCCCGCCGGTGAAAAGCCGACCGGTCTGCATCATCTGATGTCCCGTGTCATGCACTGCGGCTGCGGTGTGGTAGCAGGAGCGGACGAGACTGAATTTATCCGCGATCTTGGCGTGCAGCGGCAGGATCTCGGAGATCTCAAAGGCGTTGCTCTTGGTGCGGATGGGTTTGAACGGACCGCGGATCTCACTTGGTGCGTCGGGCTTCATGTCCCAGAGATCCTGCTGGCTCGGGGCACCGAGGTTGAAGATCATGATGCAGGCCTTGTTGCTCTTTTTGGAGTCTACCTTGCCCTCCGCCTTCAATTTGGCGAAGCCGGGCATCGTCAGCCCGATGGCGCCAAGGGCGCCTGCCTGGAGGAAATCACGACGCGAAATGCCGTCGCAATTGGTGATGGAGCCTTGGCCGGAGAACTTGAACATGGTGCGCGTGGGGGGGTGAACTTCGTACTAATACGCAGTCCGAGGCTGAAACTGAATGGATGATGCCGCTTTCGAAGATGGGCCTTTCCGGCCCCCCGGGCCACCTTCGGAAGAAACATTCCAGCAAAGAAAGGGTTGTTCTTTCGTGCGGCACTCGTGCTAGTCTCCCCTCCTCCCATTCTCATGAAAGCACTCTTCATCCTCCTCTCGCTGCTTCTGACGATTCCTCTGCAAGCGCAAACCACCACTCCCAGTGGCCAGACACCTCAGCAGGACACCACGACGCAGGATGGTCTGTGGCAGGGGAAGTTCAAGGGGGGCAACTACATCGTACGTGCCAATCAAATCATCGCCCTTTCCAAACACGAGTACATCTCCGACGGCGTGGCCCGTGTGGTGGAGATCAACCTGACGCTCAACTCCGCTCAAATCGTGCGCTTTTACTTTCTGGAGCCTTACAAACCGGAGTCTGGCAGCAGCACGCTGGGTGCCGGGACTCAAGCCTTGGAAAAGGCGAAGGGATTGTTTGAGCAGGCGGCCGGACGTGTTTCGCCCGATCTGGTCACCCCAAAAGTGGTGAAAAACTACCCGGTGTCCACCCACGCTCATACTGTCGAGTTTGTCCTCAAGGAGGAGGCTAGGCTCAATACACTGTATGGCAGTCTGGAGCGCTCGTTCCGCACGGGCCAGGGGCGCGCCTGGACAGAGTAAGGCAGAAAACTGGGCTGCGGGCTGCACGCCCGCAGCGCTTTAGACGTTGAAGCGCCATTCGACGACGTCGCCGTCGCGCATGACGTATTCTTTGCCTTCGATGCGCCACTTGCCCTTTTCCTTTGCTTTCGCATTGGAGCCGAGTTCGACGAGATCGTTGAAATGGACGATTTCGCCGGCGATGAAGCCGCGTTCGAAGTCGCCATGGATGACGCCAGCGGCCTGGGGAGCCTTCATGCCTTTGACGATGGTCCAGGCGCGGGTTTCCTTCTCGCCGGTGGTCAGGTAGGTCTGGAGGCCGAGGAGGTCATAGACGCCCTTGATGAAAAGTGACACGCCGCTGTCCTCGACACCGATGTCATTGAGGTAGGCCTTCGCATCTTCAGCCGAAAGATCGGTGAGCTCGCTTTCGATCGCAGCGCTGACGACGACAGCGCTGGCTTCATGCGCGTGCTTCACGTATTCGCGCACTTTGCCGACGAATGCATGAGCATCCGGATTCTTCGTGGCCGTGGCCAGGTCGGATTCGGAGACATTGCAGGCGAAGATGCAGGGCTTCGAGCTGAGCAGGAAGAAGCTCTTGAGAAGCTTCCGCTCTTCTTCGGTGCATTCGAGCGTCACGGCGGGCTTTCCGGCGTCGAAATGCGGGATCAGCCTTTCGCAGAGGGCGAGCTCGGCCTTCGCGTCTTTTTCGCCTCTTTTCGCATTCTTTTCGGCCTTGTCCTTGCGGCGCTGGATGGCGTCCATGTCGGCGAGAATCAGCTCGGTGTTGATGACTTCGATGTCGCGCACAGGGTCAATCGAGCCACTGACGTGGGTGATGTCGCCATCTTCAAAGCAGCGCACCACATGGACGATGGCATCCACTTCGCGGATATGGCTGAGGAATTTGTTGCCCAGACCTTCGCCCTGGCTGGCGCCTTTGACGAGGCCGGCGATGTCCACGAACTCGATGGCGGCAGGCACCAGTTTCGAGGACCCGGAGAGCTTCGAAAGCACGGCGAGGCGCTCATCCGGCACGGTGACGACGCCGGTGTTCGGCTCGATGGTGCAGAATGGATAGTTGGCTGCCTCCGCCTTGCGGGTGCGGGTGACAGCGTTAAAAAGGGTGGATTTGCCAACGTTAGGAAGGCCTACAATACCGGCTCTGAGCATAAGGGCGGCGAGATTAGCGGTATGGCACGCCAGCGCAAGCCCGGTTCTGTGCTCATGACCGAAATCAAGGCGCGCTGGCTGGGGGAGCAGTGCCACCACCAGCGGCCTGGAAGGTGATCACACCGCCACTAACGGCAGTGGGCGTGAGCGTTGTGCCGATCGAGCTAGTGACAGTCAAATTGCCGCTGGTGAACTGCTGAGCCGCCGCGCCTTGCAACACAAGAGTGCCATTGTTGAGGGTGGCCCCCTGCACAGTCTGCGCATTGCTGATCGCGAGCGTGCCAGAACCGGCTTTGACCAACGAGGCTCCCAAAATTGCAGTGCTGGCCAGAGTCAGGCTGCCCTGATTGACGATCTGCTGCGTGGCTCCGTTGGCCAGAACCAATTGCGGACTGGAACCGGAAACTGCGGTAGTCGCATTAGGAGTCACTGACAGGAAGCGCTGAGTCTGGCCCTCAGCCCCTGATGCGATTGAAGCATTCGTGGATATGACGCCCGCCGTGCCTGTGCTGGCGAGAAAAACATTGCTGCCGGAAACCTCGCCGGAAACCTTCATCAAGCTGGATGCGGAGGAAGACAAAATGGTGGTGGTTTGCGCCTGCGATGGATTCCCACTCTGCGCGTTCATCGTGGTGCCGCTGGTATTGGAACTGTCGTCTGTCCTGCTATTTGACACGCTCATGCCGAAAATGCGTGTGAGCAGACCGGGGCCGTCGCTTTTCACCTCAGCCGTCTTGAGTTCAGTGGCGTTTCCAAGAGTGATCTTCTGAGTGCTGGCAGCGTCGTTGCGCGCCAGCGTTAAAGTTGCACCCAACGACTGAGCCTGCACTGCCACTTCCTGACGAATTTCTGGCGCGGCGGGCAGAGGCTGCTTGAAGCTGGCGCTGTCGAGCAGCGTGCTGGAATGCGTGAGGGTGTTGAGATTTACCTGCACGGTGTCACGCGTGCCTTCGGGCCGCTGCACGATCAGGTGGCCAGGGTTCAGAGCCGTGTTCTGCCCGCCCAGATCCCCCCGCACGCTGCCTTCGAGGCAGGTCATTTTCACCGAACCGTCCGGCAAGACGGCCACGATGGCGGAGCCACGCACGGTGACATCCCCCTGCGGCGTGGCTACCTGGACCGCCGGACGACGCAGAAAACCATCTCCGGAGGAGATCAGCACCACACCTTTGGAGAGCGAAACATCACCACGATCCCCTACTTGGGCTGCGGTGTTGGAGCCAAGCCGGACGACGCTGCCGCGCTGATCCACCGTGGCTTGAGCACGGGCATTGCTGCCCGTGATCACCTGATTGCCCGTGGTTTGCACGTTGCCGCTGGAGATGGTGATGGAACCTGCGGTAAGAGCCGTGGTCTGCATCACAGCGAATAGGGAAAGGAGGGCGGTTGATAGTTTCATGGGAAACTCAATATTTGAGCAATTCGGATGGATGTTGCCAAAAAAGCCGTAGGCATGTCAATTCTGATGTCACCAAACTTGGGACAGCACCAACCCCAGGCCGGTGTTCAGGGCCTTGTAGTCGAAGGCGTTGACATCGGAGTGGTTGAAGATGCCGCTGACGTAGATCTGCGCCGTCAGGTTGTTGGTAACCTGATAACCCAGCCCTAGAAACATCAGGTGATTGAGGTCATTTCGGCTGACCTGGACGTAATCAAACCAGGCGAACCGATACAAGGTCGTGAGCGCCAGCTTCGGTGTGATCTGCCACGCGGCCCCGACCTGGGTGCTGAATTCGTGACGACGGAAGTCGGTGGGCCCTCCCCCAACACTCACAGCGGCATTGCCACCCAGCCAGACGCTGATATCGGGGCTGAGCAGCCAGCCTTTGCGCAGACCAGCCTCCAAGAAATGGTTCTCATAGAGCCTGTTTCCCCAGTTCCACGGCGAAGTGAGCCGTTGATAGCGATACTGTGCCCACACATTAAAACGGGAGATACCGCCCGCAAGTTCACCCCGTCCTTGGTGATACTGCGCGCCGATCTGGCTGCCGAAATCATCGAAATCGAGCTGTTGCAGGTCCGCATAGCGCCATAGCGAGTAGGAAGCCATCGCGAGCAGGTTGATATTGTCGGTCAGCTTGGGAAACCATGCGCCACGCAGGCCCGTGCGGCCCACCCAGTCCGAACTCTCCGGGCCGGGGGCTAGAGCGGCATTGGAGGTGAAAAAACCGCTGGCTTCGAGCCCCATGAGGAACTGTTGCGGCTTAGCACGCACCAGTCCGCTGATGCTTTGCTGGCCAAACTCACGGTCGATCAGGTTGAGCTCCTCCTGTCTGGCGGGGGAGACGGCCCTCTGGTCGCGCGTATCCCGTTTCGTGGTGCGCAGGGCTTCACGAATGGTCTGGTCCACCACGGCCCGATCCATGGCAGGGCTTTGCGCCATGGAGGAAATGGCACCTGCCAAACTGCAGCCAGCCACAACAAACAGCGTGATAAATGATTTGTTTAAAAACATGCGGGCGGTTTTTATGAATAAGCACCTATTTCGTCAAGCTCGAATCCGCCACATCGTGTGCATGCTTGCTCTTTCCGCCACATCGGCGAGACTCCGCGCCTTTTTTGCCGTCCCAACATGTCTTTTGAGCTTCTTGCCACCGATCCTTCGTCCCACGCCCGCCGCGGGAGGCTGACGACGCCGCATGGCGTGGTGGAGACGCCGGTGTTCATGCCAGTGGGTACGCAGGGCACAGTGAAGGCCATGCACCCGGAAGAGCTGCGGGCGCTGAACTCGCAGATCATCCTCGGCAATACCTACCACCTCTTTGTACGCCCCGGCATGGAGATCATGCAGGCGGCAGGCGGGCTGCATAAGTTCGCAAACTGGGACCGTCCGATTTTGACGGACAGCGGCGGCTTCCAAGTGTTCTCGCTGGCCAAATTGCGGAAAATCAAAGAGGAGGGCTGCCACTTCCAAAACCACCTCGACGGCACGCCGATGTTCATCGGCCCGGAGACCTCGATGGAGATTCAGGCGACGCTGGGCTCGGACGTGGCGATGCTGTTTGATGAATGCACACCCTACCCTTGCGAGGCCAAGGAGGCTGAGAAGAGCCTTGATCTGACCCTGCGCTGGGCCAAGCGCTGCCGGACCTGGATTGACGAGCACCGGCCGCAGACTGGTGGCGGGGCGCAGCAACACTTCGGCATCGTGCAGGGCAGTGTCTATAAGGAGCTGCGTGAAAAATCAGCCCGGGAACTCGTGGCGATGGGGTTTGACGGTTACGCCATCGGCGGACTGAGCGTGGGCGAGCCGGAGGAGGACATGATGCGCATCGCCGAATGGGTGACGCCACATCTTCCCGCTAATCAGGCCCGCTATGCCATGGGTCTGGGCACACCGCCGCAGGTGATCGAGCTGATCGCACGCGGGATCGACATGTTTGACTGCGTGCTGCCCACACGGCTGGCGCGAAATGGCGCAGCATTCACCCACGAGGGCCTGATGAACCTGCGAAATGCCTGCTACGCGAAGGATTTCCGCCCCATTTCCGAAGACACCCATCCGCTCTGCCAGGGCTTTTCACGGGCGTACATCCGCCATTTGGTGCAGGCACAGGAGATTCTGGGTTTGCGGTTGATTTCTCTTCATAACCTGCATTTCTACGCGTCCCTCACGTCCAGGGCACGTCAAGCGATCGATCAGGGTTGTTTCGCCGAGTTCCGGGCTGAGGTCGTCGCGAAATATAAGTCCACCACCGCAGCTCCCGAATCATGATCTCTATCTCTCTCGAAAACACCCTTCTTCTGGCCCAGGCCGCACCTGCTGGAGCCCAAGGCGGCCTCCTTGGCAGCCCGATGATGCTGCCGATCCTCATGATCGTGGTGATGTACTTCGTCATCTTCCGCCCGCAGCAGAAGCGCATGAAGGAGCACAAGTTGCTCATCTCCAACGTCGGCGTGAGCGACCACGTCATCATGGAAAGCGGCGTGCACGGCATCATCACCAGCGTGAAAGACCGCACTGTGATGGTCAAGATCGCCGACAACGTCAAAGTCGAATTCGAGCGCGTCAAGATCGCCGCCGTGACGAAAAAGTCCGACGTCGTTGAAGCGACCGAAGCTTAAGTGGCCCTTTTGATTTTCCCAACCTACCTGCCAACCTGTCCATGAATCCCTTCGCCACCTTTTTTGTCGGTGCTTCCCTGTTAATGATGCTGCTCGTCTATGTCGGCACCGCCGTGCATACGACCAAGCGCCGCGTGGGCACGCTCCTCATCATCCTAACCGCCTTCTCGGCCATCTATACGATCGAGGCGATGAAACTCCAGCTGGGCATCGACCTTCAGGGCGGCAGCGAGTTCATCGTTCAGCTTGCTCCAGGCAAGAATGATGACGGCACTCCTAAAGCTGTGACCAGCAGCGATGTGCAGCAGGCGATCGCGATCCTTGAGCGGCGTCTCAATCCTGATGCTTCGAAGGATCTCACCCTGCAGCCCGAAGGCACTGATCGGATCGTGATTCAGATGCCCGGCATCACCGAAGAAGAAATCAAAGAGGTTCGGAAAACGATTCAGACCGTGGCCCACCTCGAGTTCCGCCGGGTGCATCCTGACAGCCAGGCCAAGCTGGAACAGATCAAGGCGCGCGGCGGCATCAAGGAGCCCGGCTGGATCGAGATGTCCTACACTCCGACCACCGCCAAGGATGGCACGGTGATCAACCGGTCCGAACTCGTTCGCGATTCGGCAGACATCGAAGGCAAGTACGTCTCCAAAGCTTTCCGCACCGTTGACGCCGAGGGCAACAAAGTTTCGCTGCAGTTCGACAGTGCCGGAGCCAAGCTTTTTGATGAACTGGCGGCCGTGCATTACCAGAAGGAAATGGCCATCATTGTGGACGGTCAGATTCACTCCGCGCCCCGGCTGCAGGCCAAGCAATACGGCGGCAGGGCGGAAATCTCCGGCGGTGGCGGCAAGGGCTTTTCCCAACAGGAGGCCGACACTCTGGCCACCCTGCTGAGCAACCCGCTGCAGAACCCGATGCTGATCCTGTCCGAGAGCTCGGTGTCATCGGCCTACGGCCAGTCTTCCATTGATCAGGGCAAGTGGATCGGCGTCGCCGCTCTGCTCATCACCACCTGCTTCATGTTGTTCATCTACCGTCTCGCCGGTATTGTGGCGATTGTCGGTCTGGTCATCAACATCGCGATCCTGTTTGGTGCGATGGCCTTGTTTGGCTTCACGCTCACCATGCCTGGTATCGCCGGTGTCGTGCTGACGATCGGCATGGCGGTGGATGCGAACGTCCTCATCTATGAACGACTTCGTGAGGAAATGGAGGCGGGCAAGACTTTCGCCGCTGCGCTGGAAGCCGCTTATGACAAGGCTTTTTCCGCCATTGCTGACTCCAACATCACGACGCTCATCTCAGCCCTGATTTTGTTCCTCATCTCGGGCGGTCTGGTCAAAGGCTTCGCTGTCACGCTCATGATCGGTCTGATCTCTTCGATGATCGGCGCGCTGATCGTCACGCGCGTGATCTTCATGTGGGTGGTGGACAAGAATATCCTGAAGAAGATTCACACGACCAAAATCATCCCGGACAAGGTTTTCGACATCCTGTCTTCGGCTCCTAAATTCATCATCGCCTCACTCGTCGTCACCGCGATCTCGTTTGGCACGCTGGCTTACAAGGGCAGTGCAGGTTTCGGGATCGACTTCCGTGGTGGCAGCCGCGTGGACGTGACGCTGGCCAAGGGCAAAGACATCTCCGACACCGATTTCGAAGCCCTTTTCAAAGGACTTAAGCAGGATGACGGCAAACCCCTCGGCAGCTACTATATCCAGCGCAAGAGCGCGGGCGGGACAGAAAACCTGAGCATCCGCTGCGAAGAAAACAGCGGAGCGGTGATCCAGCATGCGATCACCGGCAAATGGAACAAAGACACCGTCGCCGGCACCAGCATCGCCACCGTGGGCTCCGTGATCGGCTCCGAACTCGCCAAGCAATCAATGTGGGCCATGTTCGCCGCGCTGATCGCGATTTTCCTGTATTTGCTGATGCGCTACGAGTTCGCCTTCGCCGTCGGTGCCATCGTCGCCCTGTTCCATGACGTGCTCATGGTGCCCGGCCTGTGCGTGCTGTTTGGCCAGGAACTCAGCATCATCCACGTGGGCGCGCTGCTCACCATCGCTGGTTATTCCATCAATGACACCATCGTTGTGTTTGACCGTATCCGTGAAACCATTCAGAAGGGCACCGGCGGCAGCATGCGCGATATGATGAACGAGGCCATCTGCAAGACTCTCTCTCGTACGCTCCTCACCGGCCCCACCGCCCTCGCGCCGATGGTCGTGCTGCTTTTCCTCGGCAATCCTGCCATGCTTGAGTTCGCCATGCCAATCACCATCGGTGTGCTGCTCGGCACCTACTCCTCCATCTTCATTGCCTCCCCGCTGGTGCTGTGGTACGCCAAGAAGAGCGGCACCAGCCTCAAGCACCAGGTGCTGGATGCACAGATCGAGCAGCTCAAAGCCCAGCAGGCCATCGCCGCTGCGACCGTGGCAGCCGGCAAGAAGTAATCGGAATTCGAAAGGTCTTCGTTTCGGTTCCTCTGATCTCCATGGCAAGGCAGGCGTTTTGCGCCTGCCTTGCCGACGGAGGTGAATCGAGAACGACAGTTTCTTAGCAGTCCGGGATAAGAAGCCAGGGGCAAATGCCACTTGGAACAGGCACGCAGCATGGCCTTTTGAAGGAAACAGGCTGGAGAAAACTCCATGCAAACGCTTTGGACTTGAACATGTCTCGCAGACTTCCGACAAGTTTGCTGGAGCTTAGGGCATTGTTTGCATGATCCAGTGGATCCCTCGTCCCGCGTTATAGCATTTCGCAAAACCGATTTCTGGAAAGTAAGCCTGGAGCCGCTCGGCGGCGGCTTGAGGACAAGCCGCCCTACCTCGCGCTGGGCACTCGCATGCCCAGTGCTAGTGGGGCTGGCGTGCTCAGCCAGCTACCGTCAAAGCCCATGATTTTCGGGCAAGTAACAGCCCGCTAAGCGGAAATGAGTTTTGCGAATCTCTATACCCCAGGCTTTTTTCGAGCTCTTCGGGAACAAAAAAAGGGCGGCATTGCTGCCGCCCCCTCTTCTTTGTTGAGCTTGTCGTTCGCTTAGTTGTTCGCTGGCGGCGTTGGATTGGCCGGTTCCGCAGGTTTCACTTCGAGCGGTGGTGAAGCGGGGGTGCCAGGAGGGGCTCCGAGTGGAGGAGTTGTGCCGGTAGGCGTCGTCTCCGCAGGCGTTGTCACTCCACCCTTGGGACCGTTGGGATCATCAGGAGCCAGCGTCGTGGCGGCCGTGGCTGCTGCTGCGGCCTCAGCGGCTTTCTTCTTCGAAGCTGCGAGCTTTGCGGAGTTTGCCTTCGCCTTGTCAGCGGATTGTTTGAGGTAAGTCTGATAATCGGGGCCGCTGCCCGTGATCGTGACCGGCGTGCCCACGGCGGTGTGTTCGAAGAGAATCGGCGCCATCTTGGAAGGGAGGCGGATGCAACCATGCGAAGCACGGCGCCCGGGCTTTGGAATCGGCCCGATGTGCATGCCGACGCCGTCGCCGGTGAGGCGCATGAAGTAGGTCATCTTGGCGGCTTCAAAGTGGCCACCCTCTGGCAGCAGATCTCGGCCCTGCTTGAAGTCCGAGTTCACCAGCTTGCCACTCTTGTCGAAGCCTTTGCCATACAGATTCGAGACCTTGTCTTTGATCTTTTCCAAGACCTTGAACTCACCCGTGGGCGTTGGGAAACTGGGGATGCCGCTGGCACAATAAGTCCAGCCAACAACGTCATTGCCGTTGTACAAGGTGACACGTTGCACATCCACATTCATGACCATGCGTGTGATGGGTTTGTCACCGCCGGTCCACTCACCTGGATACTTCCATTCCGCTTTCACCGGCTCTGGCGGCGGTGCTGGTGTTTTTTTGCGGAAGAGCTGGCAGGAGGCTAGCAACACCATGCTAGGAAGCAGCACAGCACGCGTCAGAGTCAGGGAGGTTTTGAATTTCACAGTGCCGATACTAAGGGGACTGCCTTTCCCTCTCAAGTACCAGCGGAAACAATATTTTCAGGAAAGATCGAACAATTCTGCAGGACGTGAAATGAGCAGGTCCGCCCCGCACTCAATCAGCTCTGCCTCGCTGCGAAAGCCCCAGCGAACTCCCACTGCGCGCATGCCGCTGTTCTTCGCAAACTGCATGTCGATGCCGGAATCTCCGACGTAGGCCATTTCATTTGTCTGCAGCCCGAGGAAGGCCGCCATCTCGTGTGCGCCGGCGGCATCCGGCTTGCGCGGCACTTCGGCGCGCTGTCCCAAGATGTGGTCGAATATCGACGAACCGAAAAAGTGCTCGGTCATTGGCACGGTGAAGCGATGCGCTTTGTTTGAAATCACGCCCAGTTTCAAGCCTCGGCTCTGCAATTCCGCGAGCATCTCCACGATGCCTTCATAGGGCCGGGTCTGGGCCTGCCAGAGCAGATCGTACTGCGCCCGATATTCCTCGACGCAGACTTTGATCAGCTCTTCGCTCCGCACCGCCTGGGGCAATGCCCGCTCGACGAGCTTTTCCATGCCGTCTCCCACCATCTGCTTGAACACTTCCTTCTCGCAGCGCGGATAGCCCCGCGCATCCAGCATCCGGTTGATCGACTCGGCGATGTCTGCAAGCGAGTCGATCAGAGTGCCGTCGAGGTCGAAAATGAAAGCTTTGAGGGTGGGCATGAGTCCTTCATGCCGCGAAATGAGGCTGCGATCAACTTGCCAGAGCGCCCAATGCAGCGAAAAAGCCCCATGCTCACCGACTACCACACGCACACGCCGCTTTGCCTGCATGCCGAGGGGAATCCCGTCGATTACGCACGGCATGCACATAGCATCGGCCTCGCGGAGATCGGCCTGTCTGACCACAACCCGATGCCGGAGAAGTATGACGACTGGCGCATGCTGCGCTCAGACCTGCTGCGCTACTTTGAGCTGGTGGAAGAAGCGCGTGCGGCGCTGCCGGGTTTTCCCATCCGTCTCGCACTGGAATGCGACCACATCGAAGGGTATCAGAAGTGGATCGACGAGACGGCGGGCATGGCCGACTGGGACTACCTCATCGGCAGTGTGCATTACATCCATGATGGCATCGCCGTGGATGATCCCAAGCATGTCTCGCGCTGGAAGACGGCGTCTGACATCGAGCACATGTGGGGCATGTACTGGA
>NZ_JBIPNG010000077.1:0-18160 GCF_044373815.1 Prosthecobacter sp. | reverse complement strand
TTTTCACAATCGCCTCACCGGCCAACTCGAAACGGAGGCGGTGTATGGGGAGGGTTTTCTGCGCTTTACCTACGAAAGCCCGCTGGGCGCCCTGCCGCTGCATGCGCTGGTCAAACGGGCGGCTTTTTCCCGCTGGTACGGCAGCCGCATGGACGCCCCGGCCAGCCGGGCAAAAATAGTCCCATTCCTGGCCACCTATGGCCTGGACGTCGGTGAATTCGCCAATGCCCCGGAGTCCTTCCGCACCTTCAACGAATTTTTTTACCGCAAACTCAAGCCGCAGGCACGGCCCATCGCCCCGGGCGACGACGTCATCACTTTTCCTGCGGACGGCCGCCATTTGGTCCTGCCAGACATCACCAGTTGCACCGATTTTTTCATCAAAGGCACCCGCTTTGACCTCCCTGCGCTGCTGCGCGATGCCTCGCTCTCCGAGCGCTTTGCCCACGGCAGCATGCTGATTTCCCGCCTGTGCCCGGTGGACTACCACCGCTTTCATTTCCCCTGCGCCGGCACTCCCGGAGCCGCCCGCCTGATCAATGGCCCGCTGTATTCGGTGAGTCCCATCGCCCTGCGCAGCCGGGCCAGCATTCACTGGGAAAACAAGCGGGAGATCACTGTGCTGCGTACGCCTGGCCTCGGGGATGTGCTGCTGCTCGAAGTCGGCGCCACCTGCGTGGGCTCCATCGTGCAAACTTATACGCCGGGTACCGCCGTCGAAAAAGGGGCTGAAAAAGGCTACTTCCGCTTCGGAGGCTCCTGCTTCATCACGATCTTCGAGCCGGGCAAAATCCAGTTCTCGGACGATTTGATCGAGCACAGCCAAGCTGGGCGCGAAGTCTATGCCCGCATGGGCGATGTGGCGGCTCACGCCCGCGGGTGAAAGCGCCGGTGCACGTCCTTGAGCCGTGCCTGATCCACGTGGGTATAAATCTGCGTGGTGGAGATGTCCGCATGGCCGAGCATTTCCTGGATCACGCGCAGGTCAGCGCCGTTGTTGAGCAGGTGCGTGGCAAAGCTGTGCCGCAGCAGATGCGGATGGACACGGGCGGGATCCATGCCGCAGAGCGCGGCGCGTTCCTTCACGATCTGCTGGATGCGTGCGGTGGTCAGTTTCGTGCCATTGCGTGAGATGAAGATGTGGCTCTGGGATTTTAGCCCCACCAGCTCAGGGCGTGCATACTCCACGTAGGCAGCAATGGCCTCGCGCGCAGCACCGCCAACGGGTGAGAGACGGGTCTTGGAGCCCTTCCCCGTGACGCGAATCCAGCCCTCTTCGAGGCTGAGGTTTTCCAACCGAGCATCGGCCAGCTCCGACAACCGCACACCGCTGGCATAGAACAGCTCCAGGATGGCCCGATCACGCCGATCCAGCGGCGATGTACCGTTTACGGATTCGACGAGCTTGCGCACGTCCTGCTCGTTCAAGGAGTCTGGCAGGTGCTTTTCCTGGCGGGGAGGCAGAATCGGGTCCGCCGGGTCAGAGGGGATGTTTTTGCGCGCGGTGAGCCAGCGGAAGAAGATTTTGACGGCGATGAGTTCGACCCGGGCCGAGGAGGCCGCGATGCCGTCTCTTTTTCTTTGGGCCAGAAAGCCGCTCACGTGCTCCGTCGTCACGGCAGCCGCGCTGGCGGAATCGTGCCTGACCTTAAACCACGAGGCAAACGCCTCCAGCACCCGGCGCACCAGGAGCTGATAGTTCGTGGACAGACCCCGCTCGGTCGCCAGGTGGAGGATGAAGCCATCGATAAGTTCCAGCATCGGCCTCTAGAGTGGCACGGAATTGCACGTCACGAGAATGACAAAATTCTTGCCCTCAGGCGCGGCGGGCGGCAAAGATGCCCCATTATGGCCTCCTACAACAAAGTCATGCTCATCGGCAATCTGACCCGCGACCCCGAAGTGCGCTACACGCCCAAAGGCAGCGCGGTGTGCGACATCGGTCTTGCCGTGAACCGTGTGTACACCTCCGACAGTGGTGAGAAGGTGGAGGAAGTCACTTTTGTGGACGTCGTCCTCTGGGCCAAGATGGCCGAACTCGCTGGCAAGTATCTGAAGAAAGGCCGCCCGGTCTTCATCGAAGGCCGCCTGCAGATGGATTCCTGGGAAGACAAGCAAACCGGCCAGAAGCGCACCCGCATGCGCGTCGTGGGCGAGCAGATGCAATTCCTTGGCAGCCCTGGTGGCGACCGTGCTCCAGCCGGCGGTGGTGGCGATGACGAAGGTGGCTACTCCGGCGGTGGTGGCGGAGGAGGAGGTGGCGGCGGTTACAACCGTCCTGCAGCCCGTCCGGGCCAGCGCCCAGCTCCAGCCCAACAGCAGCGCCCGGCCCAGCGCCAAGCCCCGCCTCCGCAGAACGATGACTTCGGTGAAGGCCCGATCACCGACGGCATGGAAGACGACGACATTCCGTTTTGAGAAATGAAGCAGGCGTTTTGCCCTGCTTGATTGGAAGAGAACCTGCTCCTGAGCCGTTATTTGCGGCCCCGTGAATTGCTCCGTCCCCAGCTTGGTTTGTGCGCTCAGCGCCGTCGCTTTGTCGTCGGCGTCTGCCGCCGAGACTGTGTCCTTCCGCAACGACGTGATGGCCGCCATTTCCAAAGCAGGCTGCAACCTGGGCACCTGCCATGGCAATGCGACGGGCAAAGGCGGCTTCAAACTTTCGCTGCGCGGACAGGATCCTGATCTCGATTTCAAAGCGCTAGCCCGGGATGCCTCCGGCCGCCGCGTGGATGTCTTCGCGCCGGAGCGCAGCCTGATCCTGGTCAAAGGTGCGAATCAGATCGCCCACGAAGGCGGCAAGAAGCTTGATCCCAAGGCCTGGGAATACCAGGTGCTGCGGAACTGGATCGCCGCTGGTCTGCCGCGTGATGACAGCACGGCACCGAAAGTCACCAAGCTCGCCGTCACTCCCACCGAGCTCGTTTTGGACGAGCCGCAGGACAAGGTGCAGATCAAAGTGCAGGCGACGTTTGCTGACGGCACGCAGCGCGACATCACTGACCATGCGATCTATGAGCCGCTGCAAAACGGACTCGTTGATGTGAGCAAGAGCGGGCTGGTGAAGCGCCTGCAGTTTGGCGAGCCAGGCGTGCTGGTGCGCTTCCTGAATCAATCGGTGCCCGTGCGGCTGACGTTTGTGAAAGCGAATCCCGCCTTTGTGTGGAGCAAGCCGCGCCGTGACAACTACATCGACTCGCACGTCTTCAACAAGCTCAAGACGCTGCGCATGAACCCCAGCGCGGTGTGCAGTGATGAGGTCTTCATTCGCCGTGCCTGGCTCGATCTCTGCGGCATGATTCCGCCTGCGGATGAAGCCCGTGCCTTTGAGGCCGACACGCACCGCGACAAACACGCGCGCTTGATTGACCGCCTGATGGTGCGGCCGGAGTTCGCCGATTACTGGACGCTTAAGTGGTCCGATGTCCTCAAGGTCGAATCCCGAACGCTGGACAAAACCGGGGTGCAGGCCTTTCACGACTGGATTCGCGATGGCATCACGCGAAACCGCCCCATCAATGAAATGGTGCGCGCCATGCTTGCCTCCCGTGGCAGCACCTATCACGAGCCCGAGACGAATTTCTACCGCGCCAATCGCACCCCGGAGCTGCGTGCCACCACGGCGGCGCAAGTTTTCCTCGGCACACGCCTCCAGTGTGCGCAGTGCCACAACCACCCCTTTGACCGCTGGACGCAGGACGACTACTACAACTGGTCAGCCGTCTTTGCGCAGGTGGACTACAAGATCATCGGCGACATCAAACCCCGTGATAAAAACGACAAGCATGAGTTCAACGGAGAGCAGGTGGTCTTTCTCAATGCCAAGCTGAACATCGAAAACCCGCGCACTGGAGACAAGGCCAAGGCCCGGTTCCTCGGCGCGGACATGCCCAAGCTCGCCGAGAAGGAGGACGAACTGCAGGCGGCAGCCAACTGGCTCACCAGCGCACAGCATCCTTTGTTTGCCAAAGCACAGGCCAACCGCATCTGGTATCATCTCATGGGTCGTGGTCTGGTCGATCCCGTGGATGACATGCGTCTCACGAATCCCGCCAGCCATCCACAGCTCCTCGAAGAACTCGCCCAGGATTTCATCCGCAGCGGTTTTGATCTGCGGCACCTCATTCGCACCATCATGCTGAGCCGCACCTACCAGCTGGACAGCACGCCGAACGAGACGAACGCCACCGATCTCATCAACTACTCACACCACCTGCCCCGCCGCCTCAGCGCCGAGCAGCTGATTGATTCGCTCTACTCTTCGATGCGTGTCACGCCGGATTTCAATGGCTGGAGCCGCGGCACACGCGCCAGCCAGATCCCCGGCCCCGACAATGGCCGTGGTAGTCCCAATCCCACATCACCCGAGGCATTCCTCGCCCAGTTTGGCCGCCCGAAACGCGAGCTAAGCTGCGAATGCGAACGCGCTGCGGACACTTCCATCGGCCAGATTTTCCAGTTCATCAGCGGCCCTATCGTCAGCAATGTCGTCTCCCAGAAATACAACCGACTCGGCTCGCTGCTCAAGAACCCTGACAACGTTGCCGTCACCCGCGATCTCTACTGGGCCATCCTGACCCGTGCCCCCACCGCCGACGAAGCCAAGGTCATGGAAGCCCTTCTCGCCTCCGCCAAAGACCGGCGCCTCGCGCTGGAGGACATCACCTGGAGTCTGGTGAATGCGAAAGAGTTTTTGCTCGCCCGATAAGCACGCCGCTTCGTGCTGGATGACGGCTGGAGCCTGGACCGTTACCGCATGACAAAGCGGGGGCTTCGTGGCATAACGACGCATGTCTTTCATCCGTCAACGCGTCACCCTCTTCCTCGCAAGTCTGCTCGCCGCAGCGGCACTGTCCTCCTGCACGGAAGGCAATCTCGGCCGGCTTCACCATGTGCGCACGGGGGCCATCGGCATCGATCCCACCGGGAGTCATCCGGGTGATCGTCCGCTGACCCATTTCAAATCTGAAACCCCCGAGGAACTGCGCGTGCATCAGGCGGTGCGTCGCGGAGTGGAGCGTGCGTTGGATGACAGCCGCGCCTTCAGCTATGTGCCCTTTGCCCAGATGAAGCAGACCCCGAAGAGCCTGAACATTGCGAACCAGCGCCGCGAGGTCCAAAAATTCGCCGCTGCCAATCATCTCAAGGCCATCATCCGCGTCTGGGCCACCCCTGACTTCAAGCAGCAGAGTGTCAGTGTTGGTTTCCTGACCCATGCGAGCAGCGGCAAAGCCATCGCCAGCAGTCTCGCGATGGCATCGGGACCGGTGCCTCCGCTGAAAAACCCCACTGCCCGTGCATCACTCACGACCTGGGAAAAGACTGCCTACGAGGCCACGAAAAAGGCCCTCGCCAAAGTGCGCGGCTGAAACGCCTGAGGATTTTGCATTTGTTGGTTCCCGCTGTGTCTCGCGATTGACGTGAGAACGAGCCGCCGCACGACGTACTGATGCGCCTCATGAAACCAGCCATCCTCCTCGCCCTATTAGTCAGCACCTCGCTGCTCGCCCAAACTGCCGCACCCAAAGCGCCTGCTCCTGCGGCCAAAGCCAAAGGCCCGACCATTCCTGCGGATGCGCAGTGGCATGATGTGACGAGCTGGGGTGTGGAAGGACGCGGATGGGGAGATCAGGAGCGGCTGCGCTGGTTTGACCGTCTCCCGGCGAAGGCTGAAAAAACCGTCACACCTGCTGTGTGGGGCTTGAGCCGCGACAGTGCGGGAATGATGGTACGCTTCAAGACGAACGCGAACACGATTTACTGCCGCTACGATCTCCTCAAAGCGAATCTGGCCATGCCAGCCATGCCTGCCACGGGTGTGAGCGGTCTCGATCTCTATGCGCGTGATGCCGAGGGCAAATGGCGCTGGGTGGCATGCCCGAAGCCTGACAAGCAGCATGTCGAAGCTGTGATGATCAGCGGCCTGGCACCGGGCGAACATGAATTCGCCGCCTACCTGCCGCTCTACAACGGCATTGAGAAACTGGAGATCGGCGTGCCTGCGGATGCCAAGTTTGAAGGGCTTGCCCCGCGTGAGAAGCCCATCGTTTTCTATGGCACCTCCATCACGCACGGCGCGAATGCCTCCCGCCCTGGCATGGTGCACACCGCCATCCTGGGCCGCCATCTGGATCGTCCGGTCATCAACATTGGATTCTCAGGCAATGGCAAAATGGATGCGGCCGTGGGCGATCTCATCAATGAACTCGATCCTGCCGTCATCGTCATCGACTGCCTGCCCAACATGGGGCCTGCCGATGTCACCGCCAAATGCGTGCCGCTGGTGAAGCAGCTGCGTTCCAAGCACGCCACCACGCCGATCATCCTCGTCGAAGACCGTCGTAACACGAACTCCTGGATCACTCCCGCCAAGGCCAAATTCCATGATGACAACCACGCCGCCCTGAAGACCGCCTACGAGCAGCTCAAAAAGGAGAAAGTCGCCAACCTTCACTACATCGGCGGCGATGCACTCTACGGCACCGATGCCGAAGGCTCCAACGATGCCTCCCACGGCACCGACCTCGGATTCCTGCGTCAGGCGGAGATTTTTGAGCCGGTGCTGCGCAAGGCGCTGAAGTGATCACTTCCCGATCTTATACAGCGCCTTGTCCGTACGGACGAACAGGGCGCTGCCATCGGCGATGGGGCTGGCCATGATCGGGCCGTCGAGGGTGTTCTGGGCGAGGATTTTGAATTCCTTGGCGGCGTTGATGATCGTGACGACACCTTCGCGGCTGCAGAAGTAGAGTTTGCCATCTGCGATCATGGGCGAGGCGCTGAACTTGCCGCCGATGCGCTCGCGGTAAAAGGCCTCGCCGGTTTTCGTGTCCACGCAGCTGACGATGCCACCGTCATCGACGTAGAAGAGAAGGCCGTTGTGCAGCACGGGCGAGCACATCTTGGGAGCGTTCTTGTTGTTGCGCCAGGCGACTTCGGGCGTTTTTAAACCGGCGTATTTGAGAGCGATGACCGCCGATTTGCCGAAGGCGGTGCTGAAATAGATCTGCTGATCGTCGGCCACGGGCACGGTGGACATGGAGAAGCCGAGTTCGCCGTAGTGAATCTTCCAGAGCTCCTGGCCGGTGGTGGGATCGTAGCCGTAGACGTTGTTGGCGGCGGAGCTGACAACCTGCGGCTGGCCATTGATCGTGACGACCAGCGGCGTGCCGTAGGCTTTGCGCTGCTGCGGGCGCGGATCCATGTCGCCGCTGCGGGGTGTTTTCCATGCGACCTTGCCGTTAAGTGTGTCGAATCCGGCAATGAACTGCTGATCGCTGCCGTCGAAATGCGCGATTAATCTGTCGCCAAGCAAGACGGCGGTGGAGCCGGGGCCGTTTTCATGCATGACGTGGAGTTCCTCGTTTTTCCACAGCACCTTCAAGGTTTTTGTATCCAGGGCCACGGTGCCGAAGGAACCGAAGTGTGCGTAGAGCCGGCCCTCTACCAGCACGGGCGAGGGTGAGGCATAGCTGTTGAGCTGATGCGCCCACTGCGGATCCTTCACATTGAGCAGCTCGATGTCATGGAGGACTTTGCCGCTGGTGCGATCCACACACAGGGCATGCAGGCTGACGGAACCCAGCACGGTGAGAGGCTGGTCGCCGGTGTTGGATTCGAGACGGCGTTTGGCCTCCTCGGGAGTGGCTGCTTTTTCGACGGCGGTGGTAAGCCAGATCTGATCGCCCCACATGACGGGTGTTGAATGGCCCCGGCCCGGAAGCTCTGTCTTCCAGGCGATGTTGCTCGTCTCGCTCCACGTTTCCGGCAGGCCGGAGGCGATGGCGTGACCTTGGGCAGAAGGGCCACGCCATTCGGGCCAGTTGCCGGCGTGGGAGGCGGAAGCGAGAACGAGGAGCGGGAGTAGAATGCGGTGAATCATGAGCGAGAAAAAACGTGGCATGCAGCGGCGAACTGTCTTTCACTGGGAATGATCATGCGCATCCCGTTTTTTCTATTTGTTTTCGCCGCCGCATTGCAGGCACAGACTACGGAGCTCGAAACATACGTCGAGGTGCGCTCCGGGGCACTGCCCATCATTCTCACGGTTCCTCACGGCGGCACCTTGAAGCCGGACAACGTGCTGGCGCGGCGCTACGGTGTGACCGGCATTGATTCCAACACCATACCTCTGGCTGAAATGATCATTCAAGAACTGGAGACGCGCTACGGCGGCAAGCCGCACGCGATCATCTCCCGTTTGAGCCGCACGAAGATGGATCCGAACCGCGAGCTCGAAGAAGCCGCGCAGGGTGATCCAACCGCCATCGCAGCCTGGCACCGCTTTCATGACAGCGCCCAAAAAGCCTGTGATACGGTGATGAAAAAGAACGGCGTGGGTCTGCTGCTGGATATTCACGGACACCGCCATCTGGATCAAAGAGTCGAACTGGGTTATTTGGTGAAAGGAGACATCCTCAAGCACTCCGACGCGGAACTGAACGCGGATGCGGCGCTGATCGCCTCCACCAGCATCCGTGATCTGGACAAGCGCTCGCCACAGAGCTTTGCAGAATTGTTGCGCGGGCCGCAGAGTTTGGGCGGTTTGCTGGAGTTCAACGGCTTTCGCTGTCTGCCCAGTCCGTCCAAAGCGAATCCGACCTTCATGGCGGGTTACTTCAGCGGGGTTTATGACGTCGCCGCGCATGGTTCACGCAGTGGCGGTACGGTGAGCGCGATCCAAGTGGAGTGTCCTTGGACCAATGTGCGTGAGACTCCTGAAACTCAGCGCCGCTTCGCCGTGGCGCTGGCGAATTCACTCGGGGTTTACTTTGAGGTTCACTTTGGCCGGAAGCTGAAGTGAGCGTTCGGTCTGCGGCTGCGGTTGCTCAGGATCTGCTTTTTTGAGCTTGTCCCAGCAGCCGTCGGCGATTTCTTTTTGAGCAGTAAAAACGCGGATCTGAGCAGGCGTGCTGGAAGCCCAGTCAATGGGGATGCGCTCATCGCACAACCCCCTACGCTGCAGCCAGCCAAAGAATGCGATGCTGCCGAGAAGGGCCAAATTGAATGGCAGACAGAGCGGCAGCAGGGCCAGGCGCAGCAGGGCTTCCGAGAGCGGTTCCCACAGCAGGGCCATGGCCAGCGTGACGAAGAGCATCCACGCGACGGTCTTGACATTCAGCCGCAGGTAATGGCCGCCGAGGGCCAGTGCGAGAACGATGACGTTCATGGCGAAGGCGGGATCTCCAAAGACCGGCTTCCATGCGGAACCCGCCATGCAGATGAGGATAGCAGTCAAAGCTACGAGAGCGCTGGTGCGTGAATGCCAGAGAATGCCGATGAAGAACCAGACCCAGCAAAGCAGCACACGGGTGGAGGTGAACTGCGTGGTCAGGCTGAGATGACTTCCGAGAAATCCACCCCATGACTTTGCGTACTCCTGAGCTGTGCCTCCAGACAGGGTGGCTGCGAAGCCGATGTAGGCATCCGCAAACAAGGGAGCGCACAAGGCTGCCGTGGTGAAGTGGTGGCGTGCCTCATCAGGATTGCCAGCTTGCAGGGCGCACCAGCCAAGACCGTCCCATGAGTCGGCGAAAAAGGAATCCAATGCGACGGCACGCCGAAACGCCAGTGCGGCATCGTCATAGCGTCCCTGACGGATGCGGCTCCAGCCAAGTCCGTCATAGGCATCTGCGACGCCGATTTTGAGCGAGAGCACGCGTGAGAAAGCTGTCTGTGCACCGGTTTGATCTCCTCGGCGGTACAAACTCCAGCCGAGACCCGCGCAGCGATAGGCCTCCGCCATGTCGGTGCTGACTTCGGTGTTGAGGAAATGTTTCTCGGCTTTTTCAAAGCGGTTGGTGAGCAGTGCGCGCCAGCCGCGCGTGAGCTCGGCATCATGCACGCCAAAGAAAATCAGCGCGGTAAGCGCAGTCCACGCCGCCATGACGTAGGGCAGGCTGAAGAGGACATAGGGAGACTTTTTCTCGTGCATGCGCTCAGCAACGGGCACGAAGAAATACGCCATGCCTGCACAACCGAGCGCGGTAGTGAGCGCCTGCACCCACAGCGGCACCTGCGGAAAAAGATACCACAAGGCACCGAGCAATGCGCCATTCACACTGAAGAGTCCGGTTTTGAGCACGGTGTCATCTTGCGCGCGCCACTGGGCGAGTGCAGTGATGAGGAGGGCTCCGCCGAGGCTCATCAGCGCAGCCTCAAGCGAGAGGACCAACAAGCCGATGAGCACGCACACGCCGGTGATGTGGCTGTTCGCCACGAGCATCTGCCCGTAACCACGCAGGGTGTGGTCGAGCAGGCGCTTCATGCGGCGAGGGGAAGTTCTGAAATCACGAGCGGCACTTTATGCGATCCTGGAGGCGCGGCAATCCTGGAGACGAAGGTGATTTGCAAATCAGCGGCGTCGGCCAGAGCGGCTTCAAGCGCACTTTGCACGCCCTTTTCGACGCGATTGCGCGATGCATCGGCGTCTGCCACAACGCGGACTTCAAGCCTGCCGGGCTGCTTTTGCACGATCTGATACTGAGCCAGGCCGGGCACATCCTCAATGGCATTGATGACGACATACGGCGAAATCAAGGTGCCTGCATGTGAATGGAGCATGGCGGCACTGCGGCCTTCCAGGTGGCGGATGCTGCGCGCCGTGCTACCACATGGGCAGGGTTCCGGCTCCCAGCGGGCCAGATCACCGAGCCCGCGATAGCGCAAGATCGGGGTGGCGGTGTTGGTGAGATCGGTGATGACGATGTGGCCAAGTCCGGTGGTGGGGAGTCCGTGTTCGTCGACGATTTCACAGAGGACATTGGTCTCGGCGATGTGCCAGCGCGAACCGTGCACGCACTGCCAGGCGACGAGCCCGCCCTCGGTGCTGGTGTAGGTCTCGATGAGTCGTGCGTTCGGGAAGATCTGGCCCAGAAGATGCCGCGTGTGGGCATCCAGCATCTCGGAGGTGAGATGGATGAGACGTGTTTTGCTCACAACGCGGTTTTGAGCACGGAGATCGAGTGCGATGGCGCGGAGCGTGGATGGGTAGGATGAAATGAACTCAGGAGCGATGCCCAGGAGTTCGAGCGTGAGTTTGGCAACAGGATCCTGAGCAGAGAGGATGCGCGAATCCGGAACAGTAGTGCGCAGGAGATCGGCGGTGGCGAAGTCGATGCTGTCGCGGGACATATCGACCAGATAGAGGCCATTGCTGAGCGGTTTGCCGTGGCACCAGTCATAGTACAAGGCCGTGTTGCAGGCCATGTAATGCCACAGCGACTCCTCCGTGCGTGCCATGCAGGCGGGGATCCCGGTGGAGCCGGAGGATGCGAGCCAGCGGATGTCACTCTGGTTGTCCTGAGCGATCAAATCCGACCGCGTCGTGCTGCGCAGGTCGGGCTTGGTGAGAATGGGGAGCTTGGACAGATCATCCCAGTCATCGAGCATTGCAGGGGTGAATCCTGCTTCGGCAAAGAGCTTTTGGTAAAGCGGGATGTGGGCGTGGGCATGCTGCACGAGGGAGCGCAGCGTGCGCCACTGGTGCGCCCGGCGCTTCGGCGTGCTCCAGCCGCGTTGTTCAATCACTTGATCAAGCGCGGCATGGAGATGCCGACCGCGGGTGCGAATCTGGGAGGGCGTGTGCATGCCAGTCCTCCTCAATCAACGCTGGCCGGGAGGTGGGCCTGGCGGAAGCCCGTGCGTGATGGCAAAGCCGTCATGCACCATGTAGCCCTCCGGGTTGATCTCCATGAGCTTTTCAAACAAGGGCGCGGCAAGCCGGGCCTGCCCTTGGTTGATCTGCGACCAGCCAAACCAGCTCATGCCGATGGGGTCTTCGGGTTGAAGCTTGTGAGCGCGCTCAAAGTAGACTTCTGCTTTGCGGTAGTCCTGTTGATTGAAGAGAATCTCTCCGGCGATGAGCAGCGTCGGTCGATGGAACTGGTCGATTTTCAGGACTTCCCGGGCTGAGCGGAGAACATCCTCGGTTTTGTTCTGTGCCTGATACACGCTCATCATGCCAAGATGAGGGGTGAGGGCGCGTGGTTCCTGTTTGGCGGCGGTGGTGTAATACTGGACTGCCTTGGTGTAGTCCTTGTTGAGATAGGACAGCCAGCCGGCGCGCACCGCCGCCAGGTAGGTCTCACCACCGGCGCTTTTGAAGGCGAGGACGCTCTCAAGAGCAGCGGCATAATCATTATTGGATTCTTCGGTGAGAGATTTCTGCCAAGCTTCGGCGATGGCGGGGAGCTTGTCGGCGGCGTTCGCAGCAGTGACGCAGGCGAAGGCGAGGATGAGGAGGTGTGTTTTCATGGTTGAGAGGAGAGTGGTTTATTCGGCGTCGCCGTTGGGCAGCGTGGGGGTGAAGCTGGTTTGCGTGAAGGTGCTGTCGTGAGTTTTGAAATGCGCGGTGAGCTGGGAGAGACCGCGCATGGGTTCGAGGGTGAATTCTATTTCACGGGGTAGATCACCTGTGGGATTGGCAATGGTGGTGGCGAGGTGAAGGCGCTGCGTGGTGGGATGCAGTGAGTGGCGGGTGATGACGCGCTGGGTAGGATAGCCCACATAGGGCGCGAAAACGCCCGCCAATGCCCAGCCGTGCTGCTTTGACTGCAAAGCGACACTATCCTCCCAGATCATGCCTCTTTGATAAGCGAATGGAACGGTGGGCATGGCGAACGAAAGCAAGCGCAGGAGCTGCGAATGACCGCCGAGGCTGCTCTGCGTGATCTGCAGGGCGTGCAAACCGAGGACCGCCGTGAGTGATTCTTTGCCACTGCGGAAAAGGTAGCGGCCGGATTCATCCAGTGTGGTGGTGATCGTTTCGAACGAAGTCGATCCCGCTGTGCAAACGCGATAGGTGGCCACGCCAGGGGCAAAATGGGCCAGCGTGCCCAGCACGGTGGTGGATACTGTCGCCGGGGCGATGCGGGCTCCCAATTTGGGCACGCTGGCAAAGTTCCAGCGCACACCCTCGGTGGTGCGCGTGAAAAAGTTCGTGAGACAGAAGGGCGCGGTGGGTGCGCCGGTCTCGTTGGTGGCTTGATTATGCAGATGAATGTGCGGCACAGGGCTGCGGCCGGAATTGCCGCAGTAGCCCAGGAGGTCGCCTGCACCGACACGCTGGCCGGTTTTCACGACGATGCCGTTCTTCATGAAGTGCGCGAGCTTTACGATGCCACCATAATCGAGGCGCAGAATGAGGTGGTTGCCCCAGTTGTTGGCGAAGTTGCAGCCGCCGGGGGCGTTGTCGGCCACGCCGTCGATGACGCGGATGATTTCGCCAGTTCCGGGAGCGCGCACTTCGAGGCCTTGGGAGTAGTAGCGGCTCAAATCGTCATCCCAGCCGGGAGGGCAGGCGTGGTCAGCGGCGTCATGCACTTCAAAATCGAGCGCGTGTTTCCAGTCACCGCGGTGGCTGAGCTTGTCGTCGAAACCCTGGGTCACGGTGACTTCGCGTGCGGTGGGGAGCAGCACATGAGTTTCGCTGCGATGCGGAAAGCGAGCGTTCGCGAGAGCCAGTGAAGCGGCCGCAGCTTCGGGATTGTCGAAGATGCCTGTGGCAGGCAGCAGTGAACCCGGTTTCTCACGCAGGCGCAGGCAGCAGAGCATGCTCCAGATGGTGAGCAGATAAGGCAGCGGCAGGTACTCCCAGCCCGAGCCGCGCAAAAAGTGCTGCACTGCCGCGACATGCAATGCAGCGACGGCACCGGCAACAAAGGCGAGAGCCAAGCTGCTCCAGGACGGCACAAAATAGATCGCGCCAAGCGCCATGCCGGCGAGCAGGTAGTTGTGCCCCGCAAACCAGCCGAGCCAGTGCAGACCGCAGGCTTCGAGCAACTTCACGATGAGAATGCCGCCTGCGTAACCTGCGATGGCATTGATCATGGCGACGCGTGACCAGACGAGGATTGCCAGTGTCACAGCCATGCCGGCCCACACGTTTGGCAGGAACAAAATGGTGCCCATGCTGCGCAGGAAGGCGGTGACTATGAACGGCAGCGCGGGCTCATCAGGCAATCCCATGTCGAGCAGTGTTGTGCCAGCCGCCCAGTGCGGAAAAAATATCAGCAGCGTGCCGAAGGCGACGACAAATGCGACGCTGAGCGGCGGCAGACCGGCGCGCAGGGGAAACCAATGCCACAATGCAGCGGACAGCAGCAGCGTGTAAACCGTGACGACCGCCAGCATGGCCCAGATGGCAGGTGCAGCGAGGCCGGAACCGCGAGTGATCCATGCGACGGCGAGAGCACTCAGGAATACATTGTAGAGAAGCGTGCCGTCCTTTCGCATCGCTGCAGGCAGATGCAGGAGCTTCGCGATGAAACTCCCGAGCAAACAGGCACTGACGGCAAAAGCAAAATATCGCGGCATGAACAGAAGAGCAGCGCACAGCAGCGCACCCGTTTTCCAACTGCTGCAAAGGAAGATGGAGCTGGCGGCGCGTGCGACTTCGAGCAGTGGATTCGTGACTATTTGAAGATGAGGGCGCAGTGATCTGGCGCAAGCCGCCGCTCTCATCATGCTCCTCTTCCACAGAGAAGGCGCATGACCTGGGGCCTCTTCAAGAATGGCCATCACGGGGAGGGTAGATGGGGCTTCTGAGTTCATGGCCGCGAAGGGTTGAGCAGATGTTCCGGCACGCGCTCAAGGCGCTGCACGTAGTCGAGATCTTCGCGCTCGCGTATGACATCGACGCGACCATCCAGGCCGATCATGACCACCGCCGGACGATAGGTGATGAACTGCATGCTCTGCGTGATGTTGTAGGCACCCACGGGATGCATGACGAGGTGATCGCCCGTGGTCATTGCAGGCAGGGAAACCTGCTCGCGGATGACGTCGATGTTCATGCACAGGCAGCCGTAGAGTTTGACGGGGTGCTGGGCGCTCTCACGCTGAGCCTTGGCGGGCTTCACATTGAAGCGATACCAGTTGCCGCTGTAGAGAATGTTGATGCCGGCATCAATGACGTAGGCGGCGCCATTCGACTCTGGCATGTAGGCAGGCGCCTTGGCCGCCTTGCCGGCGAGCGTGATCGGGCCTGAAGCGCCGATTTGCTTCACGGCGACGATGCTGCTGATGAGGTAACCGGCTTCATCGACAAGGGCGCGGCCACTTTCCAAATAGAGACGCGGGCGGCGGTCACGTGGCAGCGTGTTCAACGCACTGGCGATGGCTTCGGCGTATTTTTCGATCGGGGGGACCACCTGCTCGGCAGGCTGATAGGAGTAGTGCAACGTGCTGAGTGAGGGGAAGCCACCGCCGAGGTTCAGATAGCGCAAAGACCAACCGTAGCTCTCACGGCAGCGCTCCATGAGCGTGATGAGCTTCTCCGCAGCGACCTTGTAGGCGTTGGGTTCGAGGATGTAAGTGCCGATGTGTGTGTGCAGTCCCTGCAAACGGAGGCGGCCCTTGCTTTCCGCGATGCGCCGGATCGCACGCCAGGCTTCGCCGTGCTCGACACCAAAGCCAAACTTGCTCCACACGGGCTGGATACCGGCGTCCAGCCAGCAGCGGATGGCGATGTCGACGCTGCGATTTTGTTCCTTCGCGATGGTGTCGAGCAGCAGGAGTTCATCCCAGTTATCGACCTGAATCATCGCACCTTCGCTGATGGCGAGTTCGAGGCCGGCGCGTGTTTTATGCGGCCCGTTGAAGATGATATCCCGCCCGGCCACGCCGTTCCGGCGGGCTTTTTCATATTCGAACTCGCTCACCACTTCGGCGATGGAGCCTTCGCTGTGGAAGACACGACAGATGGCGTTGAGATAGTTCGTTTTGTAGCTCCAGGCGAAGCGTGTGTTGGGATAGCGACTTTCAAATGCTTCACGTGCGCGCTGAATTTTCTCACGCAACGTGCGCTCGGAGAAAACGAAGAGCGGCGAACCGAAGCGTGCGGCGAGGTCCGCCACGGGCACGCCGTCGATGCGTTCGCAGACGTTGCTGTTGAGGCCATGGGCGTGGCGGTTGCGATTGGCGGCGCTGTTCTGGCCACTGAGATGACGAGTGATCGTCGGCGGGGAATAGGGCAGGAGTGTTTGCATGGGAGGATGCGGTGGAAGATTGAAATTAAAGACTGCGGGACGAAGCAGGGTGCGGGATGACTTCGCGCGGCTGACGGAAGAACTGACCGCTCGTGGTGAGGGCGGCGAGGTCGCGAATGTCGCCGGTCATGTCGATGGCATGGCGAATGAAGAACTTGCCTGGGCTGGCGTGGCGCAGCGGCTCGCGCGGCTGCCAGCCTAGGGCGAGCTCCAGAGCAGCAGCGGGCAGATTGCAGTTCAGCGTGGATGGGAAATCACACCAGGCGGGGAAGCGCGGATTGATCTCGATGAGGCAGTATTCGCCTTTGGGGCCTTCGGATTTGACGAACTCGAGTTCGAAGGGGCCATTCCAGCGCAGTTCCGCGATGAGCGATTGCGCAACGGCATCGAGCTGCGGATCCCGCACCACCATGCCGCCGAAGCCTTTGCCCATGGCGGTGCGGAGCATCTTGCGGATGGAGCAGGAGCCGAGAATGTGACCACGGCCATCGCCCAGGCCAATAACGTTGTATTCCTCTCCCAGCACATTTTCCTGCACAAGCACGGGCGCGCCCCATTGCTCCAGCATGTGCCAGTAGGCTGCTTCGCGTGCGGCAGGCGTGATGGCGTGCCGGGCTTCGTAGTAGCGGCCTTTGACGAAGACGTTGCCGCCGAGGGTCACTGCCGCCTGATGGAGTGAGTTCACATCACTCACAGCGATGGTCTGCGGTGTGCGGCAGTGCGTGCGTGCGCACAGTTCGTCGAGTTTTGATTTATCGCGGCATTTGAAACTCGCGGCGGTTGGCAGGCAGGCATGGATGCCGCGCTCGCGAAGTTTTTCGGGGGCATCGACCAGCGGCCCCATCTCAGCATCGAGGCAGGGAATCAAAACATCGAAGCGTTCGATCTCACGGATCGCATCAAGCCGCTGCCAGAAGGCTTCTTCACCCGCGCCGGGGTAGGACATGGTGAAGGCGGCGTCTGGGGCGTCTTCTTCGCTGAAGAGGCCGCTCTCGAGTGAATCATAAACAAGACCAATGATGCGCAGTTCCGGGTAAACGCGGCGCAGGCTGCGAATGACGGCGGAACCAGGCTGGGGATTCTCACCGCGATGAAGGCCGGTGACGGCGATGACAGGGGAAGCATTCATGGGAGGACTATGCGTGGTTGGGTGGAACTCAGTTTGATTCCGGGGTCAGGCCGATGTGGACGAGTTCGGCGAGGAAGGATTCCAGATCGCGCTCCGCTGTGCTGCGGGCGACTTCGAAGCGCGCCGTGAGGCGGTCGAGGATCTGCTGGCGCAGCATGCCCTCGCTCAAGGCCTGCATGACGATGAGAGCCGTCGGGCTGGCGGTGAAAAATTCGCCACTGGTGGCATCAAAGCCAAAACCGTCAGCCTGCCAGGTGACGGTTTGGAAATGGAAGGAAGCCAGTTCGGCGTGCGGAGCCACAACGGGAGCAGCGACCATGGCAGGATCCATGGCATGCGGCTGACCGTTGTGGCGAATCTGAGTGGGAAGAGGCGCGAGTTTCATTGTGGTGGATGATTGAATCACACCACATAGAAACCCGGCCGGTTAACACCACGACAGGAGCCAAGATGAATATGCGTTTATTTTTGCCGTTATCTGGCAGGAATTCGGTCAGGCGGTGCCTTATTGAAGTACTCCTGATCCGTCGCATCGAGCTTGATCAGCATTTCCTGCGCATTCCGGCGCTGGTCATGCCAGACATGGTCCGGATCCGTGGGCCAGTTCCAGGTGCTGCGCTGCTTGGTTTCCAGTACAAACTCGGCGCTGCCTTCAGAGAGGCTCTTGAAGAGCGCCCTGCGGCTGTCCTTGTTCTTGATCGCTTCTCTGAGCAGCTCGTTTTCCTTCACCATGCCGGCATACTTTTCCCGGATTTCCAGAAGCCTTGCCAGCTGCTGCTGACTTTCCGCCTCCTTGCGTGCATTGTAGTAGCGGAAGCTCGCCCACCACGTGGTAGCGGGCACCAGCAGGGCGGCGATCAACATCACCCCCCTGAATAATATTGAGGATGTCGTTTTCATTGGGAAATGAATTCCTTTTTTTCGTGTCCTGCAAGCCCTGCTTTAGAAGCAGAGTTGACGCCCCGCCACCGAGCGCGTAGCCATCGTCCCCTATGAGCACCACACGCACACAGGGCATTTCGCTGATCACAGCCACGGCGGT
>NZ_JBIPNG010000448.1:0-5480 GCF_044373815.1 Prosthecobacter sp. | reverse complement strand
GGAGGCGGCGAAGGACCATGTGGTGGCGAAGGTGAACGGGATGCCGATTTATGCCTCCGATCTGGATGCAATGGTCAAAGCGCAGGAGCGGATGCTGCTGGCCCAGCTGGCGAATGATCCGGTGCGATTGAAGAAGGAACTGGCGGACGTCCGACTCAATGCGCTGAACGGGCTCATCGACTTCCAACTGCTGGAGGATGAGTTTTTCAGACTGGGCGGCGTCATCAACAAGGAGGACATCGACAATGATGAGAAGCAGGTGACGCAGCTCTCATTCAACGGGGATCACGCGGCATTGATGGCGGAGATCGACGCGGTGGGCATGTCCTTTGAGAAGTATCGTGAACTGCGGGAGCGGATGATCATCGTGAGTGCGGTGCGGGCGCGGATCACAAACAACCTTGAGGTGACGGATGCGATGGTGAGGGAGCATTACGAGAAGAACCTGCAGCGCTGGCGTGACCCGGAGTCGGTGAAGATTCACACGCTGACGATCCTGAGCACAACGGCCAATGCGCGCAGTCAGGCGGAGATCCTGCGCACGCGGATGGTGAACGGGGGAGACTTTGCGGAGATGGCCCGTGAGAACAGCGCCGACAGCCGCGCGGATGAGGGCGGTGCCTGGCCATGGACGCGACTTTCAGACATCAACGACCAGGTGGCTGGTGTCATCGCGAAGATGAAAAAGGGAGAGCTCAGTGCGGTGCTGGAGGAGCCGGGCACTTTCATGATCCTGCGTGTGGATGACATCCGGCATGCTGATCCGAAGCCGTTTGAAAGCGTGAAGGAGGATGTGAAAAGGTCCTTGATGGAGGAGCTGGCGAGGGAGCGGATCGAGAAGCGGCTGTGCCAGCTGCGCGAGGCGGCGGACATTCAGAAGATGGGGCCGGTGTAGGGAAGGGATGAGACGTGGTGAAGCGGGGCTTTGCAATGTGAAGAGGCTGGAGGGCTAGAAGCCTTCGAGGAGTTTCTTCTCCTGGGCGCGCATTTCTGCTCCTTTTCGCTTCTTCTCCGCCAGGGTCTCGAACTGCAGCAGGCCCGTGTTGCGGTCCCACTGGCACTCGCAGATTTCATTGCGCCAGTGGATGGTGGGATTGTGGCTGTCGTCTGGCCGCAGCTGCCACATGCTGCCATTGGCCATCCGGAGGATCTCCACTTCGCGTTCATTGAGGCGGGCGGCGGCAGCGAGTTTTTTGTAGCTCATCTGCACGCAGAGGTCATCGACAAAGCAGCAGGTGATGGCGATGCCGGACTTGTGAAAGAGCAGGGTCTTGGACTGGGGACGCTGGGCGGGCTCGCCGTAACGTTTGATGCACTCGTCCAATGTTTCACCGATGCGCGCCTGGGTGCTGAGGGCCAGGCAGAGGAAGGTCAGGAGGGTGAGGGAGATGGCTTTCATCTGGGTGTGGAGGAGATGACAGCGTGACGAGGAGGGAGTTACAAGTTTAAAGTGTCGGGACGTGTGGAGTGCGTGGGTGACGTTTCATGGCGGCGTCTTTTCTACTGCAGCTCTTCGCGTGCTGCGGCCCATTTGAGGATGGCATCGAGCACGGGGCAGAGGGACTGGCCCCAGGGGGTGAGGGAGTATTCGACCTTGGGCGGGATGACGGGATAGACGGTGCGCTGGACGATGCCGTCTTTCTCCAGCTGGCGGAGCTGCTGGGCCAGCATCTTTTGCGTGACGGCGGGGATGGCACGCTCGAGATCTGAGAAGCGCATGACGTTGCCGCCAAAGAGCTGGAAGAGGATGAGAAACTTCCAGCGTCCTTCGAGCATGCGGAGGGCTTCCTCCACGCCCTGAGCTGCGGTGAGGCGGGTCCAGGGAATGGGTGGCTTATCAGGTAAGCTACTTACTTTTTTGTGGGTTCTTGCCATTTTGTAAGTTCGTGGTTCGATGGAGTGAGGTCAAGATTTTGACCGCCTAAACAACGACGACATAGACCATGAAAACGATCCTTCCCCAAGTGCTTTCCGACTACTACGCGGCTGTGAATGACGGTCGCACTGATGATGCCGCCGCGTGCTTTGCGGCTGATGCCCTGGTGCATGATGAGAGCCAGGACCGCCAGGGGCGGGAGGCGATCCGCGCGTGGATCGCCGAGACGACGCAGAAGTATCAGCCGCAGGTGGAGGTGATCGGAATGCGGGAGGCGGACGGGGCATTTGTGGCCACGGGCCGTGTGTCCGGGACGTTTCCGGGCAGCCCGGTGCAGCTCGAGTATACGTTCACGGTGAACGGCGGAAAAATCTCCCACCTTGCCATCCAATGAAAGCACCGACATTCAAAGGAGATCCCACGGAGTTTGCGGGCAAGCGTGTGTTTGTCAGTGGTGGCACGAAGGGGGCGGGAGAGGCCATGGTGCGCAGGCTGGCTGCGGCGGGGGCTGAGGTGATCACGGCGGCGCGCACGGCGCCGGAGGATGCGGCGCTGCCTGCGCGGTTCATCGCTGCGGATCTGGCCACGGCGGAGGGCACGGGTGTGGTGGCGCGTGTGCTGCGGGATGAGTGCGGTGGGGTGGATGTTTTGATTCACAACCTCGGCGGATCACAAGCGCCGGGCGGCGGCTTTGCGGCGCTGACGGATGACCTGTGGCTGGAGGAGCTGAATCTGAATCTGCTGGCGGCGGTGCGGCTGGACCGCGCGCTGGTGCCGGACATGGTGGCGCGCGGCAGGGGCGTGGTGATTCACATTTCATCCATCCAGCGGCAGCTGCCACTGCCTGATTCGACCACGGCGTATGCGGCTGCGAAGGCGGCGCTGACGACGTACAGCAAGGCGCTCTCCAAGGAGCTGGGGCCGAAGGGCGTGCGGGTGACGTCTGTGTCTCCGGGCTGGATCTACACGACGGCTGCGGAGTCGATGGTGCAGCGGCTGGCGGAAAACGGCGGCACGGATGAGGAGACGGCACGGCAGGGCATTCTGTCTGCGCTGGGGGGCATCCCCATCGGGCGGCCTGCCTGGCCGTGGGAGGTGGCGGAGCTGGTGGCCTTTCTGGCGTCAGATCGTGCGGCGGCCATCCATGGTGCGGAATACGTGATCGATGGCGGGACGATTCCGACGCTGTGATGCTGAAGATCTTTTTTCAGAATCCAATAACCACAAAGTAATATCTAGAAAGACAAAGTGCCATGAAGAAAATGAGAGTGAACATCCGGGCGGTCGTGCTTATGTCATTGAGCCTGCTGCTGGCTGGTTGCGCGGCTTCTCAGAGGGCCGAGAAGGCTGGCGGGCGGCTGCATCAGGTGGGGCTGGTCTGGCTGAAGAACGCCGGCAACGAGGAGGATCAGCGAAGGGTGATCGAGGCTGTGCATGCGTTTGGGAAAAACATCCCGGAGGTGAAGCATGCCCATGTGGGCCGCACGGACGGGGTCGGCGGTGCTTTCTCAGACGCGAGCTATGACGTGTGTTTCATCCTGAGCTTTGATGATGAAGCCGCGCGCCTGCGCTACAACGAGAATCCGGTGCACCTGAAGGCGGCGAAGGAGGTCTTTCTGCCGCTGTCGCGCAAGCTGCTGTTTTACCGCTTTGCGGGGGAGTAGGCTTTGATGGGGTGGTTTTTTCTCTTTGTGCAGTGCTTTGCCTGAAAAAATAGGGTGAGGTCGCTGATGAGGGCCGCACGCTGAGGTGCGTAGGCAAAGTGGGGGGCAGAGCAAGGGCCTGGGCTTGTGGCGGGGTGTTTGCTGCGGAGAGTGGTGCGGATGACTGACCCCAACGTTTTATTCACCACGCTCGTCAAACCGGCGCTGCCGATTTTTCTGCTGGTGGGCGGGCTTTACGTGGTGCGGTTTGTTTACCGGCAGTTCAAGTCGTCCATCAAAGGGTCGCTGGGGGAGACGCTGGTGACGCAGGGGACGTTTCGGCTGCTGGACAAAGCGCGGTACCGGGGCTTCAGCGATCTGTATGTGCCGCGCCCGGACGGGGATGGGCTGACGCAGGTGGACCATGTGGTGGTGTCGCCGTTCGGGATCTTTGTGATCGAGACGAAGAACTACACGGGCTGGATCTACGGCGCTGAGCATCAGGCGAAGTGGACGCAGACGTTTGGCTCCGGGGGAAAGTTCTCGTTTCAGAATCCGATCTGGCAAAACAAGCTGCACCTGCGGGCGCTGGCGCAGTTTCTGAAGCTGCCGGAGTCGAAGTTCCGATCCGTGATCTTTTTCATGGGCGGAGCGACGTTTAAGACGGAGCTGCCGAAGTATGTGATCGACACGAGCCTGACGAGCTACATCACGGGCATCGAGGAGGTGCTGCTGCAGCCGGAGGAGGTGGCGGCGGCGAATGCGGCGCTGGTGAATCTGGTGAAGGAGACGAACAAGCGCGCGGCGAGGCGGGAGCACCTGACGGGGATGAAGAGGCGGGCGAAGGTGCGGGGGTGATGATGGGATGCCGCGCGGCGCGGATAGAGATTTGTGCCTCAGGGGGCTGCGCCAGAGCCGACAAAATGTCGGCGCTCCCAATACGGGATGCCGCGTGGCTTTGGTGTCACCAACTACCCAAAACCACGCGGCCTGTCCTTCGCGGGGCGTCGTTCATGCCCGCCTTTTTTCTAGCGGGCGGAGGGCTCTCGTCCGGCGGCGGTCTTGCTGGGGTTGGAGACCTCCTTGCCGGCGTGAGCGCCTATGGGGGCGGCTGGCGTGCCCATTTCCCGGTTTGTTCTGGCATCGTCCCTGGACATTTTAGCGATGAGGGCTTCGAGATAGTAGTGGCGGCTTGATCTCATGTTCGTTACGGGGGGGGAATGTGAGCTGACTCAAGGAACAAGCGTATGATGCCTGAGCCGCGCAGATCTGGTATCGGCCCTGGTGCCGTTTGTGAATAGGCGTTGTTCCTGCCCCCAATTCGCGGTCCCTAGCACCGGCCAAAGAACCGGCCAAAGAACCGGCCAAAATGAGGGATTTAAAGAGGTGAAACTACCGGCCAAAGAGTCGGATAAACCACCGGCCAAATGACTCGACAAGAGCCTCAATAAAGACCATGGTTAAAAATGCAGAGAGAGCTTTATACCCGAACAACCTCCATGGAGCCGCTTTTTCCGATGGATCAGGCGGGTGGGTTGAAGGAACTCGCCTTCGATTTGTTCCGCAGGTCTGCGGAGCTTGGAGGGGCTTTGCATCCGGTTACCCGCGAGAGCGTGGTTGAGTTGCTGCGGAAAATGAACAGCTACTACTCCAACTTGATCGAGGGGCATAACACCCACCCGGTTGACATTGAGAAGGCGCTCCAAAAAGATTATTCTGCTGACCCGCACAAACATGCGCTGCAAATTGAAAGCCAGGCGCACATCGAAGTGCAGCAACTTATGGAGCAGCGTCTCAGGGATGATGAGGCATTGAAGATTTGTTCTCCCGAGTTTATTTGCTGGCTTCATCAGGAGTTTTACGCGCGCATGCCTGAGGAGTTTCGCCGGGTGAAGACACGCAATGGCGGTGAGGATTGGGTGAAGCCTGGGCAGTTGCGCGAATGTGAAGTGGAAGTGGGG
>NZ_JBIPNG010000447.1:0-5507 GCF_044373815.1 Prosthecobacter sp. | reverse complement strand
GCACATTCACCGATGTTCCAAAGCTGCCCTGGCGCGACCGCGTTCCTCCCGAACTGCGCAAGCAACTCGCAGTGGATGCTGAAAAGCTGATGCGCGGTGAGTGGGAGCTCTTCGGCTGGAAGTGTGTCGAGGTGGGGGCACCACCATGCTGGCACCGCGATGCCACACTGGGGGTCGTGATTGACCCCGGCATCCCCGCACGAAATCTGGATCATCGCCACCTCGATCACGACGCAGACGCACGCGCCATCTGGGAAATCAATCGCTGGAGCGAAATGACGCGCATGGCCATGCACAGCGCTCTGAATGGCGATGTGCATGCGATCCGAGTTTCCCAACTCTGGCTCGAGGACTGGTGTGACCGCAATCCGCCGGGACTTGGCATCAACTGGACCAGCCCTCTGGAAGCGGGGCTGCGACTGATGAACTTCTGCTGGTTCGACGCTCTGGTGCGCGGCTGCAATGATCCCGAACTGGCCCGCAGGCAGGATGAACTGACCGCACGCATCGTTCCCACTCACGCATGGTGGATCTGGCGTCGTCGTTCGTTCGGCTCCTCAGCAAACAATCATCTCATCGGTGAATTGAGTGCGCTTGTGCTCGCGCTTGCGCGCTGGCCCTCACTGTCCCGCATGATCCGAGCCACGCAGCACGTGGTGAATCTGCTGGAGCATGAAATTCTGCAGCAGTTCGCCACCGATGGCGGCAACAAAGAGCAGGCCTTGCATTATCATCTGTTCGCTTGGGAAATGTGTTGGCACACAGGCATGGCATCAGGTGGGTTCAAGCCGGAAGTGCAACAGCGCTTGACCCTGGCTGCACAATATTTCGTTGATGTCGTCGAATCACCTGAGTGCTGGGATTTTGGTGATTCCGATGACGCGCAGGTGCTCCCGCTGCCGCTGAAACGCACCAATGCAGCCGCAGAGTTTCGCGGCTGGCTACTCAATAGAGCAGACGGCGCCGTCCTGCGTTTCTGGCTGGGAGAGCCCCCCAAAGGCGTTAAAGCAGCCATGCGCAGCAAGTGGCTCACGCATGCTCAAAGCGGACAGGCAGTCTGGCGTGATGCGCGCTGGACTGTCCGGGCAGATGCCTCCCCCCTCGGTTTGGGCAGCATGGCGGCTCATGGCCATCTCGATGCACTGCATGTGTCGCTGTGGTTTGAGCAGCACGCACTCGTCATCGATCCCGGGACGGGCGCTTATTATAGCAACCCGGCATTGAGGACGAGACTGGCGTCATGGGACGCACATAATGGACCCGTGCCGGTCGCTGGCCGCTCCTCTCCCCAGCGCATGGGGCCGTTCTTATGGGCCAGGCATCACGTGAAGCCGGGGCTAGAAATCAGTGATGACATTTGTGTGATGAGCATTGCCAGTGATGGTCATCGCACAAAGCGTGCTGTCCATGTCGCTCAGGATTATGTGGAAATCTGCGACGATGTCGGCCTTGCAGCCCCGCATGTGGTGACGTGGCAGCTGGCACCCGGCTGGCGCGTCGAGCTTGAACGCAAGAACGGCTTCGTCTGCCATCACTCGGAATCCATTCCCGTGCATGCGACGCTGAATGGAGACAGCATCGAGCAGTGGGAAATCGTGGAACGCGAGGCTTCGCCACACTTTCGTGAACTGGTGACGACGCAGGCCGTGAAGATCACCTTTCGCGGCACACTGACCACCATCTGGCGCAAGTCAGACTGACGAGCTCCTCCATCTTAAAACAAGCACAAGGCGCGGGAGATGATCCCGCGCCTTTTTGTTTTCTGATCAAGGCTTCAGTTCCACAGCTTTGTAACAGCGATGTTCGAGAAGCGATGGCAGCAGGCCTTTGACCTCAGGGCGCATCAGATATGAATGCGTGTACCAATAGATCGGCAGCATCGGAGCCTCATTGAGCATGAGGGTTTCGGCCTCACTGAGGATCTGCAGACGCTTGGCGACATCACCTTCCTGAAAGCTTTGATGGATGAGTTCATCGTAGCGTTTGCTGCCCCAGCCGGTGTTGTTGTTGCCATCCCCAGTCTGCCAGATGGCGAGGAAGGTCGAAGGGTCGAGATAATCTCCCACCCAGCCAAAGCGGGCGATTTGGTAGTCTAACTTGCGCTGCGATTCGATGTATACCCCCCAGTCTTGATTCAGCACGCCAGCAGGAATCTGAAGATGCTCCTTCCACATGGCCTGCACGGCCTCGGCCAGTGCGCGATGCGACTCGCTCGTGTTGATGAGGATGTCGAACGGGGGAAAACCTTTGCCCTCTGGAAAACCGGCTTCCGCAAGCAACCGCCGTGCTTCTGCGGGATCAAAGCGCATGATGTTGGGCACATGGTAGTCTGGGTTGCAGCCTGGAGGAGTCAGGCCTGTGGCCGGCTGCTGTCCCGCACGAAGAATGTTCCGCGTGATGCTCTCACGGTCGATGGCCATGGCGAGCGCGCGCCGCACCAGCGGGTTGTCGAAGGGCTTCTTCGTGGTGTTGCAGCGGTACATGTAAACACTGAGCAGCGGATCGTTGTGATAGTACGGTGACTTGCTCTCGCGATAGGCGGGGATCTTGGAAAGCGGCATCGTCAGCGTGACGTGCAACTGGCCGTCGTTGAAGGCGAGTTCCTCCGTTGTGTCGCTGGAAATGGGCAGGAACACGATGCCATTGAGTTTGACTGTGGCGGCGTCCCAGTAATGCAGGTTGCGTTCGACTTCGAGGGCCTGATTCACCTGCCAGCTTTTGAGTTTGAACGGGCCGTTGCAGACCATGTTCGCAGGCCGGGTCCAGCGTGTGTTGCGGTCGGTCATCTTGCCAAATTTTTCGATGGCATGCTTCGGCAGTGGGAACCACGAATAGTGCTTGATCATGCTGGGCAGATAGGGCGCGGGCCCTTTCAGCATGATTTGCAGCGTCAGTGGATCGAGCGCCTTCACCCCCACCTGTGAGAAATCCTTGATCTTGCCGGTGTGGTATTCCTCGGCGTTGAGCATGGGGTAGAGCATGCTCGCGTAATCAGCACCCAGCTTCGCGGTGAGGATGCGCTGGTACGAGTAAAGGAAATCAGCGGCGGTCAGCGGAGTCCCATCGCTCCACTTGCCTTGTGGCTGGAGCTTGAACGTCCAGACGGTGAAGTTTTCAGCGCTCCACGAAGCGGCGGCTCCAGGGGCGTCCCCATCAGGATTGTCAGGCGCAGGGGCGATGAGGCCTTCAAAGAGCGAATGAAAAATCATATGCTCCGGCTGACCGCTGGCGAGGTGGGGGTCCAGCGTCGCGGGCTCGCTGCCGTTGCCAGCCAGGAGAATGCCGGCGCGGTTGGCCACCTCGACACGCGTGGGCCGATGTGTGCGGAAGTAATGAAACCACGCAACGCCACCCGTGAAGGCGATGAGAATGAGAGCACGATAAATCCAGCGCATGCCCAAACATGACACGAAGCACCTCATTCGTGCAACGAGGCATCAAAAAAACGGCCCCGCCGTGCACTGGCGGGGCCGCGTGATGCAGCGATCAATCAGGTTTCCACGCTACTACCTGCGGAAACCATGATGATGGCTGGAACCATGGTGGTAGCTATGGCCGGTATTGCACCCGGGGTTAAAGCCACCAAAGCCAAAGCTGATGCTGGGCTGCACAATGATGGGGCGCGGCACAGCACCATAGCCGTAGCCACCCTGCGCTCCCTGAGTTACCCACTGACCGATGGGGCGGCCGTAGCCGTCATAGCCGACGATCTGGTAAACGGCCACGATGGGGGTGCCGCAGGAGGTGTAGCCTACGACCCGGGTTTGGCCCTGGCATTCAGCTTTGGCATTGGAGGGAGCTGCAAAACCAAAAACTGCGGCTGCAGCGAGGACTGAGAAGAGTGTTTTCATGAGTGTGTGGAATTGGTTTCCGCACTCTCTGACGTGGCTGCTTCAAGACTATTCAGCCCGCATGAAATATTTTTTCACTCACTGCTGCGACATCGATTTTGGATCAAACGCATCACGCAGGCCATCACCCAGCAGATTGAGTGCTAGCAGCGTGGTGGAAAAAAAGATGCCTGGGTAGAGCAGCAGCCACGGATAGCTCTCCATCGATCTGGCGCCCTCCTGGATCAGCACTCCCCAGCTCGCATCCGGCGGCTGAATGCCAAGTCCCAGGAAGCTCAGCGCAGCCTCCAGCAGCATGACTCCAGGCACCGTGAGACTGGCGTAGATGATGATGGGGCCAAGCACATTCGGCAGCAGATGTCGCCAGACGATGTGCCAGAAGCCCGCACCACAGGCTCGCGCCGCAATGATGAACTCAAGATTCTTCAGCGCCAGCACCTGCCCACGCACAACACGGGCCATCGTGAGCCATTCCACCGCACCGATGGCCACAAAGATCAGCCAGAACTCACGCCCCACAATGGCCATGAGCAGGATGACGAAATTAATGAAGGGGAATGCATACAGGATGTCCACGATGCGCATCATCGCCGCGTCCGTGCGCCCACCGGCAAGGCCGGAGACCATGCCATAAAACACACCAATGATCGCAGCGACAGCTGTGGCCAGCAATCCCACCTCCATGGATACTCGTCCCCCATGCAGGATGCGCGTGAGCATGTCACGTCCTAGCGGATCCGTGCCCAGCCAGTGTGACAGGCTGGGATTCGTGGCTTTGAGTTCGAGATTCTGCAGTGACTGATCGTAAGGCGACAACTCCGGGCCAATTCCACACAGAAGCACCAGCACGGCCAGGAACCCCAACGCCCATGCGTTCAGGCGGTTTCGCATGAGACGCCGCCACGCGGCACGCATCGGTGAAAGACTCTGGTTCGTTCCGCTGCTCATGCGTGGAGTCGGATGCGTGGGTTGAGCGCTGCCTGAATGATGTCCACCAGCAGATTGAAGCTGACGATGAGTGCGGCGTAGAAAGCCGAAATCGCTATCGCCAGTTCATCATCATGATTGAAAGATGCCGCGATGAAAAATTGACCAAGCCCGGGCAGTTGGAACACCGTTTCAACGATGAACGAACCCGTGAGCAATCCTGCTGCGGCAGGACCGAGAAAATTGAGCACCGGCAGGCTGGCCAGTTTCATCGCATGAAAAAAGACCACTGAGCTTTCACTCGCTCCTTTAGCACGGGCTGTTCGGATAAACTCCTGCGCAAGTGTTTCGCGCAGGCTGCCGCGCGTCAGCCGCGCAATGTAGGCGCTGTAGATGATCCCAAGCGTGAGCGCGGGCAGCACCCAGTCCGAAGAATCAAACCAGCCGGACGCATTGAACCAGCGGAGCTTCAGGCCAAACAGCATCGCCAGGAGAGGCCCCAGCACCATGCTGGGAGTGCAGATGCCGAGCGTGGCTGCAAGAGTGCTGCTGCGGTCTTCCAAGGTGTTGGGCCGCAGGGCCGCGAAAGCACCCAGTGGCACCCCGATGCTCAGCGCGATGAGCAGGGCTGCGCCACCCACCGTTGCAGACACAGGAAAGCCGGAGGCGATGATCTCATCCACACCTCTTCCCTGAAAGGTTTTGGATTCCCGAAAAGTGAAGGTCGCG
>NZ_JBIPNG010000446.1:0-5517 GCF_044373815.1 Prosthecobacter sp. | reverse complement strand
AGACGGTCGTCAACCAAACTGCCACGGTTCAGCGCAATGCCATGCAGCTCATTCAGATCCTTGCGCAGCGTCCCTTGACCATCATCTCCATTCTTGTTGTCCTTTTTGCTCAGGATTGGTTTTTCACCCTCATGTCACTCGTCGTCTTCCCGGCCTGCCTTCTGCCGATTATTCGCATCGGCAAACGAGTGCGAAAATCAGGAGCACGTGAGGAATATGATTCCAGAGAGCTGATGGTGGCCATGCAGGAATCCTTTTCGGGCATCCGGCTGGTCAAAGCCTATGCCGGCGAAAAACATGCCGAGCAGCGCTTTGAACGCACCAACGCCAGCATGACACGTAACATGGTGCGCTGGGCCAAAGCCGTCGAATTTGTCGGTCCCTGCGTGGAAACCATTGCCTCTCTGGGCATCGCCGCAGGCCTGGTGTATGCATGGGATCGTGGACTTGAAGCGGAAAACTTCTTTCTGCTAGTCATGGCTCTCACGCAGATCTATCCGCCGGTGAAGGAACTGAGCCGTGTGCAGATGATGCTGCAGAAAACCACCGTGGCGGCAGGCATGGTATTTGAACTGCTCGAACGCACTCCTGACGTTCTGGACGCAGCAGATGCGAAGGACATCGGACGTTCGCGCGGTGAAGTCGAGTTCCAGAACACAGCTCTTTACTATCGTGAAACCAATGGTGAGAAAAAGGAGGTCCCGGCCGTAACCAACATCAGTCTCAAGCTCGACCCCGGCAAATTTTACGCCCTTGTCGGTCGCAGCGGCGCCGGCAAAAGCTCGCTGTTCTCTCTTCTGCTGCGCTTTTACGACCCCGACGAGGGTTCGGTCATGCTGGATGGACGCGACATCCGATCCATCACGCAGAATTCCCTTCGCTCCAACATTGGCATCGTCAATCAGGACACCTTTTTGTTTCACGACACCATCCGTGAAAACATCCGCTATGGCCGTCTTGATGCCAGTGAATCGGAAATCATCGCGGCTGCGAAAAAAGCGCATGCGCATGAATTCATCGAGCAGATCAGCAATGGGTACGATGCCATCGTCGGCGAAGGCGGGTGCAATCTCTCCGGCGGCCAGAAGCAGCGCATTTCCATCGCCCGCGCCATTTTGCGCGATGCACCTGTCCTGCTGCTCGATGAAGCCACCTCCGCACTCGACACCGAGAGCGAAAAAATCATCCAGGACGCCATTCATACTCTGTCTGCTGGCAAAACGGTCGTCGCCATCGCACATCGACTTTCGACCATTCTAGAGGCAGATCAGATCATCGTCATGGACCAGGGCCGAATCCTCGACCGTGGCACGCATGCGGAACTGCTGGGTCGTAATCCGGTGTATCAGAATCTGTACAATCTCCAGTTCAGCACGGATGAGCGGCGGGAAACCTGAAAGCTCATGTCATTCACCCAGGTGACTCCGGCATAAGGCCGAAGGATGCTAATGGTAACAACTGAAGGAATCACGGACCATGATCGGCCCCGAAAATCCGCGTGGATAAGTGAATTCTTTAACGCGCTTTTTTCATCCGTTTGATCCGCAATCCCTACATCAGAACTTGATCTGCCAAGCCTGAACAGCGAAGGAGATTTCCTGCATGATTCAAGGCTTTACCATCGCATCTGCCTCCATCCCGCCGCTGTTTGCGTTGCTGGCGCTGATGCTTGCGGGAGTGGTCCTGGTTTCGCTTCTGCTGCTGCGATTGCGGCAGTCGATGCTGGCGGGGTATTTCATCTGCGGCGTTCTGATCGCCAATTCCGGTGTGCTGGCGCTGCTCGGCGGTGGTGAGTCACACGAACAGGTCTCCCAGATGGCGGAGTTCGGCGTGGTGCTGCTCATGTTCACGCTGGGGCTGGAGTTCTCTCTTGGTGAACTGCGCTTTCTGCGCCGGCTCGCGTTTGCGGGCGGCGGCTGGCAGATGGGGCTTTGCATGGCAGTGGCCGCTGCGGCTTCCGCGGGGTTGATTGCCACATCGTGGCAGGGAGCCGTGCTTGTATCCGTCGCGCTGGCCATGAGCTCCACAGCGGTCAGTTTGAAAAGCTTTCAAGATCTCGGCCTTGAAGCAAGCCCAGGTGCGCGCATGGCGCTGGCCGTAGCGATTTTTCAGGACCTCTTCATCATAGTCTTCTTCTTGTTCCTGCCTCTGCTCCTGCCTCATGAAGGTGTTGCCACGGCACTGATGCCGCGACTTGGCTCACTGGCCTTGCGTGGTGGTGCCTTTGTGATTCTGGCGGGCGTGGCCGCGAGGTGGGTCATCCCTTGGCTGCTCAATGCTGTGACACGCACACGCAGCCGTGAACTCTTCACACTCTCGGTCATCGGCAGTTGTGTCGGCCTTGCTTTCGTCGGTGGTTTGCTGGGGCTGGGGCTGGCACTGGGCGCGTTTGTCGCCGGACTGGCTGTCAGCGAATCCATCTTCAAGCACCGCATTCTGGCGGATGTGATGCCACTGAAGGATCTCTTCCTCACGCTGTTCTTTGTTTCCGTCGGCCTCATGATCGACGTGAAGGCTGCCATGGCTTTGTGGATGCCTATTTGCATTCTTACAGCGGCGCTCATGCTCGCCAAAGCAGGCCTCATAACTATCATCGCGCGTCGTCTCGGGCTCGCCCACAAGCAGGCGCTGATGGCCGGCATCGGCCTGTGTAGTGCGGGGGAATTTTCACTCGTGCTGCTGCAGAACGCCAGCAGCGCTCATCTTTGGAGCAATGACACCCAGCAGACACTCCTGGCCGCGAGCGCGCTTTCCATGGGCCTCCTCCCTGCCCTGCTAAAGTTTGGCATACCGCTCGGCGAATGGCTGGTGAAACGCGGCTGGGGCCGGGGCAAACCGGTCAAGGCCGATGCTGGCAACATGCGCCAACGCATCAGCGGACTCACCGACCACGCCATCATCTGCGGACATGGCCCTGTGGGAGAAAAGCTCAACAGGGCGCTGCTCGACTCCGGCGTGCGCACACTCGTGGTGGAGCTGAATGCCGAAACCGTGCAAAAACTCAAGCGCCAGGGCCAGGCAGTGCTGTTTGCGGATGCCAGCCACGAGGAAACATGGGAACTAACCCAGCTGAAACATGCCCGCATGGTGGCACTGACCTTCCCCGATGCCACGGTCAATGCCCAGGCACTGGCCATGATCCGTGAGCATCGTCCGGACATTTCGGTACTCGCCCGCGCACGTTTTAGTTCTGATGTGGAGCGCCTGAAGCGACTGGGTGCCACGCAGGTCGTCAACGACGAAACCGAGGCCAGCCGGGCCATGGAAGATGCAGCGATCACTTTGCAGGGAGCTTGAGCATCATTTGCGCAGGCCCCCATGCCGCCTAGTCTGAGGGCAAATGTCCCAACGACTCTTCCTCCTCGATGGCATGGCGCTGCTTTACCGCGCGCACTTTGCTTTTATCAAAGCCCCCATCCGTACCAGCGATGGATTGAACACATCCGCGCTCTACGGTTTTGCCAACACGCTGCTCGACATCCTCAAGAACCAGCAGCCTACACATCTCGCCGTGGCATTGGACACATCCGCGCCCACGCCGCGTCATGAGATGTTCCCGGCTTACAAGGCGCAGCGTGAGGAGATGCCTGAGGACATCAGCATGGCCATCCCGCAAATCAAACGCCTCATGGAAGCGATGAACGTGCCCATCCTCGTGCGTGATGGCTACGAGGCGGATGACATCATCGGCATCATGGCCAAACGTGCCGAAAAGGAGGGCATCGAGACCTTCATGGTCACTCCGGACAAGGACTTTGGGCAACTCGTCTCCGAGCATGTCAAAATCTACAAACCGGGCCGCTCCGGGGCTGACGTGGAAATCCTTGGTGTGAAGGAGGTCTGTGAGCGCTGGGGCATTGAACGCCCGGAGCAGGTCATCGACATCCTCGCGCTCATGGGCGACGCCGTCGATAACATCCCCGGCGTGAAGGGATTTGGCGAAAAAACCGCCACAGCACTTATTCAACAGTTCGGCAGTGTCGAAAACCTGCTCGCGAACAGCGCCCAGCTCAAGGGCAAGCAGAAGGAGAAACTCGAAACTAGCAAAGAGGATGCGCTGCTCTCCAAGCAGCTCGCCACCATCTTCGTGAACGCGCCTTATGACGCGCAGGTGGCTGATCTGGTTCTCAAGCCGCACAATGATGAAGCGCTGAAAGCCTTCTTCACGGAGTTCGAATTCAACGCCCTCGGCCGCCGGCTTTACGGTGATGAATTCAAAGCCGGTCGCGGTCGGAAAATGGAGCAGGCTGCCAGCCAGTCATCGGAAACATCGTCTGCCCCGGAGGACCTCTTTGCAGCCCCTGCTCTTCCTGCCCCCGTCAAGCTCAGCACCATCGAAGACACTCCGCACGTTTATCATCTCGTGGAGACAGCCGAGGAGCGGCACAAAATCATCTCACAGCTCGCTGAGCTAAAATCTTTTTGCTTCGATCTTGAGACCACCGGACTCGATCCACGCGATACGCAGATCGTTGGCATCGCCTTTTCATGGCAGATGCATGAAGGCTGGTTTGTGCTTTTCCCGCGCGAGAAGGCGGCCGCGAAGGCTGTGCTGGAGGACTTCCGTGCCCTGCTCATGCAAGAAGGCGTCGAGAAGGTTGGTCACAATCTCAAGTTCGACCTTAGCGTGCTGCTTGCACATGGGGTCGAAGTTCGCGGACCGTATTTTGATTCCATGCTCGCTCACTCGCTGATCGATCCGGATCAACGCCACGGAATGGATTACCTCGCTGAATCGTATCTGCACTACACGCCCGTGCCGATTACAGCGCTCATTGGCACGGAGAAGAATGATCTCTTCAGCCAGTCCACCATGGCCGATGTCGCAGCAGAAGATGCCCGCAAGGTGGCCGATTATGCCGCTGAGGATGCTGATGTGACATGGCAACTTGCTGCAAAGATGCGCCTCGAATTGAAGGAGCAGCAGTACGTTTTCGACAAGGTTGAGTGCCCGCTGCTTCCGGTGCTCACCAAGATGGAAAATTATGGTGTGAAGATCGACGTGCAGGCGCTGCGCGAATACGGCGTCGAACTCGACCGGAAAGCCGCCGAGTTGCAAAAACGCATTCAGGAAAACGCGGGTGGTCCCTTCAACCTCAACAGCCCCAAACAGCTCGGCGAAGTGCTGTTTGACCGCCTCAAGCTCATCGAGAAGCCGAAGAAAACCGCCACCGGCCAGTATCAGACGAACGAGCAGGTCCTGCAGTCACTTATGGGCCTGCACCCCATCATTCAGGACATCCTCGACTACCGTGAGGTGACCAAGCTGAACAACACCTATGTCGAAGCACTGCCGCATGCCGTTTCACGCGTGACCGGCCGGATTCACACAACGTTTCATCAACTGATGGCCGCCACCGGCCGCATGGCATCGAGCAATCCGAACCTGCAAAACATCCCCATCCGAAGCGACCTCGGGCGCGAAATTCGAAAGGCATTCGTCCCTGGGGAGGAAGGCTGGGTGCTGATGAGTGCCGATTATTCGCAGATCGAACTCCGCGTCATGGCGGCACTCAG
>NZ_JBIPNG010000445.1:0-5523 GCF_044373815.1 Prosthecobacter sp. | reverse complement strand
CCAGACCTTGATCGAAATCTGGCGCAACAACAGCGGCAATGCGGCCATGGGACGTGGCATTGACGCCATGCTGAAACGCACGGCGGAGGTCATGCAGGACACGCCTCACACGCTCCTGCCTCTGGCCTTCCATGACTTTTATTTCAAGCTGCCGCAAAGTCAGCGCGTGCCCGCCATGAAGTATGCCGCCAAAATGCCTGCGACCCATCCGCAGGCGGCTTTGGGTCGTGAACTCGACTTGGCAGGTCGCTTCTTCCTTGGCACGGATAATCAGGCCCGTCAGAATACCGCCACCCAAAAAGCCATCGAGGAACTGGGCGGCATGCAGCCCGTCTGGAAATACTGCCGCGCCTTGCTGAGCGCGGAAAATGCCAGTCCGCGGGTGCGTCAGGCCCTCGTGCATTTCCTCTCCTACTGGGCGCACGACGACATCGACCCGGATTGCGCAAAACTCGGCGCTGCCGCCGCGCTGGAGTCCATGAAGCAGAAGCACTGCATCCATGGGTATCAATACGGCTGGATCATCCGCGCTTTCAACCTCCTGCCTGTCGATGCCGCGTGGCAGGCCGCCGCCCAGGAGCACTGGGACGCATGGATGGCACGTCTCGCCAACGGTGGATTGACCAAATACCAGCCCTATGACTGGGTCATCAACAGCATGCTGCGCATGACTGCCCGTTCGGGCAATGATGACTGGATGCGCACGATGCTGCGCCAGCATCACCACACGCTAAGCAACGAGCAGTCAGGCATCGTCAGTCTCATGCTCGGCGGTCAGCCGCAGCTCGCCGCAGAGCATTTCAAGGCCGAGTGGCGCACCTTCCTGATGGACCCTCAAAAAGAACTGCTCTGGAGCAAAGAGATCATCCAAAACCTGCCTGCCTTCAAAACCGCCTGTGGCGACCCCGGCCTGGCTTTGCTGGGAGAGATCTACCTCTCCTACATCAAAGATCCCTCCAAGTCCGAACAGGCCGCCATTCCGGGATTCAAAGGTCGCGAGGATCGTTTCAAAGACCTCGCGAAACGCTTCAAGGAAACCAAATTCACCGATGAAGAGATGCGCAAAGACTGCGTCGAGATCATCTGCAATTTCTACGACGCCGCAGACCTGATCCGTGATGCTGTCGATGAAGTCGCAGCCCAGACCAACATCGAGGCGCTCGCAGCCATGGATGAAACCTGGGAGCACTGGCGCCAGCTCAAGCCTCTGCAATTCTCTTTTGGCTGGAAGGCCGCGCATGGCGATGTGAAGCCCAACATCGCCGCCTATGATCGGGCTCTGGCTGCCCGCTACAGCCAGAGCTACTACCAGCGCTCGGCGGTCAAGGAAACCGGCTGGGGCCCGACATGGGTCTGCGGCTGGTTCTGGTCCCGCGAGTCCGAAGCGGGGCGCACTCCGGACGTCCGTCCCGTCTTGCCTTTCCTGGATTATATCATCACCAAAACTCCCGCCGATCTGCGGGAGATGCATGTGGCCGACTGCGTGACGCAGAAATGGCTCATCCACCTCATCCTCAACGAGCCCGCTGCCTTTGATTCATGGCGCAAAAGCTTGAAGGAGGAAGACCGGCGCGATTTCAAAAAGCGCGTTCAGGAGCGCTGGGAGATGTGGACCTGCATCCGCCAGTTTGCTGGCACGCAGAAAAAAATGCGCCTCACACCGGAGCAGCGCGCCCAGCTTGTCGCCGCAGTGGCTGGGGATGAATGGTGCGCCGCCATGTATCCCGCCGCCGGTCCCGGCATCCCCAATCTGATTAACGACATCGTGCCAAAGAGCACCGTCTTCAAACCTGACGAATTCGCTCCCGTGGCAGCCCAAATCGCCACGGCTCTGCCCCGCATGGGACGTACCGCCAGCGAGGCCGCAGACCTGCTCGCCGCGAACGGAAAAAACGACGCCGCCGCGCCTCTGTTTGCGCTGGCCTTTGAGCAGGCCCGCAAAGAAAACGAGAAGGACTACGGTCTCGCCGCCGGCTACGCCGTGAAGCAGGCCGAGATTCTCGAACGCACCGGAAAAAAGCCTGAGGCGCTACAAGTGCTTAAATCGCTAGACGAGAAGCGCTTGGGGGGCGGTGTTAAAAAATCCGTTGAATCCGCCATCGCACGCCTTTCCAAATAGTCCCAAGCAAAGTCTTGTCCCGCACGTCCCTCTCTGGTAAAACCCTCAGCAATTCCGCACACCATGCCTGCTCACGATCGAATCCTCGCGTTTCTGTCAGCTGTGAAAGCACGTCTAGATCTCGCTTGGCTTGTCCGGGCGTTCTGCGGCTCTCTTCTCGTCATCGGCTCCGCTCTTTGTCTGTGGTGCCTGGTTTGGGTGCTCCGCGGTTACGCTGTGCCCGCCAGCGGTTATATCGCGTCGGCAGTCGCCCTGCCCGTCATGGCTCTGGCAGCCTGGCTGCTCGGGCGTGCCACTCAGCGCAAAGCCGCCCGCATTGCCGATGAGCACTTCGATCTCAAAGACGCCATCAGCTCTCATCTGGGTTTCAGTGATGAGCATCGCGAGGGCGAATTCATCGCACTGCAGGCTGAGGCCACCGCCGTGCGCGTGCTGGCGCTTTCCCCTCGCAGCATTCCAGTGCAGTGGCCGCGTCGCATGCTCACCATCGCCGGTGTCCTGCTTCTGTCCTGCTTCGTGATGGGCTTCAAAAAAGATTCCCTCATCGTGGTCGAACGCCTCGCGCTGGAAACCGAGACCCTGAGCAAGAGTGAAGAGATCAACAAGGAACTCGAAAAAGAAGTCGAGGAACTTCTCAAAACTGCCAGCGATGAGGAAAAGGAACTCCTGCATCCCGACGAGTGGCGCAAGTGGGTTAAGGAACTGCGCGAGACCAAAGACCGCAAAGAGGCCATGCGCCAGTACGCCGAACTTGAGCGCAAGCTCACCGAGGCCGCCCAAAAGCTCAGCCAGCGCGACACCGAGCAGCTTCTCGCTAAAGCCGCGCAGGAAATGAAACAGACCGCCGAGCTGAAACCCATCTCCAAATCTCTCGAAGAACAAAACTACCGCCACGCCGCAGAGCAGCTGCGTCAGATGAAGCTCCAGGCCGATGTGCGGAAACCCGACGAAGCCCAAAAGGAACTCGCCAAACTCAAGTCCGCCTCCCAGCGCATGGCGGCCGCCGCGCGCAACTTCCAGCAGCGCACCGGCCAGCAGGGCAATCAAGGCAAAGGCAATCAGTCCCAGTCCAGCCAGAACCAGAACGCGCAGCAAAGCGGCCAAAACCAGCAGCAGTCCCAAGGCCAGCAGGGACAACAAGGGCAGCAGAGCATGGACCAGCAGATGACCGCTCTGGAGCAGTCCGTCCAAAATTTGGAACAGCAGCTCCAGCAACAGCAGCAGAACCCCAGTCAAAATCAAAGCCAGTGTCAGGCCTGCCAAAACAAGGCCAATCAAGCCCTGCAAAGCCTCTGCCAGAGCATGTGCCAGTCCTCCGCCAAGCGTGACATGATGAAGAAGCTTCTCTCGCTCGGTCAGTGCACCAGCAAATGCCAAGGCTTCATGTGCGACAAAGAATGCCAGAGCCTAAGTCAGTGCATCAAACCCGGCGGCAAAAAAGCCGGTTCCGGCTCTGTTGAAAGCCGCCGTGCCGAAAGCGATGCCACTCAGGACAATGGCAACCGCGATCAGCTCACCGGCCAGAAAGGCAGCGGCCCCAGCAACACCAGCATCGAGTCCGCCGACAGCGGCAGTGGCCGTGCCACCCGCACCGCCACCGTGCAGGAAAAAGCCTTCCAGCGTCAGGTCGAAAGTTTCATCCAGCGCGAAGACGTGCCCGCCGAAGTCAAAGAAGGCGTCAAAGAATACTTCAAAGGCATCCAGCAGGTCGGCAACGAAACGACCGCACCCGCCGCCAAGTAAAGAAGGTCACATTCATTCATCACATTCTAATCTCATGCCCGAAACTCCCGCCGCTGTTGTTCACTTCAAGGAAACGTTCGAGAAACTCAGAGCTGAAGTTGCCAAATTCATCGTCGGACAGCAGGACATCATTGAGCAAGTCCTCAGTGCCGTCATCTGCGGCGGTCACGTCCTGCTCGAAGGTGTCCCCGGCCTCGGCAAAACCGCGCTGGTAAACACGCTCGCCAAGGCGCTCCATCTCAAATTCCAGCGCATCCAGTTTACCCCCGATCTTCTTCCCGCCGACATCGTCGGCACTCAAATCCTCGTCGAGCGCGGTGGGCAGAAAGTCTTCGAATTCCAGCAGGGCCCCGTCTTCTGCAACGTGCTCCTCGCAGATGAAATCAACCGCGCCACGCCCAAGACCCAGTCCGCGCTGCTCGAAACCATGCAGGAAAAGCGCGTCACCGTCGCCGGCACCTCGCACAATCTCGGCTCTCCGTTCTTCGTGCTCGCCACGCAGAATCCCATCGAACAGGACGGCACCTACCCTCTGCCCGAAGCCCAGCTCGACCGCTTCTTCTTCAAACTCTACGTGCCCGTCCCCAGCCATGGTGAGTTCATCGAGATCCTCAACCGCACCGGCGGCAAGTCCTCTCCGGACATCAACGCCGTCGCCACTGGCGATGACATCCTGCAAATGGGCCAGGTCGTGCGCGAAGTCCCAGTCGAGGCCAGCGTGCAGGACTACCTCGTCAAGATCGTCCGTGCCACCCATCCCACCGATGTGAACGCAACGGACCGCGTGAAAAAATACGTGCGCCACGGCTCCTCTCCTCGCGGTGCGCAGACCATTCTCGCCGCCGCCCGCGTGCGCGCTTTGCTCGATGGCCGCTATCACGTCGCCCGTGAAGACATCGCCAAAGCCGCCACCCCAGCTCTCCGTCATCGCATTCTCCTCTCCTTCGAAGGTGAGGCGGAAGGTGTGAAGACCGACGAAGTCATCGCTGACGTGATCGAAAAGGTGAAGGCATGACCTTGACCGATCCAGCCTTCATCCGCCGCCTCGAATCCCTCTACTTGCTCGCACGCAAGATCTTGGGCGGTTCGTTGCAGTCGGATCGTCGCAGCACAAAAAAAGGAGCGGGCATCACCTTCGCCGACTACGCGCAGTATTCCCTTGGCGATGATTACCGCAGCATCGACTGGCGCGTTTACGCCAAGTTCGAATCCCTGCTCATCAAACTCTTCGAACTGGAGGAAGACGCTACCATCTACCTCCTCCTCGATTGCAGCCCCTCCATGGCCTCCAAGCAAGCCTACGCCAAGCAGCTAGCCGCCGCTCTGGGTTACATCGCGCTCAACACCCTCGACCGCCTCGCCGTCTACGGCCTCGCAGACCGCCTGCAGCCCTTGTTTGAACCTTCACGCGGCCGCAATCAAGTCATCCCACTTTTGCGCTCGCTGGAAGCTGCGCAAACTTTCGGCGGCAACACCGATCTCAACGCCTGTGCGCGTGAGTTTGAAGCGCGCCACCGTCGCAAAGGCCTCGTCTGCGTCATTTCAGATTTCCTCCTGCCCGGTGGTTACGAGGAAGGACTCAGCCGTCTGCAATGGCACAAGCACGAAGTCTTCTGCCTGCAAACACTCGACGACAACGACCTCCGCTGTGAGTGGAAAGG
>NZ_JBIPNG010000076.1:0-18333 GCF_044373815.1 Prosthecobacter sp. | reverse complement strand
CTCGGCGAACGTTGGTCACCTCAATGTTGTGGGCGGCAAAGAAGCGCACCACATCCTGGTTGCTGGCGTAACGACTCATGGCTGCAAGGTGGCAGATTAAAAGTCACCGCCACCGCCGAAGTCACCGCCACCCGAGTCACCACCTCCGTCGAAGCCGCCACCCGAGTCACCACCGCCGAAATCGCCGCCTGAGCTGGTGTAGTCGGTATCCGTGCCGGAGAAGCCGCCGTCACTGTGGGACGTGTCCGTGGGATCAGACCCTAAGGAGGCAGCAGAGCTGTGCGAGCCAAAGAAATTGTCATACATCCACATGCCCGCGGCAGCACCGAACATGCTGCCCATCATGTTTTGGAAAAAGCCGCCGCCACCACCATAACCAGGCTGGCCCATGCCGCCGCCGACACCACCACCGCCGCCGGACATGGAGCGGAACAGGCCGCGAATGAGGCTGAAGCCCACCCAGATCAGCAGCACGATACCGATCGTGGGAAGCCAGGATGAGATTCCTGTCTTCTGAACCGCGCGCGCTTTGGAACTGACAGGTGCAGCAGCGCCGTTGCGATGCGCGCTCATGGTCGTGGAAATGAAATTCACCGCATCAATCAGAGCGTCATCATTCTTTTTATTCCGCAGCTGTTCGAGCATGCGCTGAATCAGCGTGACCCGATCCGTCAGTGTGAAAGCCTGACGCTGAGTGTCTGTACCAACGACGACCTGCAGATGCGCGGGCTGTTTGACGAGCAGGATGAAGACGCCGTTGACTTTCTTGGTGCGGGCGAGCTGCTCCGCCCACTGGGAAAAGCCACGGTTGGTGGCGGCCTTGTCCGGGTGAATCACCGCAGCCTTCATGTCCTCAGGCACTGCGGCGAAGGTCTGCACAGCGATGTCCTTGTGCAGCCGGGTGGAGACGTCGTTGATCGTGCCGGTGGCGTTCACCTTGGCGAACTCGGAAAAGAAGGCTCCGTCATCTTGAATTCCGCCAGCAGCAGCGCGTGCACCAGCGGTGCCGAGCAAAAGCGTGGCAGCGAGAGCGGGAAGGAATAAATGGCGTGTGAGTGTGTTCATGGTGGGAGAAGAATACGTCGAGAGCATGATCCATGGATACGTGCGGCGCACCTGCGAAACGCGTCTGTTTTTGTAGTCGCTTCCCAAGGCGGCTCAAGTGTGACAAAAGCGTAAACAGCGCACAAACACATTACAATCCACGTCTTTACCGGCTCCTGCACCGAGTGAAATTGTCACATGGAAAAGACAACATGTCTGGAAGTTCTGAAACAAGGACCCTATGCCTGGAACAGCTTTCTCCTGGATGAAGGCCTCCAATCAGCCTGCTTGAGCGAGGTGAACCTCGGCGGCGCGGATCTGCGCCGCGTGAATCTGGCCCAGGCAGATCTGCACCTGGCAAATCTCAACGGGGCCGACCTCAGCCTGGCAAATCTGCGAGGCGCGGACCTCAGCCTGGCCGATCTCAGAGGTGCGAATCTCAACGGCGCAGATCTCAGTCTGGCAAATCTTGAAGGAGCAGACCTGCGCGGAGTCAAATGCACCGGCGTGCAGCTTCTGGGTGCGGACCTGCGCCGGGTGAACTTCCACGACACCGACCTGCGCCGCGCAAATTTTGCCAACGCAAATCTGTGCGGAGCGGACCTCAGCGGCACACGTCTGATACGGGCAAATCTGCTGGGTGCAGACCTCTACGGTGCAGATCTCACCGGCGTGGAAATGCTGGAAGGCAGCCCCGCTGCGTTACGTGCGGCAGCCTAGCCGGCATGCACAAATTGCGTCTGCTTTGCGCGATTTGGGGACTGCGAGGACAGGTGTGCTGGGCTCGGATTTGCTAAGAGGAAGGGCGGCTCAGCCACCCTCACACACGACTACACTATGCCACGCCCCTCACGTTACTCCCCTGCTGAAAAGGCCGCCATCGTGGCCGCCGCACGTTCCCGGATTCGCCTGGGAGAAAGTTGCAAAGACATCGCCAAGCGCCTGGGCGTGAATCAACCCTCCCTCAGCGGGTGGCTGCGCGAATCAACACTCGACATGCTGTACCCACCGCTGCCACCCTGCATGCCGCGCAATCGCTCGGCATGATGTGCGCAGTTGCTATTTCTTCTTCACCTTCCAGTGCTCATCAAAGAAGTCCGCAGCCACCACCTTGCCGGCAGACTCGGCACTCGGCGGCTGCGTGATGTTCAGGATGGCCCAGTCGGGGAGCTTGGGGTTTTGCAGTGAGTTGGTCTTGTCATGTGCCTCACGGAAAGTGAGGCCGGAGTTGATCACGACTTCAAAGCCCGGCGATTTCAGACAGGGATAAACCATGAGAGGCACATGGGTCTTGGCGTCGAACGCCTGCCCGCCCATGTCCACTGTCTTTGCGTCCCATTGCACCGGCAGCGATTTGGCAAGCTGCCTGAGGCAGGAATTGGATTCCGGCGTGCCCCAGAGAATGAGGCTCTGCGTTTTGCCTGCTTCGTAGATGTCTCCCACATCCGATGCCTTCACCACACGAGCATCGCCACGCATGAGGCCCTTCCAGCGCTGGAGGAAATGCGCCGCCTCGGCGTTCACCCACGCATCCACTGCAGGCGAGGATGATTTCCCATCCGGCAGCACCACCAGAAAGCGCTTCATGAAGCTCGCATCCATCGTTCCCGGATGTGCACCCGGCTTGCCCCCGGCTGGGGTGTCGTGCTGAAACGGCTCTGCATTGCCAAAATCACGCCAGACTCCGTTCTCCCTGATCAGTCGGCAGAACGCTCCCGCCACTTTGGGACCAGGACTCATAAAGGTCTCAAACTGCGGCGCTGCCGGACCAACTTTGAGTTTCAGCGTGGTGCCATCAATGTTCACTTGGAGCGATCCCCCGCCCTTCCTTGCCTGCGGCGGCGGATAGAACACGAGGCGCGTCACATTCTGCGTCTTCATCTCGATCGTCTGCCCGTCGATGACCTTGGCATCGAGCCGTGCTTCCTTCCAGCTCTCCTCCATGCCATGCAGGTTGAGCCACTTCACGCGGCCATAGAACGGTGTTTTGGTCTGAATGTGGATTTCGTCAGGAAATAGGTTTCGTCCCTTGGCGACCTCTTTCTCGATCCATGCCTGCACCTCCTTGATCGTTTCGGGATGGTACTTGTGCGGCATGCCGGGGCCGATGAGATGAGGCGGGTGCAGATCCTGCTTGGCCAGCACCTCCATCATGTACTCCGCCGAATCACGCTGAGCATCCACCTCGCCGCTGTAGCTGATCAGCGGCACATTGAAAAAATTCCGCGCATAGTCCGGCACGTCGTAAACACCCCACAGCGTCTGCTCATACCAGACCGGATACTTTTCTGGCGTGAGTTTTTGATAGCGCTTCACATCGGCAAAGCCCGCCCCCGTATGCACGCAGGCCCACTGGTCCGGATAATGCGCGCCAAGGTGCCATGCACCCGCGCCGCCCATGCTGAAGCCCGCCAGCGCCACGCGGTTCGTGTCCACATTGAAACGCTTCATGGCATCATCACGGCATTCAAACACATCCGTCTCACCCGCGCTCTTCCAGCCGTTGCAGTAACGTCCGAAGGGATGGATCACGATCGTGCCCGCCGGCTGAAACTGCCCCGGCTTCTTCGCCATCAACCTCGAATAAACAAACGGCAGATCCGTGGCGGTGTCTCCCCGGCCATGGAGCCAGATCCACATGGGCACCGGCTTTTTACCCACGCCAAACTCCAGGCCTTCCGGCACTTCCACGCCATAGGGTTGCGGTGAATCGTCGATCTTGGAATAGTAGCCCAGCACCTTCTGCCCGCTGCCGCTCATCCATGGCGTTTCATTTTTTCCGAGTGCCGCGATGCGCTTCTTCGCTTCATCAAGCAGCGCCATCGCCTTTTTCATTCCGTCCTCCGGCTTCTTGTCATACCACTCGTCGAACTCCAGCGCGTAGCTCACCGCCTTGAGAAAGATGTCCGCATCAGCTGCACGCGGGTGCTTCTTCACCGCTTGGAAGGACTTCTTCACCGCCGCCAGCTCTTTGGCAATGCCAGCCTCCTGCTCTGCTGAAAGCGCCGCGGTGGGTTTGGGCGGCAGACTGCCTTTGAAAGAGGCCGTGGCACCATTGGGACTGAGCTGCGCCTGAGCAGCCACCACCCACAAGGAGAGAAAAAGAAAACATTTCATGGAGAAGCTTAAACGCCGCCCTGCGCGGTTTTTAGACCGTTTCTCAGAAAGAATGTCCTTTTGATCCGGCGAGCGCAGCGGTCCCAGTGGCAAGGAGGACGCGCCGCCTGCTGTTTGAAAACAACAGGCAAGCGTCCGACGCAGCCAATGGGACCGCTCCGCCGCCGGGCAATGTGACAGGCTTTTTGAGAACCGGTCTAACCGTGAGTTGCGGTCTGTTTGATTTCTCCAGTCAACTCAATGACCGGCGGGGTTCTGACCGCCTGCGGAATCAAAGAACAGTTCGCCACTGGGTTTGATGCCAATGTAGAGATAAGTCCCAGGCACGGTGTCTGCGGCAACTGAGGACTGAAACATCATGCTGGCAAGCGAACCACTGGCCGGCTTCCGCCCCTCGATGACAGCGGCCACCTGGGTGGCCACATCTCCTTCAGGCCACACCACTCCAGCCGCCACACCCGTGGTATAGGCCAGCATGATGTTCTGAGCATTGCGCTTGTCTTTCACCTTGTCCGCTTCGCCAGCAAGAAACCCCAGATTCGGCACGATGATCGTTGCAATCAAACCGATGATAAGAATCACAACCAAGAGTTCAATCAGACTGAACCCTGATCGGCGGCGAGCCACTTGTTTGGTTTTCATGGACTTGAGGATTGAGGCTCGTTGAAGGATCTGGCACCTCTGTCATTTCCACCGCTAAAGCTTCCCTCGTTCCCATGCCCCTCTATTGCGTATTTATTCAAATGCGCTTAAGCCGCGCTGATAGTCGCGCATGCACTGGCTTCAATCAGGCCAGATGATCAGGACAAATAACGCGCTCCCCTTCCTCAAGCTGCTTTGCGCCAGCTGGCAAACACTCCACTCGGCACCGCAGGCACTCCCTCGGCGCCCTTGAGCAAAATTTCTCCGCTCTCAACGGCCCCGCCGAAAACGTTGAATTCCTGCCGCATGAGATTCTGCAATGTCGTGGGCGACACCGCCCCCTGGCGGCAGCAGATCAGGACGCCAATCGGCTTGTCGGACAGCAAACCGCTGACCGTGCTGAGCAAGGAGCCGAGATCACGCTCAAGCTCAAATCCGCCACGCTTGGCATCCTTGGGAGTGTGCGGATCGATCACGATCAAATCGTAGCGGGTCGTTTGTGTGCGTTCACGCTGGGCGAATTTCACCGGATCGTCCACCACCCAGCGGATATCCCGATTGGCCAGCGTGTTGAGCGCAGCGTGCTCACGTGCGCGTTTGATCGCATCTGCCGAAACATCCACATGCGCCACTGCCGCACCGGCCTGCGCAGTTGCGAGCGTGAAACCGCCAGCCCCGCCAAACAGATGCAGGACACGCGCCGGACGGCGCTGCTGCTCAGCAAAGGCAGAACACTGAGCGCCAGCCTTCCCCCACAGTTCCTGCAATTCAGGAGCCAGTCCGCGTACGCCGCCCTGAGGAGAAAGCAAAAAGCGCAACGTTCCGATGCGCAGTTTCAGCGGCTCCTTCACCTCGCGCTTCAATTCCACGGCCTTGCGCCATTCCGCACCCGGAAGTTTGCGCCGCCACCAGGCCGCATGGCAGGCACGCGAAGATACCAGCGCGCCAAGTCTTTCGAGCACGCGACCTCCGCCGCTGTCGAGGAGCTCAAATGATTGGTTTTCTGCTTCACCTTCCATGACGATGCTGTTGCTCAATGCTTGTTCTTCTGACCGGGATCAATACGAGCCTTGCCTCACAAAGGAAGCACGGCAAGCCCCTTCCCTTCCAATGCCGCCCGCGCCTCCTTGGCGGACTGCGCTTTCAGCCTGCGCTTATAGCAGCTTCTGAAAAACTTGGAGATGAAATCATTGCCCTGCGGTGGGAACGGCCGCCTTTTCAAGTTCACCTTGATGCCTTGCTCGCGCAGAAACTTGATCGCCTGGGGCTTCCAAAATTGTCCTTTAACAGACTCGACATAAGACACGACCTTGGGGGATTCGTCTTTCATGTAGAACAGCCCGGGCTCACCTTCAGTGTTGAGCTTCCGTAGACGGCTCTCCGCAGCCCAGATGGAACAACCAGGCACCAATATCTCGTTCAAAAAGGTTTTCTTCCACAAGGACAGATTGAGTCCCGCACGAAGATTGCCCTTCTCGATCCGGCGTAACGAAGTGTTTTCCATCGCTTCACCCAGATCGCCATGCTGGTCCACCGCCAGGTACTTGCCGCCAGCCTGATCCAATTGCTCAATGCATGCGGTCATCGCGGAACTTTGAATGTCGCGATCCACCAGGAAATCATCCAGCCAGACAAAGAGATTCTCCTCCTTGATGGATTTTAAGGCAGTGATGAGGTTGTCCGACCAGCTTTTGTCCTCCCCCACTGGGATCGTGATCACTCTGGGATCTTCAAAAGTGCGATGGTTCGAAATGAGATAAACTGAAAACGGAGATGACTCCCAGTGCTTGAAGAAAAAATGGAAGAAAATGGGCCATAAATCCGAATAGCCGTCACAGGAAGAGATGACTGTGGCGGCATTCTGTGTGTTGGGATTGGATGGCATGAAGCGGAATAGGGAATTTAATACGCTGGCGCACAATCCGCAATCTGTTAGCTCACTTTAAAAAATGATCTGACTTCGGCGGCACAGTGTCGTGGCATGCCCGGCAAAACGATCAAGGAACACAGATGCGCCAGGAATCACATTGAGGCTGAGAGAACTGCCTCTTTAAGATGAGCTAATTTGGTTGCAGCGTGTTGATTGTCTGCTTTGTAGAACACTGATTTTATTAATACTTGTAATATCCATACATAAAATTTTGACCTCAGCCGCATCAATTCAACTTTTGGCCCTGAAGCAAAAGTGGAGTGGCCCACCTCCTCAATTGATGGCATTCAATCCACTCCATGAAATCCTTCAGCCGCCGCATACATGATCTTTATGCGAATCTGCGGTCTGCAGTTCGGCTTTACCCAAAGATTGAATCCTCTCCAAAGAATTCGGCCAGCGTCACGGTCATCCCACTGATCGAAGCTGGCACGGAGGAAGTCCCCTGTGAATTGGAGGCGCGGTTTTTCAACCACACTGCAACCACTTCTCTGATGCGGTGGCCCGCTGTCAATTTCCACCACATACGCAACGCAACGGTCGTGGGTGATCAGGCCAGCATTTTCACGCCTGATGGCAAATGGCTGCGTATATGCCCCAGCTTTGATTTGCTGCCTCTGAGCAAGGTGCGGCAGCCCATATCTATCGGAGCAAAAAGGGTGACCTCACCGTTGTTTCATCTCTCAGGCAGGGACCACGAAAACCACGGCCACTTCCTCTTTCAGCACATGCCCCGCTGGATGGCGGCGCAAAAGAAAATGCAGGAGTTGAATCCTGAATTTAAAATTCTGGTCGCCAAAGGCCATCTGAAATGGCAGTCCCGTTACCTGTTAAAAACCGGTCTCACCCAGGACCAGATCATTGAATGCAGCGATGGAACAACCCGCTGCGATGATCTCTTTTATGTCCCTCAGCTGCGCGGAGTGCAAGACTGCCTCTCCCGGCCACAGGACTACCGGACCATGAACGATTACTTCCATCGTCCCCATGCCAAAACAGGACCGTCACTGTTCCTGTCCAGAAAAGATGCTCCCAACCGCTATCTGCTCGATGAACCCGCAGCCATCGCCGAGATTGAAAAAGTGTTTGGCGAGGTTCGTGTGATCCAGCTCTCCAAAACGCCTTTGGATGAACAGATCGACCTGGTGTCCAAAGCCCCAGTCGTCATCTCTCCGCTGGGACAGGCCCTGGCAGTTTCGCTTTTCGCCAGAAATTCAGTCATCATCAACTTGGATGGCGGCCCCGGCCCCGACGCCTGGGGTGACGCATTCCGGAATGTGGCGAACATTTGCGGCAACCAGGGCATCTCATTGTACTCTGGCTCCACAAGGACCCAGGACGGCTCATTTACATTTCCACCGCAGTTGCTCCACCAGATGCTTGAGAAAGTGAAAAAGCTAAGTCAGTAGAGCCCATTCCCTCACCCTCCTCTTGATGCGCCTACTTCTCGTTAAACTCCGCCACATCGGGGACTCCCTGCTGCTGACTCCCACGGTCCAGGCGGTGAAAGACGTCTATCCTGACGCACAGATCGACGTCGTCGTGCGCGCAGGAACAGAAAGCATTTTGAAAGGCTGCCTCAGCATCAACAAAATCTACACCACCGCCTCGCCCGAAAAAAGCAAACGCTCTGGCGCGAGCTTCTGGAATGATTTGCGGCTGCTGGCGGATATCCGCAGTGAAAAATATGATCTGGCCGTGGAAATGGGCAACAACGACCGTGGGCGAACCATCGTCGGATTGAGCGGAGCCAAAAAACGATGTGCCAACACCCACGTCTATCAGATTGCCTGGCCGTGGAAATGGCTCATGACGCACCTGGGCGATAGCGAGTGGTCAATCATCCACCGGGCACAGGCCGATTTTTTGAATGTTAAAGACTTTCTTGAGCTGCCGCAGCAGGAGCCTGGTCCACTGGTATTCGAAAGAAGTGCCACCACGGCGCCTCCATTCGCTTTGGCACCCGACAAGCCGCTGGTCATTTTCCATCCCGGCACACGGTGGCAGCGCAAGCGCTGGAGTGAAAACCATTGGACCAGTTTGGGAAATTCTCTGATTTCGCGAAATCATCAAATCGTCATCAGCGTCGGCCCTGACTCGGAGGAGATCGCTCTAGGTCAGCGATTGGTCGAAGCGATTGGCCCGGGATGCATCAGTACCGAAGGAAAAACTCAATGGAATCATCTGGCATGGCTGCTCTACCATGCCCGCTTGTTTGTAGGTGTGGACACTGCCGCCATGCACCTTGCAGCAGCCACCGGAACTCCTACCGTGGCTCTCTTCGGCCCTGATTCGGATGCTCGAAACTGGTCCCCCTGGAAAACACCCCACCGTCTCATTCATTTCAATTCAGATGAAGCCAGCACTCTTGAGGAAGTCATGGCTGCTGCAGCAGGTTTTCTCGCACCTTCTCCACCGAATTCATGAAGCTTCTCGTTCTCCCTTTCGGTGATGCGGCTTGCGCCAGCACTCATTATCGGGTGCTTCAGTATCTGGACATGTTGAAAAAGGATGGAATCGACTGTGAAGTTTTGGCTCCTGGAAAAATGCCCGAGCCAGCGGTTATTGCTGAATCCGACACAGTGTTGGTGCAGAAAAAGCTTTTTCCAGCTCATCAGGTGCGAACACTCAGGAAGCACGCAAAGCGGCTGTTGTTTGACATTGATGACGCCACCTGGCACCCCCATGGCCGGAAGCACAGCTGGTGGACGCGCTGGCGCACCAACCGCCGCCTGCAAAGCATGGTGCGAGCAGCAGACGTGTCTCTCGTCGCAAATCAATACATCGCCGGGCATCTCAACGCATTGGGAGGAAAAACACAAGTGCTGCCCATGGCTTTGAAAGCTGAAGACTGGCCGCCCTCCAAGAACAATCAGGCCGTCCGTATCAGGCTGGGATGGTCAGGTGCCCCTGTGAATTTGCGCTACCTTGAAGCCCTGGAACCTGTGCTTGCGCAGGTGATGGGTAAGCACCCAGAGGTGGAACTTGCAGTGTTTTGCGGCAAACAACCCGCATTCAGCACCTCTTTGCCATATCTGCACCTGCCCTGGCGGCAAGGCGGCGAGCCTGATGCGGTTAAAACCTTTCATATCGGCCTTCTGCCTCTGCCGACGGATGCTTTCTCACAAGGCAAATCCCCCATCAAGGCACTGCAATACATGGCAGCCGGCATTCCCACGATCGCGACACCCCAGGCGGGTTCCTTGGAGATCGGTCAAGGCTCTGACAGCATGTTCTTCGCTGAAAATCCGCAGCAGTGGAGTGAAAGGCTGTGCCAATTGATCCAGGATAATGAACTTCGTGGAAAGATGGGTGCGAACGCTCGTACGGCCTTTGAAGAACGCTTCTCCTCCACGCAAACCTATTCACGCTGGAAGTCCTTCCTTCTCGGAAAATGAAGAAGCCCAGTGTCATCATCTTGTCCGATCAAATCAGCGGCGGAGCTGGGACTCTAGCGAACCTCCTCGCCAACGATCTGGCAGAGCGTGCGGAGTTCGATGTGGAACGCTGGCATTTTTCACCGCCAGCAAAGAACGGCTTTTTTTGTGCAGGGCTGCGCGAGCTTTCGCTAAGTCCAACCCGAAAGCGCCCCGCTTTGGAACGATTGGTGAAGAATTTCTCACGCAAGGTCGCGGCTCGCTGGCGGAGTCAGCGCCATGAAAGCGCGCTGCTGCGTGCGGTTGAAACGGCGAAGCCCGATCTGATCCACATTCATAACATCCATTCCGCAGACCTAAATCACAGCACACTGCTGAAGATCCCTGCACACATACCGCTGATCTGGACGATCCATGATCTATGGCCGATCAAGGCGCATGCCTGCTCTTGGCTGGAGTGTGATACGGGAGAACGTTATCGCTATGAAATCGGCCCATGGAGCCGCCGTGATCTGCTTGAGACAAGAAACCACCTGTTGCAGCAGCACAGCAATTTGACGCTCGTGGCGCCTTCAGCCTACGTGGCTCGGGTGATGCGTCCGCTCAACCGGCGCTACCACATGCACAATGAAATGGTGCCGCATGTGGTCCGGAAAGAGTTCTTGGTGCCGCAAGACCATGCAGCCAGCAGAACCAAATGGAATCTTACGGACGATGTCTTCTGGCTCGGCGTTGGAGCCACATGGAACAACAACCGCAAGGGCATGGACGTGCTCTGGAATGCACTTTCACAGATCGACTGCAAGGGCCTGGGACTTCTGGTGTGGGGGCAGCCGCCGACGATTCCGGAGTTGAGTGGATTGACGGTGAAGATTGTCGGATCCGTGGATTCTGCGGAAACGCTGGCAACACTGTATGCAGCGGTTGATGCTTTTGTATGTCCCACGAAGGGTGACACCGGGCCGTTGAGCGTTTTAGAGTCAATGGCAGTCGGCACGGTGCCAGTGGCCAGCCGCGTTGGAGGCATTCCTGAACGTGTGAAGCATGAAGAGCTTGGTTATTTGTTCCCCAGCCAGGATGCTGCGGCACTGGCCTTGTTGATTGAAAAACTGCGCAGCAGGCAGCAGCCTTTGGAACAGATCGGACACACGGCGCGTGAATACGTGCTGGCGCAGCACACGCCTGAAACCCAAACTCTTCAATATACGAAGATTTACCAACGCCTGCTTCAAGCATGAATACGCAGCAGCCACTTTCACGGATCGCAGTGACCATTCTGGCCTACCGCCGGGCAGAAAAGCTGGAGCAACTGCGTCTGGCTTTGCGCAGCTTTCCCACAGCGGAGTTGTTTGTATTTTGCGATGGAGCACGAGGCGAATCGGATGCAGAGGCATGCAAAGAGACGCAACAGGTGGCGCAGCGCTTCCTGGAGGATCATCCCGGAGCCAAGATTGTGGTGCGCGAGCGCAATCTGGGGCTGAATCAAAACATTGTGCAGGGCATCACGGCCGCTCTCACCGAGGTCCCATTCACCGTGGTTTTGGAAGAGGATGTCATACCGCAGCCGGGTCTGTTTGAATATCTGGCGCAGGCCGAGGCCGCATATCGCAATGAGGCCAAAGTTTTTTCCATCGCCGCGTTCCATCCCATCATTAGCGACGAGGGACAGCTGACCACGTTTTTTTCCCGGCGCTTCTTCTGCTGGGGCTGGGCTACCTGGGCTGACCGCTGGCAGTCCATGCTGCCGCTGCTCAAGGGGACCACATGGCCCTATGAGCACTACTGGCAGATACCGGCCTGCATGGGCACCGACTGCCAGTGGGCACACCGTCAGCATCGAATGGGCCGCAAAGCGATGACCTGGGACCGGCTCCTGGCATTGTGGACCTTGAAACATGACTTGCTCCACCTCTGCCCCAGCACGCGTTTGACGGCGAACATTGGACTTGATGGGTCAGGAGAAAACTGCACGGCGGATGACCCTGCTCAGCGGCTCTTTAAGAACGCGAATTCCCTCGATGGAGCCGTCTGGGAATTTCCGAAAAACCTCTCTCCAACTGAAGCGATGGATGCAAAAATCCGCGACTACTTCACCAATGCATCGCGCGGTCATTGGGACCAAATCCGCAAGCGTTTGAATTACGAACTGGCTCGGATGCGCGGACTGAAGAAATATGGGTTATGATACCTGACATCTATTACATTCATCGCGGTAAAATTCCCCGTTACCTGCTTTGTTCGATGGAGAACACGCGCGTGTTCAATCCAGATGCGCGCATCTTTCTTCTGGGTGATGCTTCGCATCCCACATTCAAGCGGTTGGGTGTCACATTGATTCCCTTCGACACGCTGCCACATGATGATCTCGACTTTTTTCAGGCTTCCTATCGCCATACGTCGGGCAATCCGGAGGCATTTGAGCGCTTCTGTTTCGCGAGGTGGTTTTATCTGCATGAAGCAGTTCGAGCCAACGGCTCAGAGATCGCCATCCATCTTGACAGCGACTGTCTGATTTTTGATTCGGCCGATGCGCTGGCGCAAAGGCTTCTGCCTGAAAATGCCCTGTGCTATTTCGGTCCGGATGGGAACCCGCATCTGGCGCTCTTTCGACCGAAAGGTATTTCAGGAATGGCCGCCACCTTGCGCACGCTTTTCCAGACAGAGTATTATCGGGACTGGGCCCAGATGAACTGGAGAGAAATGAGGCGTTTCTTCTGTGACATGGCGGGGCTGGATTATTATGTGCAGCAGAATCCGGGTGCGGTGTTTGATCAAACCGAATGGCCTGATGCCATCGTGGAACAGACCATGTCAGTAGCCCATGGTTATACCCTCTGGCCCGGGCGCAAAAAATTGAAACGGGTGCAGTGGCGGATCGAGCATGACAGGCTTGTCCCCTATCTCACCCGGGTGGCAGACGGCAGCCAGGTGCGTGCTCTGGCGCTGCATTACAAGGGCGCCAGCAAGCGCTACATGCGCAGGTTCAACCGGATCTCAGATTTTGCTGTGGCTCAAAAAATCCGCTGCTTTTTGAACAACCATCTTCCGCCGATCAATCGCTCGACGGTTTTTCTGAAGGGCTCGAATCCGACTTGAGATGGTAGAGGAAGTCGTGGTGGCTCATTTTGGCAACCATATCGTATTCAGGGGATAACAACGCGTTGATGTCGTCAAAAAAGCGCGCTTCCACCAGAATGTAACGCGGCTTATACTTGGCCAGATTCATGCCTTTCAGGACTTCCAGTTCGTAGCCCTCCACATCAAGAGAAAGCAGATCAATCTGCTTCAGGCCGGTCTGCTCATCCAAAATGGACTCCAGTGTCCGGGCCGGCACTTGAACGGTGTAAGAACCAGCCAACCTTTTGACCCGAATGCCATCTGCAATGTGCTGGTCCTCCATCTCCTGGGTCTTCATGGCCCCCTTCACAAGGGACATCAGATTGGCGTAACGCATTTCAATGAACTTGTCCGTGCAAGTGTTGGAAACGAGCGCGCAGTTATAGACATTGGATTTAGACCGCTCCTTTTTGCATTTCTGAAAAAGCTCGGGCATGCCTTCAACAAGGACTCCCCGCCAGCCTTTGAACCTCTCCAGGAAGTAGGTGTTGCTCTGTGAGTAGCCGTCATTGGCGCCCGCCTCGATGAAGAAGCCGTTGGTGAAATTCAGGTACTTTTCCAGTTCACGATCAATTCCCCCAAGACCTGGATGAGAGTATTTGTCCGAGCCAAACATTTCATGCAGGCGACGCCTGAGTTTACGCTTAACATTGCTGAACATGCCCATAGTAGTCTCCTCTGTTTTGCTATCAAGCCCGCTGCTACCGTGACCAGCAGTCAGGCAATTTCAGGGTCGGGTTTGGTGTGTTGTCGAAATCCAATGGATGGGGGAAAACCAGTTTCTGAGATGACTCCTTCATTCGGTCCTTTCGGAGAAAGGTAAACTCCATCACTGGCGGAATGGAGAGACCGTGCTTCACGACTGCGCCGCGGCAGTTGTTCGGGTGCACATGGACACATGCATGTGTGTGCAGCAACTTTTCAAAGGCACGTCCGGCCAGTTTAAAAAATCCTTGGTTCCACAGAGCATCCAAGGCGTGAAATTCGATGATGATGATCCTGAACCTGCGCATCAGGTGATCGGAAATATTCAAAAGCGTTTCGTATTCAAACCCCTCGATGTCCATCTGCAGCAGCAGATCGGAATTTGGATCCAGATTTGATGATGCCACCCATTCATCCATCGTGATGAAGTCACTTGTTGAATATGACCCGACAAACTTTTTGATGAAGTGAAACTTTTCATGGGTGGATGCCGGTCCTTCCACGGATTTGTCCGCCATGAACACCTGCATGCCTAAATCAGCACAGGATTTCTCAAAATCAGAAACGCTGCACACACCGGGGGAGAGGCAGGCGGAGATGCCAGAGAGATCATCAGGAACCAGATAGCCGCCATCACCATCGGGTCCCATGCGGATCAATTCATGACCGGAGGCACGCGGACGCAAAGCAGTGATAAGATTCTGCATCTGCCCAACACTGGTTTGAGCCGTGACCATCCTCTGGTCAGACTCCAGGATTTTTCGTGCAATTCGTTTTAACAGGCCCATCGTGAAATGAAATGACAGCGGTGATGATGAAATATGACTGACTATGCGCTGCGGGCTCATCCTCGCGCTCGCAGCAGCACGCAAAGAATCAACTTGCTGGAAAAAAAACGAATAACTACACTCCTGTGATGTCTTGGACAATTGTTTTGTGCTCTGAAATCAAGCCTTTTTGGGAAAACCGCATTTGTAGCCATGACTATGCAAATCAGTTCCCAGGCGCAGGATGGATTCCCTATTTTGCCGAGAAGGTGAAGCAGGCCGGGCACACCTTTTTGACGAGTGATCTCGCACTGCAAAAGATCGCGGACGGAAAGCTGGAGCCTGAGCGCACGATCTTGATCAGCGGTGAGCATGCCAGGCACGGCCTGGAATTGATCAAGCTGGGGTGCCAGCCTGGAGTCATGATCTGTGCGGAGTCTCCGATGTTTGCCCGCAAGTTTTACGAGAGGATCCGTTTTTATTGTGATCCCTATCCGATCAAAATTCTTTTCCAGGGAACCATCGACCAGTTTTACCCGAACGATGCACTGGCGCAGCGCACTCGCTTTGCCATTTACCGCAGGAGTGACGGTTTTAAGCCGGACATGCCGTGGGCTGAGCGCAAGCCCATGGCCATGGTGGTAAGCAACAAGTATTGGAGACACCCTCTGGAACTCAAGCGGTTGCTCAAAAAGCCGGGCAGCATCTTTGGATGGATCCGCAGCAAATTGTGTCTTAGCAATTCACCGATCAATCGTCATACGATGAAGCACCAGTTGCATGACTACAGGCTAAGCTTGATTCATCACTTTGCTGACAAGGGACTCGATCTGTATGGAAAAGGCTGGGATCAATTCAAGAATCTGCCGCTCTCCTGGCGCAGACGACTTGGGCCCGTGCTCAACAAGCTGAGTGCAAAACAATGTGCGGACAAGCATGAAACCATCTCCCAGTATAAGTTTTGCATCGCCCTGGAGAATATTGCCGCACCGGGTTACCTGACGGAGAAGATCATCGACTGTTTTGTGGCGGGAGTGGTGCCATTGTATCTGGGAGATCCGGATGTGACTTCACACATTCCTGAAGGAAGCTTCGTAGATCTGCGGCGCTTTAAAACGCTGGCCGAACTGGAGAAGCATCTGAATGAGATGACGGAAGAGCAGGCGCAGGAGATCATCCGGGCGGGAAGAGCCTATTTGGAGAGTGAGGCCGGTCAGGAGCATGACTACGAGGGGATGGCCTCGCGCATGTTCCAAAAAGTGGCGAAGCATTTTTCACTCACTTGAACCAAGTGACCAGCGACTGCAGGCGCTTGCGGATGGTGTTGCGCAGCTTCACTGGCAACACAGCTCTTACAAAGCGGTTCATGCTCGTTCTCTTCGTGACTGTGGGCAGGTCCTGAGTTCCTACTTGCAACTGCGGCAGGGGCACTCCGGGCTGTGCGCTCCATTCGTTGTGCTGCAGCGCAGCAGCCAGTTCTTGATAGTACTTCTTCACATCCGTGGAGCGTCGTTTCTCCCAAAAATACAGGCAAAGACCAAAACGCTGGACCAACAGAGTACAGTAGTGCCCCAGCCATGCCTCACCTACAGCGGGCTTGGCATCTTGTTGCACGCAGATCTCTTCGAGCAACTCAGCACCTTCGCGGAAAAGCCGCTGGATCAAAAAATCCACTTCTTGATCCGGTGTCTGCTGTGCCTCCACCTGCATGTATTGGCCGTGGCTGTGCATGAAGCCCGCCACTGTCGGGTAGGAGAGATGGTGAACGCAGCAGTCATCTGCATATTTGATGCGCCCAATTCGCGATTTTTCAGTGGCTGAAAAATTGGCGTGTATCCGGTCCTGCACTCGTGCGCGATGCCGGTGAATCAGGAACGGGTAATCCGTCACATCCGCTAGCTTTCCATAGGGCGTGTGGACGCCGTACATGTAGCGCTTCCGCGGAACATATATCAAATCAAGATCAGGTCCACGTGTCTGCAGAAGCTCGCGACAGCTTTCGATGAGCCGCTTGGTGGGAACCTCCGAGGCTGTGGCAAAATAGATCCACTCGCAGCTCGTCGATGCAATCAAGGCCTGAAAATCATCCTGTCCCTGAGTCGAGAAGGGAAAAACCAGATGCTTGATTTTGGAACCGTAGCTTTCACAGATCTCGCTCGTTTTATCCGTTGAGGACTTGTTAATGACAACTACCTCATCCGCCCAAGCCAGCGCCTGATCAAGAATAGATCTAATGCGAGCTTCTTCATTGTAAGCAAACACCAAAAAACTAATTTGCGGTGGCTGTGAAGCTGTCATGGCAACAAGGCAAGGCAAGTGGCGGCAATGTGGCTGCTGGACACCCCCGCAGCATTTCGAAGAAATGCCTGAGTACCAACCAGAACCGAGGCATCAGCACTCACGGCGACGGAGTGCACAGACAATGACTTCGGCAGATTTTCACGCAGAGCAGCGGCAAGCCCTCCCTCTGTGACGTGTTCCTCCACAGCCACGATGTAATCGTATGAATTCAGAGCATCCAAGCGCGACACATCGAGAGGCTTGAGCCACGGCAGCGAGTAAACGGCCACTGACTTCCCTTCGCTTGCGAGAATATCCGCTGCCGCCAGCGATTCATCGAGAATGCCTCCAGTGGAAACAAGAGCGATTCGATCGGATGGAGTTCCGCGAAGAAGGAGAGGCCCACGCTCGATGCCACGCACGTCATGCAGTTTCTTTTCACCCGCCTTGCCAATGCGAAGGTACGACGGACCCGGATGATCTGCCAGCCATGCTACACATTCCTTGGTCTCACCGGGATCTCCGGGAGCCATGACGTGAATATTGGGCAATGTCCTCATGATGGCCAGATCTTGAACGGCATGATGCGAATACCCGAGGTTGCCATAGGCAAGTCCCCCACCAACAGCCACAACGGTCACCGGCAACAGATGATAGCACACATCATTGCGGATTTGTTCCAAGCAGCGCAGGGTTGGGAAATTGGCAATGGAATAGGTGAAGACATGATAGCCCTCGGAGGCGAGACCTGCTGCGACTCCCGTCATGTTTTGTTCGGCCACACCAGCGTTGAGAAAACGATCTGGAAACTCGCGGGCAAAGGGCTCGACAACTGAGAAGCCGAGATCTCCGACGATCAGAAAAATTTCAGGATGCGTACGAGCCTGAACGGTCAGCTCGTTGATGAAGGCGGTTCTCATGAGTCACTTCCAAGTTGTAAAAGTGCTGATGTGAGCTGCTCCCCCCGTGGAGACGAGTAGTGCCACTGGAGACTGTTTTCCATGAAGTCCACGCCCTTGCCTTTGATTGTATGTGCAATGAGGACCGAGGGCTTGCCAACCTCCCAAGGAACCGAAGAGAGCGCCTCGCGGATGGCCGCATGATCATGGCCATCAACTTCACGTACTGACCAGCGGAATGCTCGAAACTTGTCAGCGAGCGGATCGAGTTCCATCACTTCAGCGACGGAGCCAAGACTCTGGATTTTGTTGTAGTCAACGATGGCAATGAGATTGTCGAGACGATGCTGGGGAGCGAAGAGAATGGCCTCCCAATTGGAGCCTTCGTCCAGTTCACCATCGCTCAGCATCACCATGGTGCGCCAAGCTGCGCCGGAACGTTTTGCAGCCAGTGC
>NZ_JBIPNG010000444.1:0-5531 GCF_044373815.1 Prosthecobacter sp. | reverse complement strand
AGGGGGTGATGTTAGTCCCATGCATTTTCGCATGCACGGCCTCCACCACCACGATGGGGTCGTCCACCACGATGCCGATCGCCAGCACCAGCGCGAAGAGCGTGATCAGGTTGATCGTCACCCCAAACATCTGCATGAGGAAGAACGCGCCGATCAGCGAAACCGGCACCGCCAGCGTCGGGATGAGCGTGGAACGCCAGTCTCCGAGGAAAATAAACACCACGAGTGCCACCAGAATGAAGGCCTCGATCAGTGTATGCAGCACCTTCTCAATCGAGGCATCAAGGAAGTTGGCCACATCGTAGCTGATCTTGTAGTCCATTCCTGACGGAAACGTCTTCTCCTTGATCTCCACCAGCTTCTCCTTGATCTCCTTGATGACTTCGTGCGCGTTGCTGCCGAAGCTCTGCTTGATCACGATGGCCGCGGAGGGCAGTCCGTCGAGGTCTGAATAGAGATCGTAGAACTCACTGCCCAGCTCCACGGAGGCCACGTCCTTCAGGCGCAGCAGCTCACCGTCTTCCGTGGCTCGCAGGATGACGTTCTCATACTGTTCGACGGTGTTGTATCGGCCCACATAAGTGAGCACGTATTCCAGCGACTGGGAAGTCTTGCTGTCCGCTCGCCCGATTCGCCCTGGAGACCCGATCAAGCTCTGCTCCGAAAGTGAATGCATCACCGACTCCGTCGAGACGTTGTAGGCTCGCATGCGGTCCGGCTTCAACCAGATGCGCATCGCGTACTGCCGGGTGCCCAGAATCTTGGCGGAACCCACGCCGCGAATACGGCTCAGCTCGGGGATGAGATAGATGTAGCCGTAGTTGAACAGGAACTGCATGTCCGCGTTCTTGTCCGTGCTGAAAAGGTTCACATACATCAGCATGTTCGGCGTCAGGTTGTTCACGATGACGCCTTCGCGCTGCACCAGCGGAGGGAGACGGCTCATCACCTGGTTGACTCGGTTCATCACGTTCACCGTCGCCTGGTTCGGGTCGGTCCCCATGTGGAAGATCACCTGAATGGTTGCCTCCCCCGCACTCGTGGCGTCCGAGGTCATGTACTTCATGTTGGGCACCCCGTTGATCGAGCGCTCCAGTGGAATCAAACAGGACTCTTCCAGAACTTTCGCACTCGCTCCCGGGTAGTCCAGGGTGACCATGACCGACACCGGCGCCACATCAGGGAACTGGGAAATCGGCAGGGTGATCATCGAAAGCCCCCCGAGGAACAGGATGATCAGTGAGATAACAATGGCCAGGGCTGGCCGGCGCAGAATCTTCGTAAACATGGGTCAAATCCTATAATTATTCAGCATGCAGTTTCATGTCCTTGAAAGCCTCTTCGGGCTTCTTGAAAACATACACTGCTTTCTCTCCGCTCTTGGCTTGCCGCATTCCTTCGAGAACGATCTTGTCCTTCTCTGTCAAACCATCGCTGACGATGAACACATCCTCCAGCTCCTCGCTGATATGGATGCGCTGTTGCACCAGCACATCATCCGCTCCCACGATGAACACATAGTGATGGTCCAAAATCTCAAACGTCGCTTTCTGTGGAACCAGCAGCGCACCCCTGACCATTTTGTTCATGCGAATGTTGCCCGTCTCGCCGTGTCTGAGCAGGCGGTCCGGATTCGGAAAATCCGCGCGGAATGGAATGGTGCCGGTTTGATTGTTAAACTCCGCCTCGATGACGTTGACTCTTCCTGGTTGGTTGAAAGTCTTTCCGTTGGCCATCATCAGTTCGACCTTCTTTCTCTCCTCCGGCTGCTCTTCAGACATGTAATCCAGATACTCGGCTTCAGGGACGTTAAAATAGACCCACATCTCGCTGTTGTCAGACAGGGTTGTCAGTAGATCCCCCTCATCCACCAGGCTGCCATTCCGCAGGTGCAGGCGGTCCATCAGCCCCGGAAAAGGCGCATTGATGTTGGTGAAGCCGAGGTGCGCCTGCGCGAGGTTCACCACCGCCACTTTTTGTTCCCACTTGGCCTTGGAAATGGCCAGCTCTTTGTCAGACACCACCTTGCTGTCCGTCAATCTCTTGGTGTTTTCATACTCAACCTTGGAAACTTGGGCCTCGGCCTCGGCGCTTGTCAGTTCTGCCTGGTAAACCAGCGGCAGGATCTTGAACATGGGTTCGCCTTCCTTGACGAGCTGGCCCTCCTTCACGAAGACGGATTGCAGGTAGCCACGCTCCACCGCACGGAGCTCAATGTTGCGGCAGGAGCGAATCTGACACACATATTCACGCGTGACGATCGTGTCTCGCTTGATGGGGGTGGTCAGGATCATCTGAGCCTCCTCCTCCTTCTCCTCATGCTCAGCCTCCTTGTGATGGCAGCCGCTAAACAGGAGGCTGGCCGCCAAGCCAGCATAAAGCAGTGATTTCTGGGAAGCGATATGCAGTAATTCCATTCTTGGCCATAAGAAGCCACAGACCCCGGTCTATTCATATACCCTCCTCAAGGGGTTTTAGCCCCCACCCCCGACACCAGTGTTAGCGTTCAAAGGAAATGATAAGCGCTACACATCTATAAATAAAATGAGTAATATAATGGGATAAGATTCAAGCATGAAAACCCATCCTCGCCGGTCTCCACACGCCCTCCGTCATCACAATCCTCGGCGCCTCAGGGATGCCCCGTTCATTCTGCTGGTACTGCGTCACCAGCAGATCCACCGCCGCCGCACCGAGGACATCCGCCTGCTGGTCGATCCCGGCCACCTCCGCCATGTCCGCCCGCCAGCCCAGCGAGACATGGTCCGGCCTGCGCGAGGAGGGTAGGGTGGCCAGCCAGTCTTTCACCACATGGCCTCCATCGATCACCACATCCGGCTTCGCCATGCGCAGCCACTGCAGGAAATCATTGCGGCTCAGCGATTTGCGCAGCGCCAGCAGCTCTCCCGGCTTGGCCAGCGGATGATGCGCCAGAAAACTCGCCGACCACGCTCGAAACATCCGCTCATTGATCGTGCTGCCGCAATAAAAGCCGATCCGTTTATAACGCTGCTTCTTCAGCATCCGCAGCGCCGTCATCATGCCCAGATAGTGATGGTGATGCACGCGGTGCAGCTGCGGCCGTGCATACCCCATGCCGATCACCACACTGCTGAATTTTTCCCACGCCATCGACACATGCCCACGACTGCGCGACACCAGCGGCGAAAGAATGAACCCCGGAATCCCACGCGCTTCCAGAATGTCAGACAGCCGCCTCGCCGTCATCCCCCGCGCCGCCAGATGAAACTCCTCCAGTTGAAAGCCCAGCTTCGCCGCCTGCCGGTGCGCCCCCAGCACCAGCTGCTGCGACCACGACGAACGCTCGATCTCCTGCGAACTCCGCTCCGCCCACACAAAAGCCAGCGTCAGCGGCGCGGCCACTCGTCGCGTGCGCCGCATGTGCGTCATCAGCTTCGCGATCTCAGGATCAGGCCGGTAGCCGATCTCCTCCGCCGTTTGTACAATCCTCTCCCTCAAAGCCGCCTCCACATGCTTTCCCCCACGCAGCGCGCGCGAGACCGTCATCTTGGAAATGCCGAGCCTGAGGGCGATGTCGTTCAAAGAAGCGCGTGCCATCCCGCACTCTACACAGGCTCACTCATTGAATCCAATGTCGGTGTTGCAGTCGCGGTCTCGCATCTCTTCAATACAAAACTCGCACAATGACCCAGCCACCGAGCTCCCTCCAAACGTTACACCCCGCAATCTCGCCATGAACATCCAACGAAACGGCTCACAACCCTCCGGCAAAGGCCCGGCCGACTGGTTCACCGGCACGGTGCGCATCGATCCACTTTTCCAGCCATCATCACCAGCACGCGCCGCCGGTGCCATCGTCACCTTCGAGCCCGGCGCCCGCACCGCCTGGCACACCCACCCGCTGGGACAGACCTTGATCGTCACCTCCGGCTGCGGCCGCGTGCAGCGCCTCGGCGGACCCATCGCAGAAATCCGTCCCGGGGATGTCGTCTGGTTCCCGCCCGGCGAAAAGCACTGGCACGGCGCCTCGCCCACCACCGCCATGACACACATCGCCATCCAGGAAAGCCTCGACGGCAAGGTCGTCGACTGGCTCGAACACGTCACCGACGAGCAATATCAATCCATTCAACCCAACTCCTAAACACCCTCCCATCATGCCCACCGCCAAATCCTACGCCGCCTCCAGCGCCACCTCGCCCCTCGCATCCCTCCAGATCCCTCGCCGCGACCCCACCGATCGCGATGTCGAAATCGAAATCCTCTTCTGCGGCGTCTGCCATTCAGACCTCCATCAGGTCCGCAATGAGTGGAGCGCCGTGCCCACCACCTACCCTTGCGTCCCCGGTCATGAAATCGTGGGCCGTGTCACCCAGGTCGGCTCCGCCGTGAAGAAACACAAACGCGGCGACATCGTCGGCGTCGGCTGCCTCGTCGACTCCGATCAAACCTGCCCCCAGTGCCAGGCCAATCTTGAGCAGTTCTGCCCCCACTCCACCTTCACCTACAATTCGCCCGACAAACACGGCACCGCCCCCGTCACCTACGGCGGCTACTCCACCAGCATCGTGGTGGACGAGCACTTCGTCCTCAGCGTCCCCGGAAATCTCAGCCTCGCCGGTGTCGCCCCCTTGCTCTGCGCCGGCATCACCACCTACTCCCCCATGCGCCGCTGGGGCGACCTCAAAGGCAAAAAAGTCGGCGTCGTCGGTCTCGGCGGTCTCGGCCACATGGGCGTCAAGTTCTCCCACGCCTTCGGTGCCCACACCGTCGTGCTCAGCACCTCGCCCAACAAGAAGGAGTCCGCCCTCGCCCTCGGTGCAGATGAAGTCATCATCTCCACCGACGCCAACGACATGCAAAAGCACGCCGGCAGCTTCGACTTCATCCTCGACACCGTCTCCGCCGATCACGACATCAACGCCTACCTCAACCTCCTCAAAATCGACGGCACCCTCACCCTCGTCGGCGCACCAGACAAACCCCTCCCAGTCTCCGCCTTCGGCCTCCTCTTCGGTCGCAAGCGCCTCGCCGGATCCCTCATCGGCGGCATCGCCGAAACCCAGGAAATGCTCGACTTCTGCGGCACCCACAACATCACCTCCGACGTCGAAATCATCCCCATCCAGCAGATCAACGAAGCCTACGAACGCCTCCTCAAAAGCGACGTCAAATACCGCTTCTCCATCGACATGGCCTCCCTGAAATCCGAGTAAACACAAAGCCCTATATCTCCTCTCTCTACGCGGTGCGTCCTCTCGGACCCACCGCGTTTTTCTTGGGAAGTACGATAGGCACTCCTGCCTGTCGATCAGCGCCCCCTTTCTCCCCATCAGCCCACGCCCACCCATCGTAGGTCGTGTGTGGCGAAAGCCCGCCCGACCACCAGCGCGCCACGCCGCCCAACACCTCTCCATCCACAGCCCCTCCGGGGCGCGGTGCTTCCTCCCAGAAGCACCGCGTTTTCATTGGTACGATAGGCACTCCTGCCTGTCGTCCAGCGCCTCCGCTTCCCCCCCCAACCCGGCCACCACACCCCACCACGCACT
>NZ_JBIPNG010000443.1:0-5536 GCF_044373815.1 Prosthecobacter sp. | reverse complement strand
TCAGGTGGCTGTAACAGTCGGTCAACGTGGCGGCGCTCTTGTCGATGGCATCCAGCAGCTTCAATGAAAACGGTTCCTTCTCCACCCGGCGCTCCCGCAGCTCCCGCCCGATCTTTTTGCACCAAGCCGCCTCCGTGATCTCCGGCTCGGTCTGCATGAAGTCCGCCAGCATGCAGTCAACAAAGGGCCGGTAAGGTTCCATCAAATCATACACCAGCGGATCAGCCTTGTAGCGTGCCACATGACCCACCCCCAGCAGCGGACTCAGGCCATGCACGATCAAAGAACGATGGCACAGAGCCGCCAGCACGGTGTAGCCATAGTTGAGCATCCGGTTCGGCGGCGTGTTCAGTTTGCGATCCCGCCGCGTGGCACTCCAGCCAATGCTTGGAAAATAGAGCTGCCAGTATTTCTTGGCGCAGTTGCCTTCATCCACCTGCTTGATCTTCATGGCCCGGTCCAGATGCGCACTGAACAGTTCACGCTGCTTCAGCACGGCCTGCTGGTTGGCCGTCTTGCCCAGCAGCAGCTGGTTCCAAATCCGTTCGTTCAAGCGCTGCGGCTGCCGCGCCTGATTGAGATAGGCGCGTGTGTCGATGATGCGCGGCAGCGGCGTCGTCACTCCCACCGGACGATAGCTTTCATCGCAGTGCAGGATGAGCCCGTCCTGCTCCAGAATGCCCGAGATGGCATTGCTCGTCAGCGTAACACCGCGCGCAGCAATGACCACCGCACGAATGTCTTCCAGAGGCAGCTTTTTTTCCACGGCATCAGCGGCGTCCTTGGGCGGACGGCAGACGAGAAAGCCGCGCTCACGCGCCAGCAAAGCTCCGTGAGTCAGGATGTGGACGACGTGGTAGCTCATGATGGTTGCTCCTCTTTTTTGAAACCCGCACCGATCAAATTCTTGATGTTAACCGGCTTGTATTGGTATCCAGCATTATTGGATAATTCCACCTGCCCATTCAACTTCATGGTACGAATCACAAAACTGCCAGATGGCAAAGGGTCCATGATCCCGGTGATCTCACGGTCCAGTGTCACCACTTCATCACGAATGAAGAAGTCCACCACCCGTGAGTATTTGCCTTCTTTGAGAATACGCTGTTCCAGTTTCGATTTTGACTGATGAACATAAACCGGCTCGATGGCGTACTCGCCTTCTCGGTCTTTTTTCTCACACACAAACCAACCTTGATTCTTATCACCTTTGCGCCATGCACCGGTGCCATCCTTGGAGAAGTCGGCATACTCGGTGAGTTCATCGGAGACGATACGGCGCACGTGGGTGATGCGCGGGCCGCCGGGTTTGAGCCCGTGTTTAGCCAGCCGCTCGCAGAAGTTCAGCCACTCTGGCTCCTTGGGGTTTTGATCCGCGAAGGCGCTTACTACGGCCTGAATGTGCTTGTCATAGATACGCCGCGCCTGTTTACCAAGCGTGCTGTTGGAAAACTTGGGAGTCATACCGCTGTAGGCGATCTCGCGCAGCATATAACGTTTAGTAGCAGCAGAAGTCATGCCCACCCGGCGTGCCCCATAAAAGGATTGTTCCAGCTCGGGCCGTGCTGAGATGAGCACCTCTGGATACAGCCCCTCCAGATAATGCCTCAATTCTTCCTTCCAGTCCCTGCCCGGTGGCAGACCAAAGTACAAGCTCTTGCCAGGATTTCCGGCCCAATGCGGCAGGAAGGAAAGCACCATGGCATCCAATGCATGGTGGCGGTCATCGTTTCGATCCTTCTCGTTGATCGCATCCTCATTGGCAATGTGGAGACGGCGCAGGAGCCAGAGCGCAAAGTCTTTGTCCCAATGGTCAGCACCTTTGCGCTTCTTCATTTTCCACTCTTTGGGAAAGTCATCGCAAAGCTTGTCGAGTTCATCATCACTGGCTGCTTCCACATTCTTGATGGCCTCCTCGATGGCGGCTTTTCCATCCGCCAGTTTCTTCACACGCTCCGGACCGCCCAGCAGTGAGTAGAGTCCATACTTTGAAGCCACGCGGTTGGTCACGCTGCCTGTCACCACGACGATGCGGCGTTGTTCGCCTTCCGCGTCCAGCTTCCAGCCGAACTTGAGGCAGATGAGTACACGGGCCAGCTTGGCAATCCATGCCGTCTCTTGCAAGGCGGTCTTGTTTTGCACCATCAGCGCTGCCTCATCTTCGGACTTGGTGCAGAGAATTTTCTTTTTAAAAGGACGCATGCCTGCACAGCCGGAGACGATGCCGACGAAAGCATCCCAGCCGATGGGAAAGCGGTTCTGCGCAAAAGCATCCGAATGGTAACGGTTATCCTGCGCCCGGTTGCAGCCGTCGCAAGCGAGCACCAGGTTCACATAGGCACGCGGACCGCCCTTCGAATCTGCGACGATGTGGGCGAGATGCGCGTTTTCAAACGACAGCTCGCCATGCGCCACGCTGGTTGTTTTCGGATTGGCAAAGTTCTTGCCGCAGAACAAGCAGCGCCCGCCTTGTTCCGTAAGCAGTTGATGCTTGAGGACGGCCCTCGGAGTCACCTCACCGCCTAGATTCATCCGCGCGGTAATGTTCTGCTCCCGGCGTTCCTTTTGAAAATCTTCCAACTCCTTCTTGCGCTTCGGCCCCAGCCACTCCTCACGCGCAAACTCCAGCACCACACGGTCCGGCAGCCTGCCATCAGCGGTGATCTCATCAAGAATGTGGTCGAGCAGCGTGAGGCGGTGCCTGATCTTGGGATTGATCTCCATGCCAATCATGCGCGTGATCGCAGCCTGTCGTGCCTCCTTCTCCGCCTGCGTGAGTTCGCTGATGGCCTCCAGCCGTTCGTCGCGGATGCTGATTTTGTCCCATGAAGCGCCGATGTTGTCGAGGAAATCAAGGTCCACCGCAATCATGCCGCGCATCTCATTCGTGTTCATCTCCCCACCATCGTCACCCACCAGTTTCACTGCCTTGCGCAGATCATCGTAAGCCGGGTTGCTCAGATCCAGCAAAGCAGCCTTGAACTCCGCTGGCGACAAGCCTGATAGCAGCAACTCCTTCACCAAACGCAGCGCCGGGCGCGAAAAACGCGCACGGCCCGTCGCCTTCGGCATCTCGATGATCTCCTTGCCTTTGCCATCCTGTCCCGGCTTGGGCGTGGTCTTGGGTCCGATGTGCTCTCCCATCCAGTCACAGAGCATCTTCTTCGTCATTGCTCCTCCAGTCATGCCGGAAGCCATGCGCTTAAGAACGGTCCCCGCGAAATGATCCTCATGGAGCTGTTTCAATTCCCGGGGGCTGAATGAATCCCGCAAGCCACCGGCTCTGCTGTCATCCTTAACCTCCGGCACAAACCGGAAGTTCTTGAGCTGAAGCAAAAAGGAAACCTCGGCAGCCAGTGTCGAATCAGGCACAAGTACCTCTTTATCATAGCGCAGCTCACATTTGGCCACATTGAAGCGCGGGATCAGCGCACACGGGGCCGGACCGCGATTGTCAAAGGTGGGCGCTTTCTGCGACAGCGCACCCTGCCATTCCGCCGCCTTGCCGCGCACAAACGTCTCGCGTAGCTCTGGAGGCAAAGCCTTGAGCGCGGCACGCCTTTGCGCTTCGACATCCTGCTTCGCAGGATCACGGCGGGGAATGTTTGGATAAGGCAGCTCCGTTGGACCGTACGCGATCTCATAGGCGCTCACGGACAAGGCCGGCAACTGCCGGGCGGCCGCTTCACACAAGGCGATGAGTTCTGCCTCCACCATCTGGCGTGGGAAAATGGCAGGCAGCCTTGCATACTTATCTTGCTCGTTGGCATTCTTGAACTTGTTGGCCGGGTCTGGTTGGTCATCCCATTTGCAGGAGCGCGCATCATGCGTCTGGCGTAAACGAAGCAGCTCAGGCTCGGCAGCCTCCCACAGCCCCATGCGGTAAGCCTCCCAAAAACACGGATGATGAAAGCGGGCATGCGGGGACAGCCCTTCCACCACGCCTTTCATTGTCAGCGCACGTTCCAGACTGGCTTTTTCCTCATTCCTTTCCTTTGCCTCTGCCTCAGAAAGAACCGGTTCGCCCTCAGCCTCTGCGTCGGTTTCAACCGTCTCAGTCTTCCTGCCCTTGCGCCCCTTCTTGGCGGCTGCGTCGGCAGCCACAAGGGGCTTCACCGTCGGTGTCCGTGCCCAGGGCACAGCCGCATCATAACCGCGCTTTTGAATGGCCGAATGCAGCGCCTTGAAGATTTGCCAAGGTTCCAGTGTGCGCCCCTGCGCATCCATTTGCGCCTTCTCACCAAGCAGCAGCAGACAGCGCAGTGCCGCACCGCTGTAAACGATACGTGCTCCCTGCTCGTCCGCAGGGGCTCCATCCTGCGTCTTCTTTCCCGGCTGCGGCGGGAACTCGCGCTCCAGCCGGTAGTCAGGCGGATTTTCCGCGTCCTGCGTCCATCGCTTCTTCGTCACTTTCACGCCGCCGGGGCCTGCCTCCTCCACCGCGACTTTCTTCAATCGCCGTCCCCACAGCACCGCCTCCTGCAATCCGCAACGCTCAAAGACCTGCCGCAGCCAGCCTTCGCGCTCAATGTGTGCCAGCCGCGTACGCCACATCCTGCGCCGCGTCCGCTCCTCCTTAAGCTCCGCCCACTCCCCCGGCAGCGTGCAAGAACGCACAATGGGAAAGCTGAACCGCCTGTTGTCCCCTTCACCGCTGCGCTCCTGAAGCGCGATGCCATAGGAGCCAATGCCGAGATCAAGGGCAAGGATGCGGCGGACAGCCGACGGATCATTCTCGTTGGGAAGGTTGTTCTGCATAATCAGTGGGTCGTAAATCCATTCCAAACCACCTCGCCAATGCTCCCCTTGCCCAAGTCGAATGCCCAGATTGTGCTCATATGAAAGCAAGAAATTAGCAGGGACCAGCCAAAGAACAAGCAGGTAGAAACACTTAAATCTCATCCTCGATCCTTAAGCAACACCTCCTGTCCTTCGCAGCTCGGAGACCGAAGAACGGATTGCGGCCCCCCTCCGGCTCTCCCTTCCGGCAATCTCTGCGGCGTTCCCACCTCTGCGGTGAAAATTCAATGCTTCCCCGGGGTCCCGCCCTGAGAGCGCCGCATTCCAATACCGCTCGGATCAGTCGCGCGGACACTCCAATCCGCCCCCGTTCCGGTCCCCAATCCTGAAATTCCGGCATCCTGTCAATCCTGTCCAACTCCGGCTCAGTCGTCCCCAAAGCAACGAATTCTTCACAATCTACCGCTCCCTCTCCCTCTCCCACGCGGCTTCCCTCCACTCCCGCCCCTCCACGGTCACAAATCCGTCACCCACCTCCCCCCTCTTTTTTCTTCCTCTTTGTCGGTCCCCCTCCGGCCTCTTCTTTTTGCCCCTCTTTGCGTCTTTTTGCGGCCACCTCCCCTCCCTCCGTCCCACCCATGACTTCCATCCTCCAATCAAGCGGCCAAGCCGCCGGTGTGATGGACTCCGACATCCAGGCCGCTCTCAACACCGCCGCAGGCGGCGGCATCTCCCCCGTCCTCGCCCTCATCGAAAGCGGAGCCGTTGACGAGCGCCTCTTCTCCCGTCACCTCGC
>NZ_JBIPNG010000075.1:0-18387 GCF_044373815.1 Prosthecobacter sp. | reverse complement strand
CCGTGCTGGACTACATCGAGTCCAAGCTCACGCCGAAAGCCGCAATTCAAGGCAAGCGCGTCTTCATCGGTGAATACGGTTACTCCGTATTTCACAATGGAAAGCCGCACCATTCGCCTGAGGAACAAAACCGTCTTTCACTCATCACAATTCAGGCGGCGCTGGAATGGGGCTGCCCCTTCATCATCTACTGGGAGCTCTACAACAATGAACTCGAAGCGGACGGCCAGCAGCGCGGATTTTGGATGATCGATGACAAAGGCATCAAACAGCCTATCTACGAAAATCACCGGCTCTACTATCAGTGGGCACGGCAGTTCGTTGCCAAGTGTTTCGCACGCGCCGGCAAACCACCCTCCGATGCTGAGTTTCGCACAGCGGCGGCTGAACACTTCAAATCGTTGCGCTAGAAACTCACGGCACCGCCTTCACCAAGGCAGCGGCGATGGCCGCCATGCCTTTGTCTCCAGGATGATTCGCCACGCCTGCGTGTTTATACGGCCGCTCAGAGCGGCCGAAGTTCGATTCATCTTTGCTCAGGCTGCCGATGTTGACATAAACACCTCCCACGGCAGTGCAGGCTTGCTGGAGTGCTTCGTCTTTGGCGGCATCGGCCCAAAAGCAACTGCGCACGATAATCGTGGGCTTACGCTCGCCTTTCAGCGCACGAAGCAAGGTGGTCAGGCTTGCCTGCAGCTTTGCCTTGTCCTCCGCTGTCTTCAGGCCCGGGACGTTCTCGCCGATGGCGAGGAAGATCAGGTCCGCCTTAAACTCGATGGAGTCCTTCATCTTGGCTGCAATGTCGTAGCCTGAATAAGCGCGCTCAAAGTCGGCGATGTTCTTCACCATCACCTCGGGTGCAACGCCCGCTTTTTCCGTCAGCGCCTTGGTGACGAGGTGCACGTAGTCGTTCGCCTCCGCAGTCGCCGCCATGCCCCAGTTTCCCGTCCAGTCGATGTCAGCCTTCGGTCCATGTTTGGTGATGCTGTTGCCGAGGAAGAGCACCTTGGTCTGCGCCGAGGCGTGAACTGTGGCGCAGACGAAGATGAGGGTGAGGAGGAGAGGATGACGGGTCATAAAGATGAATGGAAAAATGTGGCTACTGCGCAGGCTGGTGCTTCACCCAATCCCAGCGATCACCCGCTTGCCTGAGCTGTGGTTCGAGATCCTGCTCGCTGAGGAACCGCTGACTGATGAGTTTTTGCAGGACGTCTTTCACCTGCGACAGATAGGTTTCGCGGGATGCATATCGTTCCGCCAGCGCTGGACGAGGATCATGCGCGGCTTCGCGTTGTTCACGCGTGGCAGCAAAAGGAACCCAGGCACCGCGCAGCAACACAGGCTCATGCGGTGAGCCCATCGACGCCGGGCGAAACACCCATCCAGTTGCCGTGCCCAATGGAACCGCCACATCCGGCATGCGGACGCCAGAGATGTCATTGCCGTCCGTATCCACCTGCGGCACCAGCAGCGGCAGTTCCTGGCCTTCACCGGCACCATCCGCCCACTGCGGATTGCGCACGCGGCCGCCAGCTTTCAGCAGCCTCGGATCCCCCATGCCAGGGATGGCGGGAAAGTGCACCTCCGCGACCGGGATGAGCGTGCCGTCAGCGAGTTTCGGATACACACTGGGCGGTGGAGCAATGCCCTCCGTCACCCAGTGATGCATCGCCAGCCGCAGGGCCGTGACCGCAGCGCTGGCATTGACGGGATTCGCCAGCGGCGCGCCCTTGGCCTGCGCGGTCGGAGGGAAGCTCGCTGCGCCATGCTGCGTTCCCGCAAAGAAGTAGGAGCGCACATTTTCCGGAAATGAAATGTCCCTGCCCCCGTCTGGAGTCGTGTGCGTCAGCGCGGCCACGCGGCCCGCACCCCAATATTCAGCAGCCGTGTTCGTATAGAAAATTTTGGGAGGATGCCTGACCCGTGAATTTTCCAAAATCCCTTCCGCATGGCCGCTCGCAGGATCAGCCTGAGCTGTGTCTGCAAAAGGATACGAAGCCGTATAGAAGCCCGCCACCGCACGCGGGGTGGACCAGCGCTGGTTCAGTACCAGCCGACCTGCGCCTGCCACATGGGACATCACACCATCCAACGTCTGGCGGTCCTGCTCGTCTGTATTGAAACCTAGATAAACAAAGTCGCGCAAAAAGCGCCCGCACTGCGAGGAGCCAAAAGCATACGCATGTTTAACCGGTGCGAGTGAGCCTGCATCATGCTTCAGCCATGCCACGGCATCGCGGATGGCTGCATAGCCGAGCCCGGCCAGCGGCGGCGCTTCTGCCAGATAGAAGATCTCATACGTTTTCCCCGGCTCAAACCCACCCTCCAGATGGAGTCGGTCGCCCTTCAGGCTCCATGCTTTTCGCGGAATCTCGGCACCGCCGGGATAGGCCATGCGCGACCGCACGATCAACCGGCTCTCAGGGCCTTCCGCGTTCACCGGCGGGTAAGTTGTCAAATCAGTGATCGTTTGTTCATCCGCAGGTTTGTCTGGCGTGAAGGTCGCGCTCACCACGCCACGAATCGCACTGCCATCCTTGTTCTGCGCCGATGGCACCTTGATGCTCATTTTTCCGGGCTGCGCAGGCACATCGAACTCCCAGCCGACATTCAGCACGGTGAAGCCCTGCTTCACGATCCAATCGCTCAATCCCGCTTTGCCGCCGCGATTCGGGATCTCCACCCAGGCAGCGCCATTGCTGCGCGCAGCGGATTTCGGCTTCAAGAGGCGCATGTCCGCAGAAAAACTGACCTTGCCAGCCACATTCACCGGAGCCAGAGCCACATCGGCGATGATGGCATTGCCGGGCAGCGCCGGATCAATTTCGAAATGCAGCCGTCCGACGATCTGCTCATATCCAGTCGTCCCCATGTCCGAACGCTCCAACACCTCCACGCGTACAACAGCGGCACGCACGTGGCAGACAATCAGCAGGAAAAGGAATGGCCGGGGAAGCAGGGACATCGTTTTAAAAAAGCATCGATTTCTGTTTTTTGACATCACCATCATCTCACCATCGTGGGGGGGCGCAAACCGTCATGCAAGCCCCACGTGCTTCAGTGCTTCGATGGGGGGGCCTTCAAAGGTGGCGGAAGGCATGTTGCCCACGTAGCCAATGGCCTTCATTCCCTCGGGCGTGGTGTAGTAGCCGCCCGCGGTCAGATCGCGGAAGCGTTTGAAAAACGACGCGTGCTTTTTGTATTCGGGCTGCGGTTTGGCGGCGGCGAGATCGCTGCAGATGGCGGTTTGTTGTTCGAGTGCGAGGTCTGCGAAGGCTTTGCCAAAGCGAGTGCTGGCATCCTGATCGATCAATTGCAGGCCTTCGAGAATGAGACGCCGATCACCTGCCTGCGCAGGATAGGGCGAACTGATCCATTCATCAATGAAGTCAGGCACTCCGACAGCCGAGGCGCTGGGCGAGGTTTCATCCGCAGGCATGATGACATCGCACAAGGCGCGCGTGGTGCGGCGCTGCGGCTCGGTGAGGGTGAGCGGCCAGACATCGCCGGGCTTGTACACTTTCACCATCGCCGGATCAGGCCCGTAGCCCTGAGCTTTGATGGGAGAGGAATCAGCAGCAAAGAGATTCGTATCACGCACGGCCATGGTCGCCGTGGCGGTGAGCATCCATTGCAGCGCCTTGCGGCGGTCCATGCGTGGGAGGTCGTCGGGGGTGCTCATCAGATATTGCCTTTCTTCATTTCGTCCATCAGGTGGTCAGCCATGCGCCATGCCAGCGCCATGATCGTGAGCGTGGGGTTCTTGTCCGCCGTGCTGGCAAAGGGGGCACCATCGGCCATGAAGAGATTTTTCACGTCCCAGGTCTGGCTCCATTGATTGGTCACCGAGGACTCACGGTCTGCGCCCATGATCGCACCGCCGACCTCATGAATCACTTCGCCGCCACGCCTGATCAGCTTGGCCGCGTCATCCTCAGCTTTCGCCGCCACCTTGCCACCCATCGCTTCGAGCAGTTCGTGGATGTGCTGCTGCTGGTGTCGCACCTGATTGAGTTCGAACTCCGTCCACTTCCAGTGGAAACGCAGCACGGGAATGCCCCACTGATCCTTCAGCTCGGGATCGAGTTCGCAGAAGGAACCATCATTCGGCAGCATGGTGCCTTGTGCGCCAAAGCCCAAACTGCTGCCATAATAGCGCCGTGCTTCCTGTTTGAGCTTTGCGCCAAACAAAACGCCTTCGTGCCCTAGCTTGCTCTCGATGCCGTTCAGCACCGTCAGTGATGGCATCTGCCGGCCACTGGTGAACTCCAGGTGATAACCTCCGGGAAAACCCAGTTCGCCCTTGCCATTCTGCGCATGCCGCGTCCACGGCACATAGGCGTGCGGACCGCCAGCACCGTCTTCATTGTGGATCGGCATACCTTCGAAGGCCGGAATGTATGCGCTGAGACTGCTCGACACCGAATCCGTGACGTATTTGCCCACCTTGCCGCTGGAATTCGCAAGCCCTTGGGGGAAAGCGTTCGACTTTGAATTCAGCAGCAATCGCACTGACTCCTGTGAGCTCGCTGCCAGCACCACGGCTCGGCCTTTGGCATGACCTTCGCTGCCGTCCGCCTTGTTGATGAAGGTGATGCCCGTGGCCTTGCCCTGCTTGTCGAGCGTGACCTCACGCGCCATCGCGTTTGGCAGGATGTCGAGCATTCCCGTGGCCAGCGCGGGCCGCAGGTGCACCGTCTGCGAATCGTAGTTTGCCCGAATGGCGCAGCCGCGATGGCAGTCCGTCGCCCAAAAGCAGGGTGACCGTGTGCGCATGGAGTCCGCCAGAATGCTCTGCGCCTTCGCATTGCCCGGATGCAGCTTGGCCGGGAGTGTGTCTGCATCCTGCGGTATCGTCAGCACCGCACGATGGATCGAGGTCACATGCGCGCCGACCTTTTTCCCATGCTTCTGCGCATAGAGTTCACCCACCCGCATTTTTGGTGCTGGTTGCAATACACCCGGCGATGAATTCGGTGAATTTTCCAATCCTTCATTCGTGCCAAAGACGCCGATAAGCATCTCCACCTTGTCGTAGTAAGGCGCGATGTCGTCATAGCCAATGGGCCAGTCAAAACCGAGATCAAAGCGTGTGCGCGGTTTGAAGTCATAAGGCCCGTTGCGCAGTGCGATGCGCCCCCAATGATTGGTGCGCCCGCCCATCATGCGCTGTCGCCACCAGCGAAACTGGTCTGCTGGCTCCTTGCTCGCATTCGTGTAGGGCTCGCCGGGAATGTCCCAGCCGCTGTTGATCGAGCAATCGTGGAAGCCGTACTGCTTGTCCGGCGTTTTCTCACCGCGCAGCGGTGCCTGGCTTGGCAGTTGCAGCATCGCCACTTCGGACGGCACATCAAACGAACGTCCTGCCTCCAGAATGAGAACCTTCAGGCCCTCCATCGTCAGCGTGTAAGCCGCCTGCCCTCCCCCTGCCCCAGAGCCAACGATGACCACGTCATAGGAATCCTGGATTTTGTCAGCGGTGATGATGGGCATAGGGTGGGATCAGGACTGGAAAGCGAAACGCGCGTTATTCAAACCTCTTCCAGCATGATTTTAGCATCGCCAAAAATCTTCGGGTGCTGCCACCATCGACATGAAGAGGCGGCACACCTGGCGCTCGGGCTTGTCTTTGCAGTCGAGGGCACGTCCACCTTGGAGCCTCGAGTAGTTTTTGTGCACCGACGGGTTCGATTTTTCACACGCAAGCACAAGACTGGACACCTTGGTCGAATGTTCCCCTTCCCTTCGCCTTTGGCCCACCACTCTTTCGAATGGAAGCGATTACCAGAAAAGGTCACTCACAGAAGCACCTGTGCTTCACTGGCCTGTTTTTCACGCTTTGGTTCATCTCCCCAAGCACTGAAAGACTCCAGTCAAGGCAGGGCCATTGGAACGCCGGTTCCCCGCAAGAAGGCGCGACGTGAGTAATGGCGTGTATTCATTAAATGATTTATGCGATGATTTTCTTTGCCACGCTGCCTTTCACATCGGTGAGCCTGAAGTCCCGGCCAGCGTAGCGATAGGTCAGCCGCTCGTGATCGAGACCGAGGAGGTGCAGGATCGTGGCGTGGAGGTCATGAGTATGCATTTTGTCCTCCACCGCCTCGTAACCCAGATCATCCGTGCTGCCGTATCGCATACCGCCTTTGACACCTCCACCGGCCATCCATGCCGTGAAGCCTTTGCTGTTATGATCGCGACCGTCGGCACCTTGGCCGTGCGGAGTGCGGCCAAATTCACCGGACCAGACGACAAGCGTGTCCTTGAGCAGGCCACGCGATTGCAAATCCGCCAGCAGCGCCGCAATCGGCTGATCCACTGCTTCGCAGGTAGCGGGTAGGTCTTTGGAGATTTTGAAGTGATGATCCCAATCGCTGTGCGTGACCTCAACGAAACGCACACCCGCTTCCACCATGCGTCGCGCGAGCAAGCACTTGCGGCCAAAGTCATCCGTGGCATTGCCTTCGCCGATGCCGTAGGCGGACAGTGTCTGCTTCGTTTCTTTGGACAGATCCATCACCTTCGGCATCTCGCTCTGCATCTTGAAAGCGAGTTCGAAGGATTCGATGGCGCCCTCGACCTCAGGATTAACTTGATCGCGCTGCAGCTTTTCGCGATTCAATGCCTGCACAAGCTCGATCTCCTTGCGCTGCGCCATGCTGCTGACAGGTGGCGCGATATTGCGCACCTGTGCATTCGCAATCGGACGTGCATCGACACCAATGCGTGTACCTTGATAAATCGCGGGCAGGAAGGCACTGCCGTAGTTCTGCGCACCACCAAACAATGACGGCGGCGCGATGGTGACGAAACCCGGGAGGTTCTCATTCACTGTGCCGAGGCCGTAGAGCGCCCAGGCACCCAGTGAGGGCCGCACGAACTGCGCATTTCCAGTGTGCAGCTTCAAAAACGACTGCGCATGCGCGGGCAGCTCGGTGTGCATCGAATTGATGAGACACAGATCATCCGCACGCTTTGAAAGATGCGGAAACAGCTCGCTGATCGGCAGCCCACTTAGACCCTGTGGTGCAAACTTCCACTGTGAACCATGCAGCTTGGTGCCCGGTGCGCGGCCATCTTTACCAGACGCCGCCGTGAGCTTCGGCTTGTAATCAAAGGTGTCCACATGCGATGGCGCACCGCGCATGCAGAGGAAGATCACGCGTTTGGCAGTCGCGTTGAAATGCGGCTGCTTCACGGCCAGCGGAGCGCCGGCCTCCGCTTGGGCCAGTGCTTGAAAAGCGAGCCAGCCGAAGCCAAAACCGCTGGTTTGGAGAAATTCGCGACGAGTGTTCATGGCATCAGTCAATGGAGCGGAATTCGGCACTGCCGAGCAGCGCGCGGCAGAAGCTCGTCAGCACATCGCTTTCGAGCCGAGGGTAGTCGTCGAAGAAGTTTTGCGCGGCCTTGGCTTCATTGGCCGTGGGCGCTCGCGCAAAGGCAAGTTTGAAGGCAGCAGTGGCACGCTGGTTTTCCGGTAACGACCGAAGTTTGTCAGCAAAGCGCTTGGCCTGTTTGGCGACGAAGTCATTGTTCAGCAGATACAAGGCCTGCGACGGCACCGTGGTCACTTCGCGGCTGCCGTTCACGGCGCTGGGCTCGGCGAAATCAAAGACAGTAAGAGCGTCGGGCACCGCATTGCGCGGAACAGGCAGATAAGCACTACGGAAGTCACTGCTCGCAGTGAGAAAGGGCTCATCACTGAGTGGCGCGCGCAGGCTCTTGATGGGATATCCCCCGATTGCACCATCACCATACTGGGCAACGGCAGAGCCAACGGGTGCCTCGAGGTTCAGACCACCGCTGACGGCCAGCATCGCATCTCGAATGCATTCGGCGTCAAGGCGGCGCGGAGTCATGCGCCAAACGAGCGTGTTTTCAGGATCAGCCTCGAAATTCTTCGCATCGTGCGTGGCGGCCAGTTGATAGGCGTGACTCATGACGATTTCCTTGATGAGCGACTTCATCGACCATCCGCCGCTTTGCAGCCGCAGGGCCAGATGATCGAGCAGCCCCGGATTTGATGGCGGCTGGCCCATGGTGCCAAAGTTATCCACCGTGGAGACGATGCCCCGGCCAAACAGCCAGTGCCAGACGCGGTTGACAAACACACGTGACGTAAGCGGATTGGTGTCTGCCACGAGCCAATCGGCCAGTTCGCGGCGGCCACTTTCTTTTGATGGAATGGCACGCGCTTTCGAAGCAATCACGCTGACAAACCCACGCGGCACCCTAGTGCCAGGTTTATCAACATCACCACGAGCGAAGAACGGGCTGTCATTGATTGAACTGAACTGTGCAGGACGACCCGCGATCATCTGAAACGTCTCCTCCACCGATTTCGGCTTGGTGGGTGGCCCGCCCGAGAGAGTGAAAGGATAATCACGCACACCCATCGCGAGCAGTTTCTGGCGGCCCTCGCTGTCGTAGGAGGCGAGCTCCGTTTTGCACTCGCCGATCTTCGCATTGATGCCGACGAACATGACCAGCTTTTGCGGGTCGTTGTTCACACTGAAGCCTTTGCCTGTAAACAGCGCTTTCGCTGCAGTGGCATAAAATTGCATCGCACCATAGCGCTCGGTTTTCGTGAGCTCTTTTGCGACTTCGACGCGGCGTTCCAGCGTGAGCATCAAAGGCATGCGCGGCAGACCGCAGTCTGTGGGCAGTTCGATGAGCGGTGAAGCCTTGAGATTTTGAAAATTGGGCGAGGTGCCGTACAAGGTCTCCGTGCTGAGGAAGATGCCCGCGAGCGCATAATAATCCTTCTGCGATATTGGATCGAACTTGTGATCATGGCAGCGTGCACACGCAACGGTGAGGCCGAGCACGGCCTGCGACATGGCATCTATCTGCTCGTCGGCGGTGTCCAGCGCATACTGCTTCGGACTGCGTTCATTGAGGCTGCGCGAGCCAATGGCGAGGAAGCCAGTCGCGATCTGTTTCAAGGCACGGTCACGGCTGTCTATGGCCTGCATGAGGTCACCGGCGATCTGCTCCCGTATGAACTCGTTGAAAGGCTTGTCCTTGTTAAAGGATTCGATGACGTAATCGCGGAAACGCCATGCATGAGGAAGGAGGCAGTTCACGTCTTTGCCGGTGGATTCCGCATACCGTGCCACGTCCAGCCAATGGCGGCCCCAGCGCTCGCCAAAGCGCGGTGATTTCAGCAGTGCATCGACGATCTTTTCAAAGGCCTGCGTATCATGGTTGGCAAAAAAATAGTCCACCTGTTCTGGTGTTGGCGGCAGGCCGGTCAGATCAAAGCAAACGCGCCGCAGCAGTGCTTCAGGCGGCGCATCGCCCACGGGCTTGAGGCCCTTTGTCTCCAGTCCGGCGAGGATGAAGCGGTCAATGTCGTTCCTTGGCCAGGCACTGTCCTTCACAGCAGGCGCGGCATCTTTTTTCACCGGCTGATAGGCCCAGTGATTCTTCGCCTTCTCGGTGTCCCACTCAGATTTCACCACGCTGGCCTTCCCCTCACGCGGATCAGGTGCGCCCATGCGCACCCAGTGCTCGAAGTCGGCGATGACCGAGTCCGGCAGCTTGCCACCACTTTTTTCCGGCGGCATCTGCATGTCCTTGTTGGTGTAATGCAGGGACTCAATGACGAGACTCTTCACCAGATCCCCAGGCACGACACCCGGGCCGCTGTCGCCGCCGCGGCGGATGCCTTCGCGTGTGTCGAGCACTAAGCCGCCTTTGATTTTTTCCGAGTCCTGCGCATGGCATTTGTAGCATTTCTCGGCGAGCACGGGACGGATCTTCTTTTCGAAAAACGCGATCTGTTCTGCGCTGCTTTTGGTTTCGATGATTGCAGGCTTCTCAGGAGAAGGCTTCTCAGCACCGCTAATTGCCACGATGTTCATGTACTCGTCATGCGATAGCTTGCCGTCACGATTCGCGTCGAGTGTTTGAAACAGGTAATCAACCACCTGTGGCTTGCCTTTCAGCTTGGGTGAGTATTCGCCAAGGGCGTTGAACTCGGCTGCATTGAGAGCCGCATCATGATCCTGATCAAAGGTGGTGAAACCCTGTTCGAGTTTCTTTTGCAGACCAGCATCCTGCGCCGATGCCGAAACGAGAAAGACCGAGAGCAGGAGGAGTGGGCGCATTTTCATGGCTTTATGAATTTTTCAAATTTCACCCGGCGCTCATCACCAAGCTTCTTGAACTCCTCGATCTGCTCAGGTGTGAGCAATCCGGCCAGTTCGGTGGACTGACGGATCGAAGCCTGCGCAATGGCCGTCAGGGTGTCAGTTTTAATCCTCGCGAGGTCTTGTCTGAGCTGGTCGTAGATCGGCTTTGATTTTTCCACCTGACCCGGTGTGAGCTTGAGTCGTTTCACCTCCTCGGCCATACGCTGCCGGACGAAGTGCTCCTCGCTGAGGAGTTTCTTAGCGAAAGGAAGTGCGAGCCCGATCCCAAACAAAGCGCCGAGGATAAACAGGCCAAACAGTGAGCAGATGATATAAAACTTTTTCATGGGAAAAGCGGCGTTTGAATAAAGACCTGTGCGAGATCGTGCGCATCAGCGCTCATGGCGCGGGCTGACAACCAGAGGCTGGCGGCAGTCGCCACGCTGGCCACTGGCAATGCGGCGAGTGAAAACCGCGTCCACAATGCGGAGGTGTCCGTCGCCGCACGCGCGGAGGCGATGGCGCGGATCGCAAATCCGAAGGGTACTTCTGCAGGCGGAGATGCAACCGCGTTTCGTGCCCGGACGCTGAGTTGTTCGAGACGTTGGTCGATGTTGGTCATGAGTGGGATGCTTCGAGTTGTTCAAAGGCTGCCCGCAGTTTGCGGCGGGCACGGAAGGCGCGCACTTTCACCAGCGTGCGGCTCCAGCCGGTGAGCGTGGCGATTTCGTCGGTCGCTTTGCCGTCGAGATGCAGCAGACTTAGAATCATGCGGTCGTCCGCGCTCAGCGTGTCCAGCAGGCGCAGTATGAGGGAGCGTGATTCGTCGTTCAAGCTTTCCGACTTCGGTTCTACGCTTGTCAGCGTAGCCTGCATGGCCTCCTGCTCCCCTTCCGTGAGATCGCTCCAGCGCAACTCCGGCCTCACACGTCGTGCACGATAGTGATCGCGGCACTGATTGATCGCGATGCGCGCCAGCCACGGCTCCAACGGCTTTGATGCGTCCCACTGTGCGGCTTTGGCAAAACAACGCACAAAGGTCTGCTGCGCAAGATCCTCGACGCAGCCCGCGTCCGCGACGTGCCGACGGATCAAGCTGGCCACGAAAGGGTAGAACGCCTCCACGAACGAACGTGCCGCGCCCTCGTCGCTGCATCGCAGCCACGCTGCCATGCAGGCACGGGATTCGCTGTCGGTCAAAATCATGGAAGCTGGAAATCACGATGGCACATCCTTTCCCGGCTTCTACGGGCAGGATGCAGTGCGGTTACAGCTTCCGGAAGATTTATTGCAGGCAAGAGTGCCTGCATCGCCTCACTTGGCGTTTTTCGCGATGAAGTCGACGATCGGCGTGGAGTCGTCCAAGCCGTGCGGATGATGGCCCACACCCGGTTTGCGAATCAGCGTGATGCTGCCGCCAAGCGCCTTGTAGCGTGTTTCGATCAAGCCGGTGTTTTCGTCCCAGGGCACCACATCGTCGGCATCGCCAAAAACGTGGAGGAGGGGCACATGGTTCTGGGCCAGCGGTGCGAGGTTGTCCACGGGATTGCCTTTGTAGGCGAGTGCTTCAGCCTCGTCCTTGAAGCCCCAGAGCTTTGGCACCAAGGCCCAGTTCTTCGGATCGCCCTTGCCTTTGCCCTTGCCGCCAGGCCAGCTCTTAAAGTCACAAACCGGGGCATCAGCGTAGATGCAGGAGACTTTGGCCGGATTCGCGATGGCCCAGTTGTAGCAGTACAAACCGCCGCGGCTTAGGCCGACGAAGGAGGGCTTGGTGCTCAGATCATATTTCGTGGTGAGTTCCGCGTAGCATTCGTTCCACAGCTTCACGGCATCAGGGCAGCCGAGCATGTCATTGATCTTCATATAAACGATGTGGAAGCCTTTGCCGAGCAGGGCGATGTCCGGCGAGGGCTTGTGGCCGAAGAACTCGCCATGCCAGACCCAAGGACGGCCTGCAGCGACAGTTTTCGGCGCAACAACAGTCACGGATTTCCCCGCGATGGTGAGCTCGTGCTTCGCGTAGCCGTTCCACTCACCGGCTTGATTAGGGAACACGATCTCCTTGGAGTTAGCCAGCTTGCGGGCCTCGGCATCGAGTTCAGCGACCTTCGCCCTGGCTTCTTCGATCGGCAGCCCTGGAGGATTGCCCGGGCGCTTGTGACCGACGTAACTCAGCCAGGCCGGACGCAGGATGGCATGCTTCTTTTTCACGATTGCAAGAATCGCAGCACCATTGGGATGATCTGGCGTGCCATCAGCCTTCACCTTGAGGCCCCAGGCATCGAGCACGGCATGCGCCATCAGCAGATGACCTTCCGGCCCTGGATGCACGCCGTCTTTGGAAAAGGTGAACTCAGGATCGGTCTTCCGCTTTTCAGCGATGGCGGCGTTCATCGGGCCGTGGATGTCCAGCACCTCCCAGCCTTTCTGCCGCATGTCGATCAGCCACTCGCTGTAAAAGTCGAGCACTTCATTGTAGCCCTGATAAAACTGGCCAGGCTTCACTTGGTCGCCAGGAACGACACGCTGCTTGATTGGCACCGGATCAAACACCGGCGGGGTGAGATGCACGATCCGCGCTCCGGTGGCAGCAACTTTGTCATGCAGCTTTTTCCTACCATCCTGAAAAGCCTTGGTCCGCACCGCGCCGAGTGGCAGGTAAATACCGTCGTTCATGCCGTAGCAGGCAAAGACAAGCTCCGGCTTCGCCTTTTCCAGAGCACGATCAAGACGCTCATGCAGATCCGGGCGCGGAAACTTGCCACCCGCATGGCCATCTTCACTCAAACCACTCACCGTTTCACTGCTGAGACCGAGCGGGATGATCTCTTTCGTGACCTTCGGATGCTGCGCAATCAAGGCGGCATCAATGATCTCGATGTAACCCCCACCCTGAGTGATGCTGTCGCCGAGGAAGACAATGCGCTGTTCTTTGGGCAGGTCCGCAGCCAGTGCGGGGATGGTAAGGAGGAGGGAGAGGATGAGATGACGCATGAGAATGAAATTAGACACCGACGAGTTCGCGCAGCGGCACGCCGCTGTCTGTGACAGTGCGCGGGCGCTGCAACGCGTCCATGAATTCGTGATTGGGATGAATGCCTAGCAGGTGGAAAATCGTCGCGGCAAGATCCGGCGGACGCACGGGCCGATCCGATGGAGAACCACCCATCTTGTCACTCGCGCCGATGATTTGACCACCGGCAATGCCCCCACCAGCCATGGCGACGGAGAACACATTGCCCCAGTGATCGCGCCCGCCGCTTTTGTTGATGATGGGCGAGCGACCAAACTCGCCCATGACGACGACGAGTGTTTCATCCAGCAAACCACGCGAATGCAGATCTTGAATGAGCGTGGAGTAAGCGGTGTCAAACTGCGGACACAATACCTCTCGCACACGCGGACCGTTGCGCTGGTGCGTGTCCCACAGCGGGCTGCCTTCTTTGTCATCGCCAGGCTCGCGCGGCCAGTTCACCTGCACCAGCCGCACTCCGGCCTCCACCAGACGACGCGCCAGCAGCACGCTCTGGCCGAATTTATGTCTGCCGTAGCGGTCCCGCATCGCCACCGGCTCGCGCTCGATTTCCAGCGCAGCACGGCTGGCCTCCGAGTGAATCAAATCAAAAGCACGATGCTGCATCGCATCCGTCTCCTCCATGAGCGGATTCGCAAGCGAGCGGCGAAATTGCACGTCCAGCTGCCGCAGCAGGCTGCCGCGTTCGGAAAAACGCAAATCCGTCATGCCGTCCGTCAAACTCATGCCTTCGATGCGCAGACGCTCGGCACTGGGATTGCACTTGATAAGCTGCGGATGCCACGGTGCTCCCATGAAGCCGCCGTTCTGGCCGGGCCACACGACGTTGCCATTATTTTCGAGACGTTCCGGCAAAACGACCGACGACAGCGGTGATCGCACACTCGGTTTCAGCGCGCCGACTACGGACGCGATGCTCGGCCAGTCATTCGCACTCGGTGGCACGCTCTCAGCTTTCGACGCCGGCGCATAGCCCGTCAGCATGAAGCAGCCGCTGGTCGAATGAGCATTGATGCCCGTCGTCATCGAGCGGATCACCGCGAGGTGCTGCATCATCTTCGCCGTGCGCGGCAGCGTCTCGGAGAAATGAATCCCAGGCACCGAGGTCGGGATTGACTTGAAATCACCACGAATCTCCAACGGCGCGTCCGGCTTCGGATCAAACGTCTCATGCTGCGGTGGCCCGCCGCTGAGAAACAGAATGATGCAGCTTTTCGCCCGGCCAAATGACGCATCCTTGCTGCGAGGACTCGCATTGAGCACGGACGGCAGCGACAGCCCCAAACAACCCAGCCCACCGACGCGCAGCCATTCGCGGCGATTGAAAGCAGTGGTTGGAAGATGTGGCTGCATGGACGCCATCAACTACGCCCAGCAGGCGTGGCTCTATCACACCCGATGGAGCTTGTACGGATACACCTGATCCGCGTTCCACTGGCAGCCATAAAGATCGCCGTCGTCATCGACACACACGTCATGCACATTTCGGAACACCGGCTGGTCCTGCAATAGCAGACCAACCTGATCAGCCTCGTATTTCGGTTGCTGACCACCCGGAGCGGAAATGACGCGATTATTCTTGTCGAGGATGATGATGAAGCCGCGCTCACGCCACATGCGGTAATCGTTCGGTTTCATACCAAAGCACACGCCGGAGAGCAGCAGATCCCCCGCAATGACCGGCCGGCTCATGAAGGCACCGGGCAAATACACGGAATGCGAATAGGTGCCGTCGAGCTGATACCAGTGGAACTCATTGCGAATGCGTTCTGTGCACAGCACCAGCGGCGTAGGACCGCGTGTGTCGATGGTAACTCCATGCGCCTGCATGAACTTGCCCGCGTTCATCGCCTGCGTGCTGTTGCCGCCGAATTTGCGGATGAATTTTCCTGTGGCGTCAAACTGCAGGATGAACTGTGAGCCGTAGCCGTCCGCCACGTAAATATCGCCGTTCGGGCCCGCCACTGCCTCCGTGGGCGCGTACTTCGTCACAATGTCATAGGCACCGCAGTCCTTCGCATGCGGCAGTTCCAGTACGACCTCGCCGGTGAGCGTGGTTTTCACCACGCGGCCACCACCAGGATCGCACAGCAGCAGGTATTCCTTGCCATCACGTACATCCAGACTCAGGCCGTGGCCGCCGCGCAGCTTCAGCGTCCACGCATCCAGCACTTTCCCTTCCTTGTCGAAGATGAGGATATTGTTTTTCGCCTCGTCGGTGATCATGATCAGCCGTTTCTGCGCATCCATGACCATCTCATGGCAGTTTTTGACCGGATGCACCTCCCTCTTTGCCTTGCACCACTCCAGATCGACCCGATACCGATGCTCCCCATGCCCGATGATGGCTCCCTGAAGCGAGGTCTTGCTCTGCGCCCGCACAAACGGGGCGGCAAATGCGGAGGCGGCGGTCGTGGCGATGAAATGGCGGCGGTTCATGCCTTCTGAAACACCTCATCAGTGCCCAACTTATCCAGAATCCTGAGTTCGCGTCCAAAACGTCGGCAGCCGCAGCTTCCAGCGCATCGCAGCGAGCCGCAGTGTCAGAATGACCGCCATGCCGATGTAGCGGTCAATTTCCGAGGCTGGATACCAGTGCCGAAGAAGCACAAAGACTAGTGCACCCACTGAAACCGCCGTGGCATACAGGTCGACCTCCGCCTGAAACACCCACGGCACCTCGCTTCTCAACACATCACGCATAATACCGCCCGCCACGCCAGTGACCACCCCAAGCAGCACCGCCACAACACCCGGCGTTCCAAAAGCCAGCGCCTTCTCTGTGCCTGCGATACCAAACAGCGCCAGACCAAACGCATCAGCGATCGCCAGGAGCTTGTTCGGCATGTGCATAAACCGCACGAGAACAAACGTCATCACCGACGCGCCGAGCGCCGTCCAGACATGCAGCGGCTGCTTGATCCAAAACACGGGCTGGGCACCCAGGCACAAATCACGAATCGTGCCGCCACCCACCGCTGTCACCAGCGCCAGGACCATCACGCCAAACAGATCCATTCGCTTCCCCTCAGCCGCCAGCACACCCGAAATGGCGCACACAGCGACGGCAAAGTATTCGATCCAGGGTGGCATCACTTGGCAGGAGGTTCAGGCTTCTCTAACGGGGGCGGCTCAGGACTCCATTCCGCCTTGGGCTGGATGCCCAGATGCTGGTAAATCATGGGCACCAGCGCGGTTTGGGGCGTCTGCTCGCTCAGCAATTTTTCTCTCTGCAGGCTGGCGCCATGTGCGGCGAGCCAGATCTTGCGCTCCTCGTCACTGTCACCGCCATGCTTGTTACCGCGCCCTCCATGATCCGTCGTGATGAGCACCAGCCAGTTCTCATCATTGAACTTTGGTCGCGCACGCATTGCACGCAGCAGCTCACCGATGTGCGAATCCACATGGCAGATGGCATTCAAATAGAGTGTGCTGTCAGGTGAAAAACTGGCGCGCGAATCAACCGCCCCATGCCCAAACTCGTCCACCTGGCCGAAATAGACAAACATGACGTCCGGATTGCTTTCACGCAGCGTCTTGAGCGCCGCGTCACGCACCTCGATGTCCTTTTCAGGATTGTCCACGAAGTGATGCGCAGCATCCGGTGTGCTAGTGAACTTCACATCCAAAAATTCCGCGCCGTTGATGCGTGAACCATCCGCGATGAAGTCATGAATCGGCGGCCAGTCGGCAAACGATGCACAGAAGGCCTTTGGCTGCACCTCTTTGACATGCCGCATGAAATGCGAATAGCATTGGAAGCGCCCGCCGATGAAACGGTTGTCCTTCACGCCATGCCGGTCCATCCACACTCCGGTGAGCAGACTGCTCCAGCCCGGCCCGCTGATGGTAGGCTGGTGGGTGGGGGTGCCCAACTCCCCACCCGCATAAAATCTTCGTGTGAACAGTCCGTGCTCACTTTCGCACAACATCTTCAACTGCGGCGCAAGACCACGCTCCATGGCCGCAGCCAGCGCATCCGCCCGGCAGCCATCCACGCCGATGAACAGCACCCGTTTACCTGCAAAATCACTGTCCTTGCCAGGCCCATGCGCAAAAAGCTGGCTGGCAAAGCCAAGGCAAAACAGAATATGAGCAGCAGCAGATTTCATGATGGATGTCATAGTTCAATGCTTCATGTAATGTTCAATCCCGTTGAGCAGCATCTGCACGGCCACCATGACGAGCAGCATGCCCATCAGACGCTCGACAGCCATGGAGCCTTTCTCTTTGAGCACGCGGGCAATCGCCGGCGCACACAGCAATACCGCCGCTGTAACGCTCCAAGCGATCAGCAGGGCGGCAAACCAGCGCCAAAGATGCTCCGGCTGCGTGCTGACGAGCACCAGCAGCGTCGCCAGCACGGACGGCCCCGCGATCATTGGAATGGCCAGTGGCACGATGAACGGCTCATCCATCGGTTCGTCGGCATCACGGCGCGATGGTGGAAAGATCATCTTCAATGCGATCAAAAAGAGAACAATGCCACCGCTGATGAACAAGGCCTCCTGCTTCAAATGCAACAGGCTGAGCAACCAGGGCCCGAGAAAGAGAAACACGACCAGAATCACCAACGCGATAATGAGTTCCCGCGCGATCACCCTCAGGCGCCTCTCCGGCGGCACCGGCCGCAGGCCAGACACAAAAGTCGCCACATTCCCCAGCGGGTCCATGATGGTGATCAGCAGAAGTGTGGCGGAAAGAGTGTCCATGTTTAGAATTAAGACTGGAGCGGTGCCATAGACAAACCTAAAGCTTGTCACACTCCGAGCTCCAGCTTCGCTCCCACAAAAGCCTGCACCGCATGGTCCAAATCCGGCCGCGTGTGCGCAGCACTGATCTGCGTGCGGATGCGCGCCTTCCCCTGCGGCACCACAGGATAACTGAAGCCGATGACATAAACCCCACGCTCCAGCATCGCGTCCGCAAATTTCGCCGCCAGTGCTGCATCTCCAAGCATCACTGGAACGATAGGATGCTCGCCGGGCACGATTTGAAATCCCGCGCTGGTCATCTGCTCACGGAAAAAGCGGGTGTTGGCTTCCAGCTGATCACGCAGGCTGGTGGACTGCTTCAGCAGGTCCAGCGCCACGATGGAGGCACCCGCAATGCTCGGGCAGAGCGTATTCGAAAACAGATATGGCCGCGAACGCTGACGCAGCAGTTCGATGATTTCTCTTCTCCCGCTGGTGTAGCCACCACTCGCACCCCCAAGAG
>NZ_JBIPNG010000074.1:0-18408 GCF_044373815.1 Prosthecobacter sp. | reverse complement strand
ACGTCTGACCGGCGACACGGTGAACTATCACGACACCACCACCGCGCAGCCCTATGCCGGCGGCAAACGCAAGGTGGAGCTCATCGTCAATGGCCAGCCCGTGGCCGTACGCGAAGTGCCTGCAGATGATCAGATTCACGAGATCACCTTCAGCGCCGCCATCCCGCGCAGCAGTTGGGTGGCAGTGCGGCAGTTTCCGCAGCTGCACACGAACCCGGTGAATGTCCTCGTCGCCGACAAGCCCATCCGAGCCTCACGCCGCAGCGCGCAGTGGTGCCTCGCCTGCATCGAGCAGCTCTGGCGTGTTCGGGAGAAAAACATCGCTCCGGCAGAGCGGGATGAGGCGAGGCGCGCGTATGAGGCCGCGAAGGAAATCTATCGTCGCATCGCCGCTGAGGCTCCGGCAGGCAGCTGAGTAAAAAATCCAAATTCGCTGATGGGCGGTGATGGCTGCTGACGTTGCATCGAACTCATGAAACGGAACATCTCTCGACGCACTGGACTCAAGCTAATGACGGCAGGAACGCTCATGGGCCTCGGCACCCGTGCGGCGGTCCAAGCTGCGACGAAGCAAGCGACACCTCAAACCGATGCCTGGGCCAAAACGCATGACCGCGTATTTCTCGGCGGTGAATTCTGGGCGAATCCCATGGAAGACTGGCGCGTGAGTGAAGGTGGTGCGGAGTGCCTCAGCATGGGCGGCGGGCGCAGCGTGCACTCACTGACGCATCAACTGACGCAAAACGGTGACTTCACGATGAGCGTGACGCTGACCCGCCTGGAGATCGGCAAAACCGACGGCGGCGCGGGCTTCCGCATCGGCATTCGCAGCGAGCTCAACGAATACCGCAGCAACTGCTTTGTGCAGAAGGGCATCAACGCCGGATGGCAGGGCGAAACTCTGGTTCTGGGCCCAAAGACCGCTCCGCTCAAAGACGGCAACGCTTTGAAACAGGTGCGGCTGACGCTCAAGGGCGCGACTGAAGGAGACAAGTGCATTCTGACACTCACGGCGCATGCCGCAGACTCCGGCGCGGAGCTTGGCACAATCACGCACCCCTTCGATGCAGATGCGATTCTCGGCAATGTCTCGATCGCCAACAACTTCGCCGCCGGTGCTGTGGCGGGGGCAAAGAAAAACAAGGGCAAGGCGGGTGCAGCAGGAGGAGGACGCTACCGGTTTCAAAACTGGACCATGGCAGGCAGCGCCTTCACGGTGACGCCGAACCATCAGTTTGGACCGCTGCTGTGGTCCATGTATTCGCTGAGCGATTCACGCACGAACGAGGGCTTTGTGATGAAGCTCAGCGCGCTCACGGGTCCGCTGGGTGCGAAGGACAGTCAGGTGGTCGAATTGCAAGTGCAACAGGGTGGCAAATGGAAACCGCTCGGTGAGGCGAAGCTGGATCCTGATGTATGGATGGCGACCTTCCGCATTCCGAATTGGAATGCCAAGCAGGTCACTCCGTACAAGCTGGTCTACCGCGAAAAGCACACGGACGGCAGCGAGACGCCGCACGAGTGGACCGGCACGATCAAGGCCAACCCCGAAGGCCGCCCGCTGCGCATGGCGGCGCTGACCTGCCAGAACGACTACGGCTTCCCCTACGCGCCAGTGGCGGAGAATCTGCTCAAGCTCAATCCTGATCTCGTCTTTTTCTCCGGCGATCAGATCTATGAGAACCACGGCGGCTTTGGCATCATCCGCGAACCCGCAGAGCCCGCGATCCTGAACTACCTCCGCAAGTTTTACCAGCATGGATGGGCCTTCCGCGAGGTCATGCGCAATGCACCCACGCTCTGCCTGCCGGATGATCACGATGTGTTCCAAGGCAACATCTGGGGCGAGGGCGGCAAGAAGATGGACGTGGGCGATACGGGCGCATCGTCCAAGGGCGGGTACATCGAACCCGCGCGCATGGTCAATGCGGTGCACAAGACGAATGTGGCGCATCACCCGGATGCGTATGAGCCCAAGCCGGTGCAGCAGGACATCAGCGTTTATTATGGCGACATGGTCTATGGCGGCGTGAGCTTCGCGATCATCGCCGACCGCCAGTGGAAGAGCGGCCCAGAGCATGTGGAGACTGGCGCTGGCCGCGCAGACCACGTGCCTGATGCGAATTTTGACACCTCGAAGCTCGACAAACCGGGTCTCGTGCTGCTGGGAGAACGCCAGGAAGAGTTTCTCAAAAAGTGGGCGCAGGACTGGCGCGGGCACACCCTGAAGGCCATGCTGAGTCAGACAGTGTTTGCGAATGTGGCGACGCATCACGGCGGGCCGGATGGGTATCTGAAGGCGGATCTCGATTCCGGCGGCTGGCCACAGACACCGCGCAATCGTGCGGTGGAAATCATGCGCCCCTCCATGGCGCTGCACATCAATGGCGACCAGCATCTCACCACGCTGACACAGTACGGCGTGGACAAGCAGCGCGACAGCAACTGGTCCTTCTGCACGCCCGCCATCTCCGCCGGTTACCCGCGCTGGTGGCGGCCGGATGAACTCAAGATGCCGCATGAAAACCGGCCCAAACATGGTCTGCCAGACACGGGCGAGTTCATCGAAGGCCTTGGCAACAAGGCCTACGTCTACGCCGTGGGCAACCCCGTGGTCGGCCAGGCGGCGAACCGCTACGAGAAAGCTCACGAGAAAGGCAGCGGCTTCGGCTTCATCACCTTCGACACGGTGAAGAAGACCTACTTCATCGAGTCCTTCCGCTTCCTTATTGATGCCACCGACGGCAAGCCCACCAATCAGTTTCCGGGCTGGCCTGTGACGCTGCAACAGCAGGAGAATCGCGGAGAGAATGTGATTGTGTAAGGACAGGTACGATGGGCACTCCTGCCCGTCGATCAGCGCTCCACCAAAACCCACGATTTCCGAGTCAGCTTGCCACATCGCCATGGCAGACCGAGGCAGCTGCACCTTGGCTTGAGGCCACGATGGAACGTGCCTGCCAGCGGTGTCGCTGATCGACGGGCAGGAGTGCCCATCGTACTTCCGAGCAGACCTGCTTCAAAATGTCAAAAGTACGAGGCCGGTAATTCGGCGCGTAGAAGAACACCACCATGAGACTCTTCCTGCTGCTATTCACCGCCACCGCCTTCGCCGCTGAGCCAGCCAAGCTGCATCCCAAGGCGGCGGCGCTGCCCTTCACGCATCAAGGGCCGTTTGTCACCACGGCAGACGGCGACGTGCTGTGCATTGATTCAAAGAACACACTGCGTAGTACAGATGAAGGCCGCACCTGGAGCAGCACGCCCTTGTTCGCCGAACCGGCGAAGTTCAACGTCAGCAACGAGCGCGCGCTCCTGCGCACCCGCGAAGGTGTCATCATCTCCGCCTGGATGAACGGTGCGGAAAGAAAGGAGCCCAAAGGCTGGCACTGGGGTGAACCGGGCGTGGACTGGAAGGCTTTCGTATTGCCCACCTATTCCTGCCGCAGCACGGACGATGGCAAAACGTGGGAGAAACCCGTGCTGCTCAGCACGCCATGGTGCGGCTGCATCCACTCGATGATTCAAATGAAGTCGGGGCGCATCGTGCTGGTGGGGCAGGAAATCATCCCGCAGTGGCGGCATGCCACGGTCATGTGGGCCTCAGACGATCTCGGCAAAAGCTGGCAGCGCGGCGATATGCTCGACTATGGTGTCGGCACGCATGATCACGCGGGCTCTCTCGAAGGCACGGTCATTGAGCGCAAGGACGGCTCGCTCTACCTGCTGCTGCGCACGGAGTCAGGATTTCTGTGGGAGGCGACCTCGCGTGATGGTCTGAAGTGGACCGGATTGCAAACTACGAAGATCGCCGCCGTCACCTGCTGCCCGCAAATGGCGCGTTTGAGCGATGGCCGCATCGCGCTGCTGTGGAATGCACCGCCGAGGCATGATCCGAAGAGCGGCTCCAGCCGAGTGGAGCTGTCACTTGCATTTTCAGACAATGAAGCGGCCACATGGTCCAAGCCCGTTATCGTGGCGGCGAATTACGTGCCGGGTGGCCGCGTGTCCTATCCCTACCTTTACGAGCGCAAACCGGGTGAGTTGTGGATCACCACCATGCAGGGCGGCCTGCGCATGAAAATCAACACGGCAGATCTCGGCGCAGGCGAGATCCCTGTCTTTGTCCCGCCGCCCAAGGCGGAGCCCAAACCCGGCGGCATCGTCATGTTTGGCGATTCCACCACCGCGCCACGCGGCAGCCTGAAGGTGTATGCCACGCGGGTGGAGACAATGCTGCAAAGCATCGGCTCCTCGCTCGGCGTGCACAATGCCGGCATCGGCGGCAACACCACGCGGGACGCGCTCAAGCGTTTGCAAACCGACGTGCTGAAGTACCAGCCACGCATTGTGGTGATGCAGTTCGGCATCAATGACTCCGCCGTGGATCTGTGGCGGAACCCGCCCGCCACTGAGCCTCGCGTGCCGCTTGCCGAATACCTCAGCAATCTGCGCCGCATGATCGCCGCCGCCCAGGAGGCGAAGGCCCAGGTCATTCTCATGACGACCAATCTGCTGCGCTGGACGCCCAAGCTCAAAGAGGTGTATGGCAAACCGCCCTACAACCCCGCTGCCGAAGACGGCTTCGACTCCGCCACACTCGCAGGTTACAACGACGCGCTGCGCAAACTCGCCACAGAGCTGAAAGTGCCGCTGGTGGATGTCCGCGCGGCCTACCCGGAGTTCGCAGCCAAGCACCAGACCACCATCGAGGGCATGCTGCTGGACGGCATGCACCCGAATGACCTCGGACAGCAGCTCGTCGCGGAGCTGCTGGTGCCAGCGATCCGTGATGCTGTACGGTAAATCCTAGGCAACCATGAATGGCCGAAATTTGCGCTTGATTATTAAACCATTCGGTTAACCATTTGTGCCCAGCCTGCCACACAAACCCAACGCCCATGACTGCCACCGCCACTGAAAACGACACCCTGACACTCACACGCCTTTTCAAAGCCCCGCGCGAGCGCGTGTTTGCCGCCTTCACCTCCGCCGAGTCAATCCCCCAATGGTTTGGCTGCGGCCACGTGAAGGTCACTGCCTGCACCGCCGACTTCCGCGTCGGTGGCAGCTACCGGATCGAAGCACGCGGGCTGGAAAGCGATGAGGCCTTCAACGTCACCGGCATCTATCGGGAGATCACACCGCCGACAAAGATCGCCTACACCTGGAAGTATGAAGATGATGTAGACTGGGCGGACTGCGAATCCGTCGTGTCGGTGGAGTTCAAAGCCATTGGCGATCAAACCGAACTGCGCCTGACCCACACCGGCTTCCCATCGGCCGAAAGCCGGGGCAATCACAGCCAGGGCTGGGGGGCCTGCATGGACAAAATCGACTCGCTGCTCACGGGGCAGCCTGCGCCCGCTTGCTGAGTCAGCGCATTACCTATACAACGACTGCGGAGAAGCGGGCCCCAGGGGGGTCCGCTTCTCTTGTTTTCAGTGCGCCAGACACAGAAGCTGCGCACCTTGGATTTGCGTTGCAGCGTGGTCGCGTTTAGCTCTTACGCTCTCAATTCCCCTCCAAATCATGTCCGCAAAGATCATCTACACCCTGACCGACGAAGCTCCCCTGCTGGCCACCTTTTCGTTCCTGCCCATCGTGCAGGCCTTCACGAAGCCCGCTGGCATCACGGTCGAAACGCGCGACATCTCCCTGGCAGGCCGCATTCTGGCAAATTTCCCCGATTTCCTGACGGATGCGCAGAAGCAGTCCGATGACCTCGCCTACCTCGGCAAGCTCTGCCTGGAGCCCACCACGAACATCATCAAGCTGCCGAACGTCTCCGCCTCCCAGCCGCAGCTCAAGACCGCCATCGCCGAGTTGCAGAGCAAAGGCTACGCCGTGCCAAGCCTCCCCGAAAATCCGCAGACCGACGCCGAAAAAGACATCAAGACCCGCTACGCCAAGGTCATGGGCAGCGCCGTGAATCCCGTGCTGCGTGAGGGCAACTCCGACCGCCGTGCGCCGAAGGCCGTGAAAGACTACGCCAGGGCGCACCCGCACTCGATGGGCAAGTGGAGCGCTGATTCCAAGACCAGCGTGGGCACCATGGGCAAGGATGACTTCTTCTCGAACGAGAAATCCGTCTGCGTGCCTGCCGCCACGGACGTGAAGATCGAGTTCATCGCCAAGGACGGCACCACCAAGGTGCTGAAGGACAAGACCCCGCTCAAAGCCGGCGAAATCATCGATGCCACGCTCATGAGCAAGAAGGCGCTCGTTGCTTTCATCGAAAGCCAGATCGCCAAGGCGAAGGCGGACGGCGTGCTCTTCTCCCTGCACATGAAAGCCACCATGATGAAGGTGAGCGATCCCATCATCTTCGGCCATGCGGTGCGCGTGTTCTTCAAGGACCTCCTCGAGAAGCACAGCGCTGCGTTCGCTGAAATCGGTGTCGATTTGAACAACGGCTTCGGCGATCTCGTCGCGAAGGTTTCCAAGCTGCCAGCGGACAAGAAGGCCGAGATCGAGGCCGACATCCAGGCCGCCTACGCCAACGGCCCCGCGCTGGCCATGGTGAACAGCGACAAAGGCATCACCAATCTGCATGTGCCGAGCGACGTCATTGTCGATGCCTCCATGCCTGCGATGATTCGCGGCGGTGGCAAGATGTGGAACGCTGCCGGCAAGGAGCAAGACACGCTGGCCGTCATCCCTGATAGCTGCTACGCCGGTGTGTACCAGGCCGTGATCGACTTCTGCAAAAAGAACGGCGCACTCGACCCCAAGACCATGGGCAGCGTGCCGAACGTGGGCCTCATGGCCCAGGCCGCCGAAGAATACGGCAGCCACAACAAGACCTTCGAAGTCCCCGCCGACGGCACCGTGCGCGTGACCGACAGCGCAGGCGCTGTGCTCCTTGAGCACGCCGTCGAAGCTGGCGACATCTGGCGCGCCTGCCAGACCAAGGACGCTCCCATCCAGGATTGGGTGAAGCTCGCCGTCAAACGCGCCCGCGCCTCCGGCGTGCCCGCCATCTTCTGGCTCGACAAGGCCCGCGCCCATGACGCCCAGATCATCGCCAAGGTGGAGAAGTATCTCAAGGATCACGACACCAGCGGCCTCGACATCCGCATCATGACCCCTGCCGACGCCTGCACCTTCTCGCTCGAGCGCATCGTCAAAGGCGAAGACACCATCTCCGTCACCGGCAACGTGCTGCGCGACTACAACACCGACCTCTTCCCCATCCTCGAAGTCGGCACCAGCGCCAAGATGCTCTCAATCGTTCCTCTCATGAACGGCGGCGGCCTGTTTGAAACCGGCGCCGGCGGTTCCGCGCCGAAGCACGTGCAGCAGTTCCTTGAAGAAAACTACCTCCGCTGGGACAGCCTCGGCGAGTTCTTCGCACTCGCCCCGAGCTTCGAGCACATCGCCGAAAACTTCAGCCTGCCCAAGGCCAAGGTGCTCGCAGACGCCCTCGACGCCGCCACCGGCAAGTTCCTCGAAAATGACCGCAGCCCCGGCCGCAAGCTCGGAACCATCGACAACCGCGGCAGCCACTTCTACCTCGCCCTCTACTGGGCGCAGGCGCTGGCCGCCCAGACCGCCGATGCTGAACTCCAGGCCCACTTCAAGCCCATCGCCGAAGAACTCACCGCCAACGAAACCAAGATCGTCGCCGAACTCCTCGCCGTCCAAGGCAACCCCGTCGAAGTCGGCGGCTACTACAAGCCCGACCTCGCGAAGGCCGATGCAGCGCTGCGCCCGAGCGCGACGTTCAATGCGATTTTGGCGAAGGTGTAAAAGCCTCCGCCTGGTAACAAGATGATGCGGATGAGTCTGCGACGGTGCAGGCTCATTCACTTGATTGGCATCTCAAACGCTGCGCCACCAAATTGCATGACCTGAAGGGCGTGGCAACGCTTAGCACTCGCATCACGGCAGCCATGACCTCCAGCCGAGCGGTGCCAGTGCCGTCGAATTTGCTGTCACGACGGTCTTCTTGACTGATAACTTGACTCATGCTTGACTTATCTGCATGGCCTACGAACCGCAGTTCACCATCAGCACCCGCCTGCTTTCCTTGGTGGAGGAGATCGCCATGCTGCGGGAGCGCATTCAGGGTGCGGCGGTGGCTTTGTCTTGGATTCCTGCGTTGCAGAAAGATACGCGCACGCGCAATGGCCATGCTTCCACGGCCATCGAAGGCAATCCGCTGACCTTGGAGCAGGTGCGTGCGCTGGAGGAAGGGCGGGAACTGGCAGCGGCGGATCAGCGTTCCAGCCGCGAGGTGCTGAATTACTTCGCGGGGCTGCGCTATGTGGAAAAAAATGCCCAGAAGAAGAAAATCCGGCATGAGGACATCTTTGAGCTGCATCGGCTGCTCGCCGACACCGTCATGGATCAGGGCGAGGCGGGCCGCTACCGCACCATCGCTGTGCGTGTGGGACGTCATGTTCCTCCTCCGGCGGCGGATGTATCCGCACTGATGTTTGAACTGCTCGAATGGTGGAACACCAAGTCCACTGAGCTGTCTCCGGTGCTCAGCTCCGCCATCCTGCATTATCAGTTTGAGCACATCCATCCCTTTGCCGATGGTAACGGACGAACAGGCCGTGCGCTGGGGCTGTGGGAGCTGTACCGGCGCGGCTTCGACAGCCACCACATTTTCAGCGTGGATGAATACTACTGGGAAGACCGTCCGGGCTACTACCGCGCCCTGAATGCGGTGAGGCTGGCTGGAGAGGACGTGTCCGGCTGGTTGGAGTACTGCGCTGCAGGTCTGCACCAGACGCTGGAGCGCACGTGGCTGCGTGTGCAAACCTTCAGCCGCCAAACACCTGAAAAGGTAGTGCTGCGTCCTCGCCAGGAGCAATTGTTGAAGCTGCTGTCCGACCACGGCAGCATGGCCCCAGCGGAGTTGTGGGAGGCACTCGGCGTTTCAAGACAGGGAGCCATGGATCTGCTGCGCCCCCTGCTGAAGGCTGGCATGATCGAGAAGATCGGTGGCAAGAAGACAGGTCGCTATTCTCTCAAGAAATCATGACCCGAGGCAATTTGGGTAAGCTGGCCTCACTCCAACTTGATCGAGTACAAATCCGCATCGTTCAGCACAAAACGCAGCTTCACGACTTTCCCCGCGAGTGAGCTCACATCACCACCGCTTTTCCAAGTCACGGTGCGGTCGATCGAGTCGCCGAAGGTGGACTGCGCATCGGCGAGCGCGAATCCAGGGATGGGTTTGCCAGCGGCGTCTTGAATCTCCACCTGAATGCCACCCGCTGCAGAGGTGGCGAAGTTCATCGTGAGCGCCTTGCCGGTAAAGGTGATCGGCTTCGTGATCAGCTCGCCGCCGCTCATCGGAGCGCGGATGGAGACGAAGCCGTCGAGGCGCAGGGTATAGCGGCGGAGCTGGCTGCTCTTGCCGGTCCAGTAGCTTTCAGTGGCGTAGAAGCTGAGTTCATTGGGCGCGCCTTCGAGCGCTGACTTCGTCTCCACAGGATGCCACGCGATGTACTGATGGCCGTAATTCCAAGTGCCGGGGCGTTCGATGCCGGGCGGCAGGAAGGCATCGTTCCAGCGCTTGAACTTCACGCCGTCGCGGCTGGCCATGAACAACCCTTCGGTGATGGCCATGCCGTAGCGGTCGCTGGCCTTGGAGCGCCATTCGCGGTGCTCGCGCTCGGGCAGCGCGCGCATGCTGTCGGACCAGCCACGCTCAGTGTAGCGCGTGGGAAAACCGATGAGCAGATGCGGCGCGCGGTGGTAGGGCTTCACCTGGTTGGTGTAAAGCTGCTCGCTGGGTGAATCGACGTAGCTCAGATCGTGCTGGTTTTCCCAGTGGATGAAGTCCTTCGAAGTCGCGGTGCGGATGGCGCGATCCCCCGTGGGCTTCCAGTTCTTTTCATCCGTGGTGCCGCCGGTGAAGTAGCGCCAGTAGGCGCGATACTGGCCGCTGTGCGCATCCCAGAACGCGAGGTTCTGAGAATCAAACGCGCCGTCCGTGATGACAGGAGCATCGGCCATCGGCGACCAGCGCAGGCCGTCGGGAGATTTCAGCGCGAGCAGTCCTTTCGGCGAATTTGAGCGCACGATGGCCTTGTACTTCGCATCCGCAGGTGCGGCGGGATTTTCGTCTTTGAAGACGGCGGGATGACCGCCATCGGGGTCCACCTTGCCCATCTTGCCATGGGGAATGACGATGTTGTTGGCCTTCGAGCCCTTGAACTCATGCAGGCCCAGCTCCGGCTTGCGCCAGTGGATGCCGTCATCGCTCTCCGCGTAGCAGGTGAAGAGCGGATGCTCTCCGGTGTTCACCTTGCCCGGTGCCGTCACGGTGAGCTGCCAGCTCTTGTAGTACATGCGGTACTTGTCGCCATCTTTAAAGACGCTGTGATACCCGCTGCCGCTGCCCTCCCACGGCAGGTCATGCACCAGCGCGATCTCCTGGATCTGCGGATGATGCAGCAGTTGTTCCGCCTTGCCGCTCAGTTTGTCGATCAAGAGATCATCCACAAACAGCTCGCGACGGGAGCCGATGTCGATGGCGTCGGCAGCAAATGCAGAGAAGGAGCAAAGAACTAGGCAGGAGAAGAGAATCAGCTTCATGGCAGAACTACGCAGCCAGAGAGTAAAATAATCTCTGGTGTGACAAACAGACCAGAAGAACAGGCAGACAGCTTCATGGCAGAGCGAAGCAGCCGGCGGTAAAATAATGGCGGGTAAAATGATGTTTTGAAGGATTCGGGCCTTTCCATCATTTTACCCTTCATCATTCTACCAAGTCTCATGCGCCAGCCCTCCCGCACCGAAGACCCCACACCGCAAAGCCGATGCCGTTTTGCGCTCGCGTGGTGTGACATCACACCTCCAGCGGACATCTACCACCGCATGTGGGGCGCGGCGAAGCATGAGCGCGCCACCGGGGTGCACCGGCCGCTGCGAGCCACGGTGGCGGTGTTTGCGGCCATGGAAGGAAATGGGCGGCAGATCCTCCTCGCGCTGGATCATTGCGTGATGGGAGCCACGGAGCATGCGCAGCTCGTTGCTCAAGCCGCCGCTGCAGGTGGTGTGGCACAGGAGGAGGTGCTCGTGGTCTTCTCCCACACCCACGGCGCAGGCCTCATGGGGCTGGACCGCGCCGCGCTGCCCGGGGGCGATTTGATCCCTCCCTACCTGCATGCGCTGGGCGAAAAAGCAGGCCAGCTCGTGCAGCAATGCCTCGCCTCGCTGGTGCCAGCCGGCATCGTATATGGCCGTGGCCGCTGCAGCCTCGCCACGCAGCGCGATTTCTGGGACGGCAGCCAGTACATCTGCGGTCACAATCCCGGCGTGCCTGCGGATGACAGCGTGATCGTGGCGCGGGTGACGGCGGATGACGGGCGGATGCTCGCCAGCATCGTGAACTACGCCTGCCATCCCACCACGCTCGCGTGGGAGAACACCCTCATCAGCCCCGACTACATCGGCGCAATGCGCGAGCTCGTGGAGCGCGAGACCACTGCGCCCTGCCTCTTTCTGCAAGGTGCCAGCGGCGAACTCGGTCCGCGCGAGGGCTTCGTCGGCGACACCGCCGTCGCGGATCGCAATGGTCGCGAGCTGGGTTACGCCACGCTCTCGGCCCTCACCGCGCTGCCCGCCGCAGGCACCACCTTCGTTTATCAGGGTCCCGTCGTCTCCGGCGCGACCCTCGGCGCGTGGAAGCACGAGAAGATCGATCTGGAAACCAAAGCCGAGTGGAAGCTCCAGCGCTGGCACGAACCGCTGCACTATCGTCCCGGCCAGCCCACCGTGGCGCAGGTGCAGGCTGAACTCGATCAATTCCAAGCCGCCGAGGCCGCCGCACGCGCCGCTGGCGATGAGCCCCGCGCGGCCGACTGCCGTGCGATGAGCGAGCGCAAAACCCGCCTGCTGCATCGTCTCCACCAGCTGCCGCCCGGAGACCGCTACCCGCTGCAAGTCGTCGTCTGGCACATGGGCGATGCGGTGTGGGTCGGCGTGCAGGGAGAGAGCTACAGCCTCCTGCAAACCGAACTGCGCCGCCGCTTTCCGGATAAAGTCGTCCTCGTGGCCACCATCGCCGCCGACTGGGGCGCCTCCTACCTGCCACCGCGTGAGATTTACGACACCGGCATCTATCAGGAGACCATTGCCGTCGTCGTGGCGGGCAGTCTGGAGCAGCTGATCGAATCCATTTCCAAACACATCGACCCATGAAAATCACCGCCATCGAAACACTCGTCTGCCACGCGCGGATGCGAAACTGGATCTTCGTCAAGGTCGTCACGGACCAGCCCGGTCTCATCGGCTGGGGCGAGGCGACGCTGGAGTGGCACACACGCAGCATTGTCGGGGCGATCGAAGACATGTCGCATCTCCTCATCGGCGAAGACCCCACGCGGGTGGAGTACCTGTGGCAGGTGATGTATCGGCAGCACTTCTGGCATGGGCACGGCATCGTGCGCGCCACGGCCATCGCAGGCATCGATCTCGCGCTGTGGGACATCGTGGGCAAGGTGGCGAACATGCCGCTCTCCAAGGTCTTCGGCGGTCCAGTGCGTGATTTTGTGCGCACCTACTGCCACCTCGGTGGCGGCAAGATGGAGGACTTTTATCAAACGCCCGCCGACAACGCCAAACGCTTCGCCGAGCTGGCGCAGGCTGCCGTGGCGGATGGCTACACCGCCTTCAAGAGCATGGCGGTGCCCAGCACGATGCCCATCGAAGGCCAGAAGCCCGTGCGCGCCGCAGCTGCCGCCGTGGCCGCGATGCGGGAGGCTGTGGGGCCAGACATCGACATCATGGTGGACTGCCATGCGCGGCCCTCTCCCGCAATGGGGCTCAAGTTCGGCAAAGCCCTCGATGATTTCGGCCTCTACTTCTTCGAAGAGCCCTGCTGGCCCGAATGCGTGGACGGACTCGCCCGCATCAATGCCGCACTCACCACACCCGTGGCCAGTGGCGAGCGCGTGACGAACCTGGAGGCCTTCAAGGACATGTTTGAGAAACGCGCGGTGGAGATCTGCCAGCTCGACATCACCCACTGCGGCGGACTGAGCGCAGCCAAGCGCATCGCCGCGCTGGCAGAGGCTCACCGCATCTCCCTCGCGCCGCACAATCCGCAGGGACCTGTCAGCACCGCCGCATCGCTGGAGTTCGGCTTTTCACAGCCGAGCTACATCATCTGCGAAACCGTCCACAACGATGTGCCATGGCGACAGGACGTGGTGGAGGAAGGGTTCATCATCGAAAAACAAGGCCGCATCGTCCGCCCAAACACCAAGCCCGGACTCGGCATCACGATCAACGAAGCAGAGGTGAAAAAGCATCCCTTCCAGCAGGAAATCGTGCTGCGTGAGTTCAGCCCCGACGGTGGCGTGGCCGACTGGTAGAATGATGAAGGGTAAAATAATTCGAATTTGATGGTTTCAGAAGACATCATTCTACCCGCCATCATTTTACCTTTTGAGGTGTTCAAAGCGCACTTCGCCGAGTTTCAAATCCAGCAGGAAATCGTGCTGCGCGAGTTCAGCCCCGACGGTGGCGTGGCCGACTGGTAGAATGATTAAGGGTAAAATGATTCGGATTGATGGTTTCAGAAGACATCATTCTACCCGCCATCATTTTACCTTTTGAGGTGTTCAAAACGCACTTCACTGAGTTTCAAATTGATCCAGGCAATGCCTGACAGAGGCGTCAAAGCCAGTAAGCGATGCAGATGGATTTTAAAGTCGCCCGTTTCATTCAGGGCCGTTATCGCCAAGCCCACATCGGGTGTCAGCAATGTCATCTCGTGATGGCCCACCAATGAATTCCCATTCTTCAATGTCACAAGATGCCGGGTGTTTTGCATCAAATGCGATATGGCCTCTCGATAAAGAGGTAGATCGAGGCCCAGGCCAATGTCCCGGCCCAGTTCAATCACACCATCTCGCAGGTTCGTAAACGCCTCATCGGACGGCCAGTTTGATTCCATGGTTTCAAATGTGCGGCGAATATCGTGCGTGAGACGTGTGGAGAGAAAATGCCGCACGACTCGCGGTGGACGAAAGTTCACCAAGCTGCCGTGTTTCGTTCCAGCAAGCAGCAGGTAATTGATTCCCTGGCCGCGATGCGCTGCGAGGGTTTCTTTGGCCGTTTTGGCTTCGATGACCGTGCTGTCACACAGCAAAAGGTCGATGAAGTATTCCTTGGCGAACGATTTGTGTTCCACACGGATGCCCACCTCTCGTCTGGTCGGCATGCCATCAGAGATGCAGCGTTCGGCCAGTGTTTTCTTGTAAATGACCTCGTCGAGCAATCGTCCAAACTCATTTTGGATGTCAAAAGCATGCGCCATCATTCGCGCGTCAATCTCGTGAAACTCCTGCTGACTAATGCAATGGATAGGAATGGATGTTTCGATGGGCATGGTTGGTAAAATGATGTCGGGTACGAGGATGTTTTGAAAAGAACTTACCTGGAAATCATTTTACCCATCATCATTCTACCATGAAACCCACCCGGACCCGCTTCATCGTCCTCGCAGGCATCTGCGCGGGGGCGGCGCTGGCGTATTTCACGCGCAATGGCGTGGGGCCGGCTGAGAGCACCATCCGTGCGGAGCTCGGCATCACCAAGGAGCAGTCGGGCATGCTCATGAGCTCGTTCTTCTGGCCGTATGCGCTGTGCCAGATCCCTGCGGCCATGCTGGCGCAGCGGCTGGGATCGCGCTGGTCGTTGTCGCTGTATGGCGTGCTGTGGTCATTGGCCACGGCGTGCCTGGCATGGGGAAATCTGGCCGTGATGACGGGTGCACGCGCCTTCATGGGCATGGCGCAGGCAGGACTGGTGCCGGTGGGCACCACGGTGATGGCGCGCTGGTTTCCACGCACGGCCCAGGCCTCCGCCTCCGGCGCGTTCAGCGGTTTCATGTCCGTGGGCAGCATCATCGCCGCGCCGCTGACGGCCTGGCTCGTGGTGAGCATCGGCTGGCGCTGGATGTTCGTGTGGTATGCCGTGCCCGGGGTGCTGTGGGCGGCGTGGTTTGCGGTGTGGTACCGGAACCGGCCGGCGGAACACCCGGCGGTGAATGCCGCCGAACGTGCGCAGATTGAGCAGGACGCCCCGCATGAAGCAGCGGAAACTCCGCGCGTGCCTTGGGGGCTGCTCCTGCGCAGTCCGGCGCTGTGGTGCCTGTGCCTCCAGCAGTTCTGCCGTGCGGCAGGGTACATTTTCTTTGCCAGCTGGTTTGCCACCTACCTGCAGGAGGAACGCGGGGTGACCATCCTCGGCTCCGGCTGGCTCACCACGCTGCCGCTGCTGGCCGATGTGACGGGCTGCATGGCCGGCGGCCTGCTCTCAGATGTGCTGCTGCGTCGGACGGGCAGCCAGCGCCTTGCGCGGCAGGGCCTGACCGCCACCGCCCTGCTGCTGTGTGCAGGCTTGATTTTCTGCGCCTGGTTCGTCGCGAATCCGGTGATCGCCGTACTGGTGATCAGTGCGGGCATGTTCTGCGCCGCCACGGCCAACCCCTGCCTCGGCGCCACCGTGATGAACATCGGCGGACCCCATGTGGCCACGCTCAGCGCGACGACCAACATGTGCGGCAATCTGGGCGCCGCAGCATTCCCCATCCTCGTGCCTTGGCTGCTCGCCCACGCCGGTGGCTGGAATGCCGTGCTGGCAGGCTTTGGCGCTCTCTACATCATTGCCGCCGTGTTTTGGCTGCTGATTCGAAATGAGCGCATCTCTCAGTGACCAAACGCGCACAAGTGCTTGTTCGTGCGCACGTAGATCACGCCATCCACAATCGCAGGTGAGGCAAACACAGGCGCTTTGAGGTCGTTCTTCGCCAGCACTTTCAGCGTGTCGCTCGACGCATCGAGCACGGAGATCACACCGCGCTGCGAAGTGACATACACACGGCCATCGGCAGTCACCGCAGAAGCATAGTACTCGCCAGAGGCATCCAGGCGCTCGGCTTGGAAGATCGGGCTGCCACTCTTCGCATCATACGCAGAGGCGAGCCCGCCACCTTTCACGGTGAAGACGCGCCCATTGGCAATGACCGGAGAAAACACATACGGCAGTTGCTTCGTCTGCCGCCAGATCACGTGCGTGTCCGTGATGTCGCCGCTGCCACCGGCCTTGATGGCAAAGAGCTGGTTCGCCGCCTTGGCGAAGATGTCGCGCATGGCGTCATACTCGGCCTGGTTGACCGTGCCGTTTTTGTCCGCGTCGATGATGGTGAAGCGGTCGCGCAAGGGTCCCTCAGGAAACTCCTTCTCGCTCAGCAGACCGTTTTTGTCGGCATCATGCGCGGCGAGGAAGGCTTCATGCGGCTCCATCTCCACGCGATCGTCTGGATCCCCACCCGCGTTCCAACCGCAGACGATCAGCACATCGCCCACCGCAATGGGGCTGGTGTTGGACACGCGCGCCATGCCACTGGCAGACCAGCGCAGTTTGCCGTCCTTGAGATCGTAGCTGCGCGTCCGGAGCGATCCGCTCACGATGAGTTCCTCAATGCCGTCATGTCGCCAGATGAACGGGGTGGAAAAGCTGCGGCGGAATTCGCTGCGATCCACTCGCCACACGGGCTCGCCCGTCTTCACATCCAGCGCGATCATGTAGCTGCCCACATCCTGATCCGCCACGATGATCACCTTGCCATCCGCGATGATGGGCGAGGCGCTGGTGCCAAACTCCACGATCGGCGCAGGCAGCGGTTTCTGCCACAGCACCTTGCCATTCCAGTCATACGCCAGCACGCCGTAAGAGCCAAAGTAGGCGATCAAGCGCTCACCATCCGTGCAGCAGGTCGGCGTGGCCGGACTGCCGATGCGGTGCGCGCCTTCCACCTTCTCCGCCGGCGCCGCCGCACGCCACAGCTCATGCCCATCCTTCCGGCTCAGGCAAATCGTGACCAGCTTGCCGCCATCCAGCCCCGTGAGCGAGATCTTGTCCTGCCAAATGCATGGCGACGAATGCCCAAACGGCACCTCCACCTGCCATCTCAAATTCTTCTCCGCTCCAAACTCCACCGGCGGTTTCCCAGTGCCGAGCCCAAGCCCACCCTCACCCCGAAACTGCGGCCAGTTGGATTCAGCAAAGCCGGAGGTGATGAAAAGCGTGGAGATCAGAAAGTGGCGCAGGAGCATGGACATAAGAAGCGGGCGGCAGGCCCGAGTCTTTCGCGTAGAACACTTCATTTCAACTCCCGCTCCAGCCAAGGAATGATTTGAGCGGCCCAACGGCTGCCATGCTCACGCAGGCCTGCGCCGCTGAAGTGCACGCCCTTGCCCTGTCGCTCGCGAAGTTCGCCCTTGAGGGCATCGCTGTCCGGCCCTGCGAGAGCGACGCCGTCTCGCCACAGGGATGCCTGTGCCGAGCGGATGTCGGGGGAGCCTTCATCTCCAGGCACATGGTAGCTGGCCTGTGCGACAAACCACGGGGCCTTCCAGCCGATGTCGCGGCGGGAGTTGGAAATGATGTTTTCCAGATACTCGCGATACAGCTTTCCTGGCAGTGTACGGTTTGGGTCCCTCTGGTTCGCATCACTCTCGCCCTGATGCCAGAGCACGGCGCGAAAGCCATGCGGGCCGGCGTTCTGCATGAGCTGAAGCAACCTGGCATAGGCCGTGCCGTTGCTTTCCCACCCACCGCCGGGGAGCTTCTGCACACGGGATTCGATCGTTGGAGGTTGCGGAAACGGCACGCCTTTCGGCAGCCATTCCCGCACACTGGTCGCTCCGATACCACAGGGGATGAAGGCGACCGGCACATTGAATTTCTTCACCAGTGCATCGCCGAGCGGCGGCATGAAACTGCCGCCCTGGCCGCTGGCGCCGGGCTGCGGATCGTTCGCAAGCTGCCAGCGCCGACCATCACAGACGGAGACACGACCTGTCTGCGTGGATTGCTTTTCTTCACCGTGGTTCGCCGAGTTTGACTGACCGGCGACAATGAAAATCTCACCGATGCCGACGTGTTCGACCGTCGCTTCTTCGATCACCTTGCCATTCAGTTGGGTGCGAAGTTCGAGCCGGTGCCAGCCACCTGCGGGCAGTTCAAATCCTGAGCTGAATGACAAGTCATTGATCGCTACCTTGAGCGGTGTCCAGCCGCTGGTTTGTCCATTCACCACGGATCGCACCAAGACCTCCTTGGGCATCTGTGCAAACACGCCGGAGATCGTGATGCTACCTTGGCGAGCATCTCTGCGTTGAAAGACCTGGTAATCGAGCGGTGCGTTGAGTTTGAGCTGGGCAGGCGCGGCTTCGGGTCGGGTGGTCTGCGCATGCAGCTTGCACAGCGCGACGAGGAAGGCAGACAAGAGCAAAAAACATTTCATGGCAGGATCGCAATGTAGCGCGGGGCGGTGATGCTGCACAAGGAGCACGGAATTCATTCCGCGCACTCCTCCTTGAGCCGCCCTCACTCCACCCGCCACGTGGCCTGGCGCAGCACCGCCAGCTT
>NZ_JBIPNG010000441.1:0-5581 GCF_044373815.1 Prosthecobacter sp. | reverse complement strand
CTTGCCTTCCTCAGCAAACTGATCGCCGTGAGGGATGCAGCGAATGGTCACCTTCAGGTCTTTGCTGAGGGTGTCTTCATCGTCGCTGCTGCCGGCCCAGTGCATCATGGCGAAGCCGCCTTCGGAGTCTTCGGCAAAGAAGGCTTTGAACTCTTCGAGGGTTTCGAGCTTCTTCATGTTCGCGTCACGCAGTGAGGTGGCACGTGCGAGCAGCGCATCCTGAATCTCCTGTAGGCGCTCCGTCACAGACTGAATGAACTCTTCCTTGGGCACGAACTCCTTGGCCTTCGGTCCCTGATCGCGACGGCACACGGCCACGCTTCGGCTGGTGATGTCGCGAGGTCCCATTTCAAGACGCATCGGCACGCCCTTCTTGATCCATTCCCAGTTCTTCGCGCCGCCCTGGAGGTCGCGCTTGTCCACGTGCACGCGCAGCGGCTCACCGGCGAACATTTGCGTGCGCAGTGTCTGCGCCAGCGCTTCGCAGGCGGCGATGACTTCATCGCGCGTGTCAGCCTTCGGCGTGACGGGCAGGATAACGATCTGGTTCGGGGCCACGCGTGGTGGAATGATGACGCCGTCGTCATCGCCATGGGCCATGATGACCGTGCCGATCATGCGCGTGCTGACGCCCCAGCTCGTGGTGTGGGCCAGCTGACGTGTGTTGTCACGGCCGAGGAACTGGATGTTCGCGGCCTTGGCGAAGTTCTGACCGAGATAGTGCGACGTGCCGGCCTGGATGGCCTTCTTGTCCTGCACCATCGCTTCGACGGTGAAGGTCTGCACGGCACCGGGGAAACGCTCGCGCTCGGTCTTCTCGCCAGGAATCACGGGGATGGCGAGGTGGTCGCGCATGAAGTCTTCATACACTTTGTGCATGGTGCGTGTTTCCACGATGGCCTCCTCGGCGGTTTCATGGGCGGTGTGTCCTTCCTGCCAGAGGAACTCGGCGGTGCGCAGGAAGAGGCGTGGGCGCATCTCCCAGCGCATGACGTTGCACCACTGATTGATGAGCAGCGGCAGGTCGCGGTAGCTTTCCACCCAGCGGGCGAAGGCGGCGCCGATGATCGTTTCGGAAGTCGGGCGAATCACGAAGGGCTCGGCGAGTTCGCCGGTGGGGATCATCTTCGTGGTGCCGTCCGGCTGCTTCTGCACTTCCAGACGGTGATGCGTGACCACGGCGCACTCGGTGGCAAAGCCCTCGGCATGCTGCGCTTCCTTTTCGAGATAGCTCAGGGGGATCAGCAGCGGGAAGTAGGCGTTCACATGGCCGGTGGCCTTGAATTTCACATCGAGCTGGCGCTGGATGTTTTCCCACAGGCCGTAGCCCCACGGCTTGATCACCATGCAGCCGCGGACCTCGGAGTTCTCCGCCATGTCGGCGGCACGAACGACCTGCTGGTACCATTCGGGGAAATCTTGGGCGCGTGTGGGGGTGATGGCGGTGGCGTTGCTCATGGTAATTAGGGACGCGCAGGATAGAAGCATTCGGCGGGCGGTCAATGATCTGCTGGCCTGACATCGAGCACATGCAGGCGAGTCTGGAGAGCTCTTGACCGCGCATCTGTCTCCTGTTATCCTCATTTCATGACTGCCGCCTTTGAGACCGTCCTGCAAAACGCGCTGCTCCTGCCTGTGGAAGATCGCTCCCGCATGGCCGCTTGTCTCATTGAGAGTGTGGATGCCGCTGACGATGCTGAACTCAGCCCCGCATGGTGTGCCGAGATTGACCGCCGGATCGAAGCCGCACGCAGCGGCGCCAGCCGCCGCATCCCGCACGCGGAAGTCATGAGCGAGGCCCACCAATTGCTCGCGCAGCTATAACGCCGCAGCCCGCGAATGACTCCAATCACCTGGGATGACGAAGCGAAGTGTGAGCTGAACTGCTCCGCTCTTTACCTCGCCAAACGCGGCGGACGGGAGCTGGGTGAGCGCTTCCTCAAAGAGGTCGAGACCGCCGTCGCCGGGGCAGGCAATGATCCAGCTCGGCACCGGAAATTTCGTCGGGACGCCCGCAAGGTGCGCGTCGAGCGCTTCCCTTACCATGTCGTCTATTGGCATGACGAAGCTGACGGCAGCATTCACATCGTCGCCATCGCCCACACAAGTCGTGAACCCGATTACTGGCGCGAGCGGGTGCCTAATTAGGAAGAAGAGACTCTTACCAGCAGCTCTCCCCCGCAAAAAATCTTCATTGCCCTGCAAGACTCGGCCCGCATAGACTGACTATCTCGAACCTATGCGCTCCCTTCTATGTCTCGCCTTCCTCACTTCGGCTGCTTTTGCCGCCGACACCCACAAGCTGACCCGTGTTTATGAAAAGCTCCCCACGGAGCGCCCCATCGCGGTGGTGATCCCGGAGGATGGCAGTGGCCGTGAGTTTCTGGCGCTGCAGCGCGGGCAGATTTTGATCCTGCCGAAGGATGAGCAGGGCACAGAGGCCAAGACCTTCCTGGATCTCTCCCCGCGTGGCATGGAGGCGAAGGACGGCTTTTTTGAAGAAGGTCTCAACGGCCTGGCCTTCCACCCGAAGTTCAAGGACAACGGCCTCTTCTACCTCTGCTACACGCTGCAGAAGCCGAAGCGCCTTGTCATTACCGAGATGAAGGCCAATGGCGACAAGGCGGACGAAAGCACCGAGCGCTCGCTGCTGGAAATCCCGCTGGTGAACTGGAACCACCACGGCGGCAACATCCTCTTCGGCCCGGACGGTTTCCTCTACATCGGCGTGGGCGACAACTCGAAGCGCAACGGCGAACTGAAGATGTCCCAGCTCAATGCCACGCTCTACGGCAAGATCCTACGCATCGACGTCAACAGCCGCGAATACTCGAAAGCCTACGGCATTCCTGCCGACAATCCCTACGCCAGCGGTGTGAACGCCCTGCCGCAGATCTACGCGAACGGCATCCGTAATCCCTGGGGCCTGAGCTTTGACGCCAAAGGCCACCTCTGGTGCGCGGACGTGGGCCAGGACATCTGGGAAGAAATCAACTGGATCACCAATGGCGGCAACTACGGCTGGAACTTCCGCGAAGGCCCCGCCGCCTTCCCCCTGATGACCGACACACCGCCTGCAGACGCCAAGTTCATCGAGCCCGTCCACGCTTACAGCCACGCTGACGGCCTCAGCATCACCGGTGGCATCGTTTACACCGGCAAAGCCCTGCCTGAGCTGCAGGGAGCCTATGTCTACGGCGACTTCATCCTCGGCAAAGTCTGGGCCCTCAAGACCGATGACAGCGGCAAGGAGCAGAGCAATGCGCTGCTTTACACCAGCCCGCAGACACCTGCGACCGATCCCAAAAAGAAGCCCACCGTGCTGGTCAAACCGACCGCCTTCTGCGCCAACGCCGCCGGAGAAATGCTCGTGCTCGACTGGAACGGCGCGATCTACAAGCTGGGCAAGTAGTCTAGATCTTGCTTTTCGCCCGCAGCCGCGCCTAGGATTCGTTTTCCAATGGACGAATGGCATTATCTGCGCGGTGAAACTACCTTTGGCCCCATCAGCGGGGTCATGCTGCACAGCCTCATCAAGCGCGGGCGTTTGCAGGATGACACCCGCGTAAGGAGGGCAGGCGAGGCGGAGTGGAGCACCGTCGCACAGGTGCTCCCAAATCTGCCCACCATCCCGGACTCCCCGCCTCCGGAACAGTCCGCGAATGCCCTGCCCTTCGACTCCAGCCTGCCGGGGGCATCGGTCGTTTATGCGCCGCCCCAGTCAGCCGTGGCAGCGCTGCCTTCGACGGAACTGCCTGCAGCGCTTTGGTTTGGCATGATCTTCAGCAGCGCGGCTTTGCTGTTTGAAATCGCCTGCTGGACTTTGGTTTCGATTCAACAATTCCAATCTGCAAAACAGGGGTTCAGATGGATCCCCTCACTCCCCCGGTCTTTGATGGAAGGTTCTGCATTTGAGACCGCACTGCTCGCATCAGCCATCAGCATTGTCGCAACCGCCATATGGCAGGGCTGCGCCTTTGCTTCATTGAAGCGTTTGTACGGAGACATGGTCCGTCGCAGCGTCTGGTCAGGACTCTGGTGGTTCGTTCCCATTGCCAACCTGTTTAAGCCGCTGCTGTGTCTGCGGGACATGCGTCACCTCAGCCGAGCACGGCGCGACTATGTCGATGTCCAGGTGCCATGCGGTCCTTTGCTCATCACCATGGAGGCTCTGATTGTGGTTCGCGTCCCCATCACCATTTTCGAAGCGATGAACGTCAGCCCTCATGCTGCGGCCGGGGCTAACCTGGACTTGGCGCAGGCTTCGAACTTCGCCATCATCGCCCAGGCCATGACCCTGCTGGCCATTGTCATCCGTAATTTCCTCCAGCAAAGAACACTCTATGCCCACTGGAGGGATGACGAGTACTGGAAAATTGTGGACATCCACTGACAAGCCGGGACGATCCCCTGCCCTGCTCGGTCTAATGATCATGGAGCGGACGCCCGTCGATGAGATTGGCGATGTTGTTGGCGAGCATCAGCGTTGCGACCAGGGCAACCACCAGCCACAGCACCCCCAGCAGAATGGCCTCCACGCAAAACCCTCTGACGGAACGTGCAGGCTGGCACAGCAGCAGCCAGCTCAGGAAAGACAGCAAACCCACATACGCCAGCAGGAGAGGATAGTAGGAGATCAGCACCAGATCGCGCAGCCAGAGGGGATACCCGCCGGCATTCGTCCAGAAGTACGGTGTCTCCCGCAGCCAGACAAAAGGCAGCAAAAACCCGGCCTTCAAAAAGGCCGCGACGTAAAACAGCGGCTTGAAGAAGGTGATTGGCTGGCTCTCGTTTTTGATCATTCCCAGAAAGAAAGCACTCTCACAGGACTTGGAAACGGCCCAGTGATAAGGATGCGCCCCCCTCCACTCTAAGCATACCTTTAGCGCAGTCATCCCCGCCAGGAAGATTGAACGTCAGGATTGCCCTTCTTGACACATTTCTTGGCCACCGCCCCTCTGACGAAAGTCTTCACCCCCCACGTGCGTAATTCACCCCATCATCCATCTATGATGCCCAAAACCACCCTTTCGCTGACTTGCGCGGCCTTCGCCGCAGTGTCCCTTCATGCCCAGGACGCTGCCGAAAAAATCACCTATCAGGATCACATCCGCCCGCTGCTGGAGAACAAATGCTTCTCCTGCCATAATCCCGATAAAAAGAAGGGTGACCTCGATCTGACCAGCTTCGGCGCCCTTATGAACGGTGGCGGCGGCGGGTCCGTGGTCGATCCCGGCAATGTGGACAGTAGCCGCATCTGGAGCACCTGCGCCAAAAAGGAAGAGCCCTTCATGCCGCCGGAAGGCGCGCCGCTGGGGCCGAAGGATCTCGATCTCATCGCCTCATGGATCAAAGGCGGCATCCTCGACACCAAGTCGAGCATCGCCAAAAAATCCGCCAAGCCGAAGGTGGATATGGCCGTCAGCGTCACCAGCGGCAAGCCGGAAGGCCCCATCGCCAAACCGGAGCACGTGCTGCTGGAGCCCGTCATCGTCACCCAGCACACCACCGCCATCACGGCCATGGCCGCCAGCCCGTGGACTTCACTGATGGCACTGGCCGCGCCCAAGCAGATCCTTCT